>JAFHCF010000245.1:0-41751 GCA_048497495.1 Prosthecomicrobium sp.
CACCCTGCCGGCGAGCGACCCGCAGAAGCCGGTCGTCACCGGCTATGCCAAGGCCTATTCGGACAGGTTCAAGTCCGAGGTCTCGACCTTCGGCGGCCACGCCTACGACGCGCTGATGATCTATGCCGACGCGGTCGAGCGCGCCGGCACCACCGACAAGGCCAAGGTGCGCGACGCCATCGAGCAGACCAAGGGCTTCGTCGGCACCGGCGGCGTCGTCAACATGAGCCCCACCGACCACATGGGCCTCGGCCTCGCCGCCTTCCGCATGCTCGAGATCCGTGGCGGAAAGTGGACGCTGGTCGACTGACGACACCCGGAAGACCTCGCGAACGGCGCCCGCCCCACCGGACGGGCGCCGTTTCGCGTCGCTCGCCGCCGACGGCGACGCCTCGGAAACGTCACTCAAATCTCAGTGTCGGCCCCTCGAGCGGCTCGACCACGTCACGTCATGCGACAGACGCATGACCGAACCCCGTTCCCGCTCTTCCTTCATATTGCAGCGCACACTATTCTCCTCGGAAGAAGTTGCATGATCGCGATCCTTTTCATGCACTCAGGAGAAAGGTGGACCGATATGTCCTTTTCGTCCCCGCAGCACTCCATCGGCTCTCAGGTTTCCGACTATCTGCGCTCCGCCCGCACCGCCTCGGCGCTTCTGGCACTGAGCGACCACGCGCTCGAGGGGCTGGGCATCACCCGCGCCCATGTCCGCGCCCTGGCCCGTCGCCTGACCGACTGACGGCCTCCGCCTCCCGGCTTCTCCGCCATCGACCCTCGGATCGCCGCCGCGTTCCGGGGGTCTTCGCATTCGACGCGATGGCCCCGCCCGATCGCCGAGCACCTCGAAAAATGGCGGGATTGGGAATGCGTCCATGCGTCTGCCGCATGGCGGAAGTTCATTCTCGGGTCTGTCGTTTTGCTGCGATGCACACTAAATTCTGGTCGAGATGAATGCCGCCGCTGCAATGAATTGCGGCCAACCCACGACGAGACCCGACCATGATCCTCGCCCACGTCCGCCACTCGATCGCCGCCCGCTTCCATCGCATTCGGCTCTATCACCAGACCGTCGCCGAACTGAGCGCGCTGCATGATCGCGACCTCGCCGACCTCGGCATCGCCCGTGGCGACATTCGCGACGTCGCCCGTCGCGGCATGATCTGAGGCGGCGCCGCCGCCTCCACGTTGACCGAGGTCATGGCGAGCCCGCCGTGATCGGGTCCACATGAGGTCCCCATCCGAGGACCCGCCGTGCCGCATCGCGACCATCCGCCCTTCGACGACCTCCGCGACTTTCTCGCCCTGCTCGAGGGGCGCGGGCTCCTGAAGCGCATCGCCGCGCCGGTCTCCACCGTCCTCGACATGACCGAGATCCACCGCCGGGTGCTGGAAGCCGGCGGCCCGGCGCTGCTCTTCGAGAAACCGATCCTCGCCGACGGCACGCCCTCGCCGATCCCGGTCCTCGTCAATCTCTTCGGCACCGTCGAGCGCGTCGCCCTCGGCTTCGGCATCGAGCCCTCCGGCCTCGACCGCCTCGGCGAGGATCTCGCGGCCCTGCGCGATCCGACCCCGCCCGAGGGCGTCGCCGACGCGCTCTCCCGCCTGCCGCTGCTCAAGGCCGCCCTGACCATGCGGCCGAAGACGGTGCGCCACGCCCCCGTCCACGAGCGGGTGCTGACCGGCGCCGAGATCGACCTCTCCCGTCTCCCGATCCAGACCTGCTGGCCCGGCGAACCGGCGCCGCTCGTCACCTGGCCCTTGGTGATCACCCGCCCGCCGGACAGCGTCTCGACCTCGAAATACAACGTCGGCGTCTACCGGCTCCAGGTCGCCGGCCGCGACCGGCTGATCACCCGATGGCTGGCGCATCGCGGCGGCGCCGCCCATCACCGCGCCTGGGCGAAACGCGGGGAGAAGATGCCGATCGCCGTGGTGATCGGCGCCGATCCCGGCACCATCCTCGCCGGCGTGCTGCCGCTGCCGCAGGAACTCTCCGAGCTCCACTTCGCCGGCCTGACGCGCGGCGCTCGCTCGCGCCTGGTGGATGCCAAGACCGTGCCGTTGAAGGTGCCGGCCGACGCCGAGATGGTGATCGAGGGCTGGGTGTCGCCGACCGAGACCCTGCCCGAGGGCCCCTACGGCGACCACACCGGCTATTACAACTCGGTCGAGGACTTCCCCGTGATGACCGTCTCGGCGATCACCATGCGCGCCGAGCCGATCTATCTCTCCACCTACACCGGCCGCCCGCCCGACGAGCCGTCGCGCATCGGCGAGGCCTTCAACCGGCTGTTCCTGCCGCTTCTGAAGAAACAGTTCCCCGAGGTTGTCGACTTCTGGCTGCCGCCGGAGGCCTGCTCCTACCGCATCGCCGTCGCCTCGATCGTGAAGTCCTATCCCGGCCAGGCGCGCCGGGTGATGATGGGCCTGTGGTCGATGCTGCCGCAGTTCGCCTATACCAAGTTCGTCATCCTGGTCGACCCCGACATCGACGTGCGAAACTGGGACGACGTCATGTGGGCGGTGGCGACCCGCTCCGATCCCTCCCGCGACGTCATGCTGGTCGACCGCACCCCGATCGACTATCTCGATTTCGCCTCGCCGAAATCCGGTCTCGGCGGCAAGATGGGCCTCGACGCCACCACCAAGATCGGCACCGAGACCGAGCGCGAATGGGGCCGCGTCTTGGCCCGGGACGGCGACGTCTCGGCCCGCGTCGACGCCCTGTGGTCGCATCTGGGTCTCGAGACGTAGGGTCTCGGGACGCAGGGTCTCGGGAAGTGGGGCCTCGAGCAGAAGGGAAGCTCATGAGCCGCGTCGTCCTCGGCCTCTCCGGCGCCTCCGGCGCGGCGATCGCCGTCCGCATCGCCGAGATCCTGCGCGACGGCGGCGTCGAGACCCATCTCGTCGTCACCACCGCCGGCCTGCGGACGCTTCTCCACGAGGTCGGCGCCGACGCCCTCGCCCGCCTCGAAGGCCTCGTCCACCGCCGCCATGCGATCGACGACATCGGCGCGGCGATCGCCTCCGGCTCGTTCCGCACCGCCGGCATGATCGTCGCCCCCTGCTCGATGCGGGTGCTCGGCGCCGTCGCCGCCGTCAACGCCGCCGATCTCCTGGTGCGTGCCGCCGACGTCCACCTGAAGGAGCGCCGCCGGCTGGTGCTGATCGCCCGCGAGAGCCCGCTCCACCTCGGCCATCTGCGCGCCATGGCCGCCGTCACCGAGGCCGGCGCCATCATCGCCCCGCCGGTGCCGGCCTTCTACCTGAAACCGGCCTCGGTCGCGGCGATCGTCGACCACATCGCCGCCCGCGCCGTCGACCTGCTCGATCTCGACGGCCTGCCGCGCGCCGCCGAATGGACCGGCGAGGATCGGGCGAGATGAAACCGCTCGCCACCCGGCTCGCGCCCTACGAGGTGTTCTTCCCCCTCGCCGCGCTGGGCACGATGGCGGCGATCGCCCTCTTCCTCCTCGCCCTCGACGGCCGTTGGACGCCGCCCGAAGGTCTGTCGCCCCTCGACTGGCATGCCCACGAGATGCTCTTCGGCCATTTCCCGGCGGCCTTCGCCGGCGTCATGCTGACCGCCCTGCCGCGCTGGACCGGCGGCCCCTCGGTGCCGCCGGCGATGGTGATCGGCCTCGCCGCGCTCTGGCTCGCCGCCCGCCTCGCCTTCCTCGCCGCCCCGGATCCCGCGCTGTTCTGGCTGTCGCCGGCCCTCACGGCCGCCCTCGCGACCTACGCCGGCTTCCGTATCGTCGCCGCCGGCGACCGGCGCGACCTCGGGCTCGTCGCCCTCCTCGCCCTCTTCACCCTCGCCGACGGGCTCTTCCTCGAGGGCGCGGCGCGCGCCGACACCGGCCTCGGCCTCCGCCTCGGACTTTCGGCCGCCGCCCTCGTCGCCATGGTGATGGGCGGCCGCATCGCCCCGGCCCTGACCCGCCATCTCGCCGAGAAACGCGGCGAGCGGCAGGCGCCGCCGACGCCGTGGCGCTTCGAGATCGCGGTCCTGGCGCTCTCGGCGACGGCGCTCGCCGCCTGGGCCGTCGCGCCCGCGCGCCACACCACCGCCGCGCTCCTGGCGCTCGCGGCCCTCGCCCATGTCGTCCGCCTCGCCACCTGGGGCGGCTGGTCGACCCGCGACCGCCTCCCCTTCCTGGCGCTCCACCTCGGCTATGCCGGCCTGCCCCTCGGGCTCGGCCTCCAGGCCTGGGGCATCCTCGCCGCCGATCCGCGTCTCGCCGACGCCGGCATCCATGCCTGGGGCACCGGCACCTACGGACTGATGTGCGCCGCCATCATGACCTCGGTGGTGCGTCGCTATGCCGGCCTCGCCCTCGGCGTGAGCCGCACCGCCGATCTCCTCGTCGCCGCCCTCCTCACGGCGGCGGCCCTGCGGCTGGCGGCGAGCCTCGCCGATCTCGCCCAACCGCTCCTCCTCGCCTCGGCCTTCGCCTGGATCCTCGGCTATGCCGCCCTCCTCGCCCTGACCGTCCGCGACCGCCGCCTGCCGGCGCCGAGCCCGCGAGGCGAAGCCGCCGGAGGAGCGTGACCGCACCGGCCCGGGCTCCGGGGCTTCAGTGAAGGAGATCAGAGGGTTGATGGTAGGCCCGGCAGGACTCGAACCTGCAACCAATCCGTTATGAGCGGACGGCTCTAACCATTGAGCTACGGGCCCGAACCGTCCTCCGCTGAGCCGCGGTGAGGGTCGAGTCGGGTGTTGGCCTAGCACGGCGTGTGACCGGCGGACAAGCACGCGTCACGTTGTGAACACTTTCTTCGGTCATTCGGCGTTTCTCAGCGGTTGCGAGACAAGAGATCGTCGCGACCAGACCTCGACCCGGACGGATCGCCGACGAAGGCGCCGTCCTCGGCCGACGCGGAAACGGGCGCGAATACCACGCGTGCCACCGCCGGCCGAACCACGACGATCGACGAGACGGACCGCTGGTCCCGCGCCGATCGCCGCGCCGGAGACGAAGCCATACCGAACTCCTGAAGCAGACCCGTTCCGTCGACCGGACCGCACCTCGCGCCGGTGACGAAGGAAGACGCTCACGGCCTGCGATGCGGCCCTGGGCGGTCTTCGTGGATACCGGCGCTCCGCACCGATGCGAGGCCGGATCCAGAGCCGATGGCAACCGATCGGGGAGAGACCCGATCCGCCCATCGACCTGACGAGGCGATCCCCGCGTGTGCTCGATGAGCCCCGGGACCTCGCATGCACGAGCCTCGAAACCCTTGGCGGGTGGCCGTGCCCATCGGAGTGGAATTCATGATGACGAACCAAAACGGCGCCGCGCGCCTGCGCGGCCGTGCCGCGCTCGCCGGCACGCTCCTCGCCTTGTCCGCGGCACCGGCCCTCGCCGGTTCGGCCGCCGGGTCGAACAAGGTCCAGGGCGAAGGCATCGCCTCCTTCTATGGTGGCAGGCATCACGGCGGGCCCACCGCCTCCGGCGAACGGTTCAACATGCACGCCATGACCGCCGCCCATCGCACCGCCCCGCTCGGCTCGCGCCTGTTGGTCACCAACCTCAGGAACGGCAAGTCGGTGGTGGTGCGCATCAACGATCGCGGCCCCTTCATCAAGGGTCGGATCATCGACCTGTCGCATGGCGCCGCGGACGTCCTCGGCTTCACCGGCGCCGGCCTCACCCGCGTCGCGGTCACCGCCGCCGATGGCCGGGCGAAGCCCTTCGAGGTCGCCTCGCTCGACATCGACGAAACCGTCTCGGCCGCGAAGCCGGCCGAGACGCGCCGGGACGCCGAGGCCGGCGACAAGCCCGTCCTCACCGACGCCGAGCGCCTGATGATCGACCGCACCCGGCCGACCGACCGCTGACGCGGCCACGTCGTCAAAACCCGCAAGACGGCCCCGTTCGATCAGAGCGGGGCCGTTTTCGTCGCCCGATCCTCACTCCTCCGGCGGGATGACGCGCGGCTTGCCGTCTTCGTCGACGGCGACGAAGGTGAAGGTGGCGTCGGTGACCTTGACCCGCACATGGGTGAGGAAACGCTTGGCCCAGGCCTCGATGTGGATCTTCATCGAGGTCCGGCCGATGGACTCCACCTCGGTGTAGACGCAGAGCACGTCGCCGACCTTGACCGGCTTCAGGAACATCATCGTGTCGACCTTGAGGGTGACGACGCGCCCGAGCGCCCGCTCGACCCCGCGAATGCCGCCGGCGGCATCCATCTGGCTGAGCACCCAGCCGCCGAAGATGTCGCCGTTGGCGTTGGTGTCCGCCGGCATGGCGATGACGCGGACGGTGAGTTCGCCGCGCGGAGCGTCGGGAGAATCGGTGGAATCTGTCATGCGGACCCCGTCCGTGGTTGCGACCTGAGCCCCGTCCGAGCGGATCGGAAACGGCTGCGGGAAAGCCTAACCCGAGGGGCCCCTCGGCGATACCCCGGGTGTCGGCGCGCGCCCCTCAGAGCCCGTGGGTTCGCGGATAGGCGTTGACCTCCGCCGGCCGCCAACCGGCGAGCGCTTCGGCGCGCGGCCGGAAGATCTCGACCTTCAGCGGATGGCACGCGACCGCGTCGCTCGAATGGGAGGCGCCGCAATCGCCGCCGGGACAGGCCGACAGCGCCCCGAGGAGATCGATCTCGGCGAAGAACTCCAGATAGTCGCCGGGCCGAACCGGGCTCGCCTTCATGAAGTAGCGATGGGTGTCGTGGGTGAAGCCGGTGCACATGAAGACGTTGAGCACGTCGTGGACCAGCGGCTCGGCCTCCGCCAGGCTCAGGTCGGTCGCCTTCGCCAGGGCCCGCGTCAGGTTCGAATGGCAGCAGTTGTGATAGTCGACGCCGGCGAGCAGCCGGTTGGTATAGGGATCGCAGCGGGTGCCGATGACGTCGTGGACGCCGGCCCCGTCGGCGTCGAACCCGTACCAGCCGAGCGTGTCGGCGGTGATCGTCGCCATCGGACGCAAGTAGGGCAGATTGCTCCACAGCCGATCGCCGACCCCGACATGGGTGCCGTGCAGCGCCCGCGTCTTGCCCGAGAAGAAGCGCTCGCTCGGATCATGGGCGCTCCACAGATCGAGATCGCCGACCTGCGGCCCCTCGATCGAGACGATGCGGAAGAAGCACCCCGCCGGCACGCCGAAGGCGCTCGCGTCGCGGGGGCTCACGATCACCTCGTCGATCTTCTCCATGCCCTCGCGCGCGCCCTCGTAGAAGGCGGCGTCGAAGGCCGGCAGGTGCTCGACCGCGTAGGTGACGACGGGCGGCGCGGCGCGGCGGGCATCGGCGTCGGCGGGAGCGGGGATTGCGACGGACTGCGGCACGGGCGGGACCTCCGGAACGGCGACGCTATCGGCGACGCGGCCGCCGACCATGGCCGGCGCCGCGCCGCGCCGCAAGCCCGCCGACGCGGTTCACTCGCCGGATCGCGACGTCTCAACCGAACAGTCGCGAACCCTGCTCGGCGATGATCCGCTTCGCCTTGTCGAAGGCCATGGCGATCGCCGTGTCGCGATCGGGGAAGCGATCGGCGCGCACGAAGCGATGCTCGCGCACCTCGCCGCCGACCTCGCGGACGATCACCCCGCACAGCTGCCACTGGCCGCCCTCCTGATAGGGCGTGGCGCGGACGGTGAACCCGTCGTGCTCGATCGTCGGCGCGGGCGGCTCGACCTTGGGGGCACCACCGCCGAGACCGAACAGGCTTTTCAGAAAGGACATGGGGTTCACTCCGCCGCGGTGGCTCGGGTCAGCAGGCCGCCCCGCCGCAATTCGTCGTGCAGGGCGATGGCATCGAGATCGAAGCCGTTCGGCCAGGTCGGCACGCCGAAGGAAACGAAGACCCGCTCGAACAAGGCCGGATCGGCCAAGGGCCGCACCATCTCGCCGCCGCCGGCGATCAGGCTCGACAGGTCGACGACCCCTTCCTGCCCGTCGGAGAACCGCAGCCACAGCCGCTGCGACGGCATCGCATTGGCGCGAGTCACTTTGACGATGTCGATCATTCCGAGTCCGCTCCCGCGATCGCCTCGAACGGCTGCAACAGCCTACCGCGTTCCCAATTGGCGAACAACGCCGCACGATTGCGCCCGACCCAGTCGCGGATCAGCCGCCGCGCGCCCGGCGGCAGATCGCCGCCGATCGGTTCCCCGGTCGCCAGTTCGATCAGCGCCTCGTAGCCCTGATAGTAGACGTGACAATGGGGCGGCGCATGATCGCCCCAGTACATCTGGACCACGAATCCGAAGAACATCGATATCGTCGGCACGACGATCACCCGCATCGATTGCAATTCCACAACCTATGCGATGCCGACCGTCCGCGGAAGAACCCCGTACCCACCCTTCGACGAAAAACCCCGGCGTCGCCGCCGGGGTTTCCTTGTCTCGCGTCCGTCATCCCTCGATCAATTGTCGAGGAAGCTCCGGAGCTTCCGTGACCGGCTCGGGTGCTTGAGCTTGCGCAGCGCCTTCGCCTCGATCTGGCGAATGCGTTCGCGGGTGACCGAGAACTGTTGGCCGACCTCTTCCAGCGTGTGGTCGGTGTTCATGCCGATGCCGAAGCGCATGCGCAGCACGCGCTCCTCGCGCGGGGTGAGCGAGGCGAGAACCCGCGTCGTCGTCTCGCGCAGGTTCGACTGGATCGCCGCGTCGATCGGCAGGATGGCGTTCTTGTCCTCGATGAAGTCGCCGAGGTGGCTGTCCTCCTCGTCGCCGATCGGCGTCTCGAGGCTGATCGGCTCCTTGGCGATCTTCAGCACCTTGCGCACCTTCTCGAGCGGCATGGCGAGCTTCTCGGCCAGTTCCTCCGGGGTCGGCTCGCGGCCGATCTCGTGCAGCATCTGCCTCGAGGTGCGGACGATCTTGTTGATCGTCTCGATCATGTGGACCGGAATACGGATGGTGCGGGCCTGATCGGCGATCGAGCGGGTGATCGCCTGACGGATCCACCAGGTCGCATAGGTCGAGAACTTGTAGCCGCGGCGGTACTCGAACTTGTCGACCGCCTTCATCAGGCCGATGTTGCCCTCCTGGATCAGATCGAGGAACTGCAGGCCGCGGTTGGTGTATTTCTTGGCGATCGAGATGACGAGACGCAGGTTGGCCTCGACCATTTCCTTCTTGGCCTGACGGGCCTCGCGCTCGCCCTTCTGCACCATGTGGACGATGCGGCGGAACTCGACGATCTCGAGATGGGTCTCCGAGGCGAGATTCTGGATCGCGCCGCGGAATTCCTTGATCGTGTCGCCCTCGTTCTTGACGAAGTCGCGCCAGCCGCGGGTGCCGAGATTGGCGACGCGGCGCAGCCAGTGCGGATCGAGCTCCGAGCCCTGGTAGTTCTTGAGGAAGTCCTCGCGGCCGACGCCGTAGCTCTCGGCGAGACGCAAGAGGCGACCCTCGAAGCCCATCAGTTTCTTATTGATGTCGTAGAGCTGCTCGACCAGGCTGTCGATACGGGCCTGATTGAGCGACAGACCCTTGACCTCGGTGATCAGGTCGTCCTTGAGCTTCTTGTAGCGGCGCTCCTGGGAGGGCGACAGAGTCTCGTTCTTGAGACGGCCCTCGACCAACTGCTCCTGCAGGCGGTGCAGCTTCTTGTAGTCGTCGGCGATGCGGTCGAAGGTCTCGAGCACCTTGGGCTTGAGCTCGGCCTCCATGGCGGAGAGCGAGACGTTGCCCTCCATGTCGTCCTCGCCGTCGTCGTTCTCCGGCTCGGCCGGCTCCTCGACCTCCTCCGGCGTCTCCTCCTCGACCGGCACCATCGGCGGGCCGGCGTTCTTGCCGTCCGGGCCGGCGTAGGTCGCCTCGAGGTCGATGATGTCGCGCAGCAGGATCTTGCCGTCGTTGAGTTCGTCGCGCCAGATGATCACCGCCTGGAGCGTCAGCGGGCTCTCGCAGAGGCCGGCGATCATCGCCTCGCGGCCGGCCTCGATGCGCTTGGCGATGGCGATCTCGCCCTCGCGCGACAAGAGCTCCACCGAGCCCATCTCGCGCAGATACATGCGGACGGGGTCGTCGGTGCGGTCGGCGGGCTCGCGCGCGGTGGGGGCGCGCGCCGGCACCGAGGGGCTGGCTTCGGCGAGGTCGGTCGCCTCCGGCTCCTCCTCCTCGGCCTTGGCGCCCTCTTCCTCGCTCTCCGCCTCTTCGGTCTCGACGACGTTGATGCCCATCTCGTTGAGCATGGCGAGGATGTCCTCGATCTGCTCGGAGGCCACCTGCTCGGAGGGCAGCACGTCGTTGAGCTCGTCGTAGGTGACGAAGCCGCGCTTCTTGGCGAGCTTGATCATCCGCTTGACGGCGGCATCCGACAGATCGAGAAGCGGTCCGTCCTGCGTCTCGGGGGCCTGAACCTCGGCCTCTTCCTGATCGCCTGCCTTGGTCGCCATGGAACGGATCTCCTGAAGGATACGACGGCCGAACCGACCGGGTGACGTCACCGAACCGTCGCCCATGCGGGCGCACGAGGACCGATGACGAAACCGACGAGGGCGCGAACCCTCTGGATCGATCGACCGAAAGGTTGATTTACGGCGCTTGTCCTAAGCTCCGATTAACTCTCACCGCTTCGATGCGCGCGAGGAACCGCATCGCTCGAGATCGGCGCGTCTCGCCGACGAAACCGGCTTCCTTCCGACCGTCGCCTCGATCGCGCGAGGAGGGCTGCGCCGATGCGAGCAACGGTCCGGAAGCTGGTTATTTAACGAGCGAATCGGTTTTCGCAAGGGTGATTCGTGTCATGATTCGCCAGCCGAGGCGAATCTCTCGTGGCGACGCCGCCGCGCGCTCCCCCACAAGTTGTCTCGTCCCCCGGATTTCGGGTGATCGCGCCGGTCACGCCGTCGGCAGTCCGCCCGCCGCGATGCCGCCGCCACCGTTGACGCCGTGCGCCTTGCGGATCTCCTTGGCCTCTTCCGCCAGCTCCTGCTCGCGCCGGCCGAATTCCTCGCGCCGCCGGCCGATGTCGCGCGACAGCCCGAGGATGCGCGCCTCCACCGCCTCGTCGGCCTCGGCGCCGACCATCGACACCTCACGTTCCAGGTCGCGCTCCATCTGCCGGAGCTCCAGCCGGTCGAGGAAATGCCAGAGGCAGGTCTCCACCCAGGTCTCGGGGGGGTGGAAGCGCAGCACCTTGAAACGATCCTTGAGCCGCGCGCCGCGCGCGCTCACCACCCGGCCGGCCTCGTCGGCGACCTCCTCGCCGTGCACCTCCTTCAGGAGGAAGAAGAAGCGTGGGTCGATCCCCTCGTAGAAGGAGGAGATCGACAGATCCGTGACCTCGGTCGCCATGCGGTAGAGTTCGCGCTTGAAGGCCTCGTGCGGCTCGAGCCCGAAGTCGAGCCCGACGATGCGCTCGCACGCCGCCTCGAACAGATCGGGGTATTCGACGCAGAGCCCCAACACCACCCGCTCGAGCCCGACGAGATCGCCGTCGGGCATCGGCGGCATCGCCGAGGATCCGACCTCGCGGGCCGGCTGGCCCCATCCCGCCCGTCCCCCCTTCGGGTAACCGCCCCCCGGACGGGCCTCGCCCTGGTCGCGCCGCTCCGAGGTCCAGAACAGGTTGGAGAGCCTGAGCCGATAGCGCAGCTGGTAGGCGCGCTGGACCCGGGCGTCCTTGATCTCGTGGACGAGATCCTCCAGCCGCTTCTCCAGCGCCGCCTTGCGCTCCGGCGTGTCGATCGCCGCCCCTTGCGTCTCCCGATCCCACAACACGTCGGCGAGCGGCACGGCATGCTCGACCTGGGTCTGAAAGGCGGCGCGGCCCCCGAGCGCGATGATCTCGTCGGGGTCCTTGCCATCGGGTAGGAAGACGAAATTGAACGAGAAGCCCGACTTCAGATGCGGCAGGATGCGGTCGATCGCCCGGTGCGCCGCCTTGATGCCGGCCTTGTCGCCGTCGAAACAGACGATCGGCTCGGCGGCGAAGCGCCACATCCGCTGGATCTGCTCCTCGGTGAAGGCGGTGCCGAGTGTCGCCACCACCCCCGGAATGCCGGCCTGCCACACCGCGATGGCGTCGAGATAGCCCTCGACGACGATCACCGTGCCCTGGTCGTAGGACGCCTGGCGGGCGCGGTGGCCGTTGAACAACATGAACCCTTTGTGGAAGAGCTCGGTCTCCGGCGAGTTGAGGTATTTCGGCTGGTCCTCCGGCGCCATGGCGCGCCCGCCGAAGGCGACCACCCGGCCCTTCTCGTCCTGGATCGGGATCATCAGCCGGTTGCGGAACCGGTCGTAGGTCGGCCGTCCGTCATCCGGCTTGATGATCAGCCCGGCATCGATCATCGCCTGCTCGTCGACGCCCTTGGAGGCGAGGAACCGCTTCAGCCCGTCGCGCTCGGCCGGCGAGAAGCCGATGCGGAACTCCTTGACGGTGCGCGGCTCCAGCCGCCGTCGCTCGACATAGGCCCGCGCCGTCGCGCCGGAGGAGAGCCTGAGCTGCTCCTCGAAGAAACGCGCCGCCATCTCGGTGACGTCGGAGAGGCTGGCGCGATGGCGCTCGCGCTTCTCCTCGCGCGCGTCCGGTTTGGGCAGATCGACCCCGGTCTCGGCGGCGAGCCGCTCGACGGCTTCCGGGAACGACAGGCCCTCCGTCTCCATCAGGAAGCGGAACACGTCGCCGTGCTTGCCCGACGAGAAGCAGTGATAGAAGCCCTTCTGATCGTTGACGAAGAACGACGGTGTCTTTTCGGGATTGAACGGCGACAACCCGGCGAATTCCCGCCCCTGCCGCTTCAGCCGCACGCGCCGCCCGACGACTTCCGAAACCGGAAGCCGCGCGCGGATCTCGTCGAGGAGGTGGGGCGGAAATTTCATGGGGGGACTATAGGGGAGGACGTTGCCCTGCGCATCGCCGATCTCGCCCGATCACTCCGCCGCGTCGCGGCGACGCCGTTCGACATCCATCAATGCGTCGATCTGGGCCCTCGGCAGTGGTCTCGAGAACAGGAACCCTTGCGCCTCTTCCGCGCCGAGACCGCGGACGAAGCGCAGTTGGTCGTCGCTTTCGATGCCCTCGATCGTCACCCGCTTGTCGATCCCCTGACTCAGCCCCACCACCGCCTCGACGATGCGCGCGTCGCCGGGGTTCTCGATCATGCGCTTGACGAAGGAGGCATCGACCTTGATGTGGTCGATGGGCATGCGCTGGAGATAGCCGAGGCTGGAATAGCCGGTGCCGAAGTCGTCGAGCGAGATCTTGATGCCGAGGCTGCGTATGCGCTCGAGCATCCGGACGGTGTCCTCGATGTCGTCGATGAGCAGACTCTCGGTGATCTCGAGGGTCAGCCGAGGGGAGGCGAGGCCGGAGAGGTCGAGGGCGCGACCGACATCGGCGAGAAAGGTCCAGTTGCGGAACTGCAGCGGCGAGACGTTGACCGCGATGCTCATCGGATCCGGCCAGGACGCCGCCACCCGGCACGCCTCCATCAGCACCCACCGCCCGATCTCGACGATCAGCCCGGTCTCCTCGGCCAAATTGATGAAGTCGTTGGGCGGAACCAATCCACGCTTCGGCGAGTTCCAGCGGATCAACGCCTCGCAGCCGAGCAGAGCCTCGCCGGCGATCTCGTAGATCGGTTGGAAGTGGAGCTCGAACTGCCCGCCGGCCAGCGCCAGACCGAGGTCGCGCTCGAGATCGGCGCGTTGTTGCATCGCCTGGTCCATGGCCCCGTCGAAGGCGCTCCAGTTGGAGCCGGCCTTGTTCTTCGCCGCGTAGAGCGCGATGTCCGCCTGCCGCAACAATTCCCGCCCACCGACACCGTCGTCGCGGTAGCGGCACACACCGATGCTGACGCCGCTCTGCAGTGCCGCCTCGCCGACGCGGAACGGGCGCGAGAACAGGTCGATGATCTCGTCGGCCGGTTCGATGCCCGAAAGCCGCGCCTCGTCGGGGACGAGAATGGCGAACTCGTCGCCGCCGAGCCGGAAGTTGCGCCAACCGCGCCAGCCGAAGGCCCGCTGCAATTCGTCGCCGATGGTCTTCAGCAGGGCATCGCCGACGAGATGGCCGAGCGTGTCGTTGACGTTCTTGAACTTGTCGAGATCGAGCATCATCAAGATGCCGCCCTTTCCCCGCATGCCGGCGACGCCGTCGAGGGTGTCGAAGAGGCAGGCGCGATTGGGAAGCCCGGTGAGCTCGTCGTGGAAGGCGAGATGGCGCATCTCCGCTTCGGTGGCGACGCGCAGCGACAACTCACGCTCGAGCGAGGCGCGTGACCGCCCGACCAGATAGAAGGTCCCGCCCTGGACGATCGGCGAGAGCGCGATGATCCACAAGAGGTAGTTCTGGTCGAAGACCGCCGCGATCGAGGCCGGCGAGAAGGTCAAGTCGCGTTCGACCAGACCGATGACGAGGCCGACGACGAGAAAGCTCGACCCGAAGAGGGCTCCGGCCACCATGTGCAGCGCCGCCGTTCGACGACGCAGTTCCGATGGAAGATAGGCCAGGAGGTCGACCAACATGATCGCGATGACTCTCTTTCGGGTCCCATCGGACGAGTGGTACGAATCGTTTCACCATGTTCGCGCGAAGAGAACGGGGCTCGTCTCGATTCGTTGAGGAATCGGAGGCTAGAATATTAACAGTAAACAATGTATTTAATCATATTCGATGCAATCTTATGTCGCATACGCAAACTTACGTAGCGATTTTCGATGTATATCACGGTGCTCGAAGGCCTCGGAGGCGGAAGCACCCTTCAAATTACCTAACGTAACTTAGCGGTGAACTGTAAAAAATAACAAGAGCGGATACAAATCAGAGACCGACCGACGACGCCGCGACCTGCCACGAACGCCCCACGCCGCGGCGAACGCGCGCCGCGCCCCATGTCGGAAATCGGATCTGGAATCGACCGAGCCCGCCGATCACCGCGCCCGCGGGCGGATGCGCACCACCACGTCGACGTCCTCGATCTCCATGCCCGGCGGCAGGCTCGGCATGCCGATCACCTTCAATTCGCCGGCGGAGATGTCGGTCACCTCGCCGGTCGAGGCGTCGTAGAGATGATGATGCGGCGCGGTGTTCGAATCGAACACCACCTTCTCGGCGTCGATGATCAACCGACGCAGCAGCGTCGAGCGCTCGAACAGATCGAGCGTGTTGTAGACGGTCGCCCGGCTGATCTCCGGCATGATCACCCGCGCCCGGGCCCACACCTGATCGGCGGTGAGATGGATCGGCCGCGCCAGCAGCACCCGCGCGATCACCAACCGTTGCAGGGTGAGCGAGATGCCGGCGGCGCGCAGCCGGTCGGCGATGTCCTGGTCGGTGGTGTCGGTCATCTGTCCGATCCCCGTGTCGTCGATGGCGTCGAGTTCGACTTCGGGCGGGAGCAACGACTGAGGTGTGGCTTGACCCATGGAACGGGACTCCAGCGCGCGGGCTGAGGAATGGTTGGACCAAGTCTAACCCGCCCTTCGGGCGGCGGATAGATCCGGGAAGCCCCTCAGGGCACCCCGGATCGCATTCACGCCCTCGACCCCGAGGCAGACCGGCGCGACCTCCACTCAGCCGAAGGGCTTCGGCTTCGGGGTCTTGTCGGTCGACGGCGGCAGGATCGGCATCTTGAAGTCCGGCTGATCGCCGGTCAGCGTCTTGAGGAACGCCACGATCGAGGCGTTCTCGTCCGGATTGAACTTCTTGCCGAGCTGCAGACGGCCCATCAGGTCGACCACTTCGGTGAGGCTCCAATAGGCGCCGTCGTGGAAGTAGGGATAGGTCATGTCGATGTTGCGCAGCGTCGGAACCTTGAAGTTGAAGCGGTCGGCGTCCTTGCCGGTGACCCCGGCGAGGCCTTCGGCCTTGCTCTTGGTCTGGTAGGGCTCGACCACGCCCATCTTCTGGAACGAGGCGCCGCCGGCGGCCGGACCGTTGTGGCAGGCGGTGCAGCCGGAGTCGTTGAAGAGCTCCCAACCGGCCAGTTCCTGCTTGGTGAGGGCCTTCTTGTCACCGCCGAGCCACTTGTCGAAGCGCGAGTTCGGCGTCACCAGCGTGTCCTCGAAGGCGGCGATCGCCGTCGTCACCCGGTCGATGTTCACACCGTCCGAACCGAAGGCGCCCTTGAACTCGGCGACATAGGCCGGGATCGAATCCAGTACCTCGATGGCGAGCGCGTGGGTGAAGGCCATCTCGCCCGGATTGGCGATCGGTCCGCCGGCCTGCTCCTTGAGATCCTTGGCCCGACCGTCCCAGAACTGGGCGAGGTTCATCTTGGAATTGAGCACCGTCGGCGAGTTGATCGGCCCCTGCTGCCAATGATCGCCGATCGAGGTCGGCAGGTTGTCGGTGCCGCCCATCGACAGGTTGTGACACGAGTTGCAGGAGATGAAGCCGGACTTCGACAGCCGCGGGTCGAAGTAGAGTTTCTTGCCGAGTTCGACCAACGCGGCATTGCCGATCTTGGCGGCGGGAATCGGCTGGATCGGCTCGTCGGCGGCGATGGCGAGAGTGGTCGATCCGGCGAGAATGGCGAGGGATGCGAAGATCAGGGACATCGGGCGCGTCATGGGACGGACCTCCATCGGATGTGCCGACGATGCCGTCGGCGGGCCTCCTCGACCCCCCGATCTGTGTTGCCCGCGTCCCCCGTCCGAGCCGCGAGCCGCCGGTTCGGTCGAGACGGGTTATGAGATTTAGACGACGTCCAAACCTTGCGATGGATCAAAAAACCCGCGGCAAAACGGTCGCAGGGACAGCCTGTCGCACCTCCTCGCGAAAGCGGCGCCCGATGTCGATGCGGCGGGTCAGCCCCGCGGCCCGAACAGCACGATCGCCGCGCCGGTCAGACAGACCGCCGCGCCGATCAGGTCCCAACGGTCCGGGCGAACCCCCTCGGCGCCCCACAGCCACAACAGCGACGCCGCGATGTAGACGCCACCGTAGGCCGCGTAGGCGCGCCCCGCCGCCGCGCTGTCGACGAAGGTGAGGAGATGGGCGAACAACGCCAGCGACGCCATGCCCGGCAACAGCCACAATGGCGATCGGTCGAGGCGCATCCACGCCCAGAAGGCGAAACACCCCGAGATCTCCGCCAGGGCCGCGCCGACATAGAGGAGAAACGTCATCGGTGGAGCATCTCACGCCGCCGCGCCACCGACAAATCCGCCGGCGGCCCGGGCCGGGCGCCGGGGGTTCGGCCACGCCCGGCGCCGGAGGGAGGCATCACGCCGTCAGCGCCGCCTTCACCAGACCGCTCGCCTTGGCCATGTCCATCTTGCCGGTGAAGCGCTCCTTCAGCGCCGCCATCACCCGGCCCATGTCCTTCGGCCCGGCCGCGCCGATCTCGGTGACGAGATCGGCGATCGCCGCCCGGGCTTCCGCCTCGTCCATCTGGCGCGGCATGTATTCGCGGATGACGGCGATCTCCTCGCGCTCCTTGGCGGCGAGTTCGGGACGACCGCCGTCGTCGTAGAGCTTGGCGGAATCCTCGCGGCTCTTCACCAACTTGGCCATCAGCTCGACGATCTCGGCGTCCGAGACGTGCTCGGCGCCCGAGGTCCGCCCGGCGATGTCCTTGTCCTTGATCGCCGAGGTGATCATCCTCAGCACCGAGAGCCGGGCCTTGTCGCCGGCCTTCATCGCGGTCTTCACCGCGGCATTGAGCTCTTCGCGCATCTTCGTCTCCTCGGGCTGGGTCTCGAGCCCGTCGGGGCTCGGCCACTCTCTCCCTCCTCTACACCGGAAGACGCGGGAAAACGAAGCCCTCGCGTGGCGCTCGGCCCACCCCGTGTTGACCGCCGCGCCGCCTTCCCCCTATATGCCGCCAGACGAGCGGGCGACGACCTTCGCGGGGTCGGACGTCGCGCGCGTGGGAAGCCGCCCCACCGGCCTTCACGCGATCCGCGCGGCTCATGCCTTCATGAGCGACCCCCGGCGGGAACGGAAAAGCCATGACCGACACCATCGCAGCCGACGCTGCCACGACCTCCGACGCCTGGGCCGAGAAGAAGCCGACCGCCCTCCTGGTGCTGGCCGACGGCACCGTGATCGAGGGCCAGGGCCTCGGCGCCGTCGGAACCGCCGTCGGCGAGGTCTGCTTCAACACCGCGATGACCGGTTATCAGGAGATCCTGACGGACCCCTCCTACGCCGGCCAGATCATCACCTTCACCTTCCCCCACATCGGCAACATCGGCGTCAACGACGAGGACATCGAGACCGTCAACATGGCCTCGTCCTCCGGCGTGCGCGGTTGCGTGCTGAAGGCGCCGATCACCGATCCGTCGAGCTGGCGCTCGACCCGCCACCTCGACCAATGGCTGAAGGCGCGCGGCGTCGTCGGCCTCGCCGGCATCGACACCCGCGCCTTGACCGCCCTGATCCGCGAGAAGGGCATGCCCAACGCGGTGATCGCCCATGCGCCCGACGGCGTCTTCGATCTCGACGCCCTGAAGGCGGAAGCCGCCGCCTGGCCCGGCCTCGAGGGCATGGATCTGGTGCCGATGGTCACCAGCGCCCAGAGCTTCGTCTGGGACGAGACCACCTGGACGCTCGGCGAGGGCTTCGGCCGCCAGACTGCGCCGAAGTATCACGTCGTCGCCCTCGACTTCGGCGTCAAGCGCAACATCCTGCGCCTGCTCGCCGCCGCCGGCGCCAAGGTCACGGTTCTGCCGGCGACCGCCACGGCGCAAGAGATCTTCGCCCTCGATCCCGACGGCGTCTTCCTGTCGAACGGCCCCGGCGACCCGGCCGAGACCGGCAAATACGCCGTGCCGACCATCGAGGCGGTGGTCGCGTCGGGCATTCCGACCTTCGGCATCTGCCTCGGTCACCAGATGCTCGGCCTGGCGCTCGGCGGCAAGACCATGAAGATGCACCAGGGCCACCACGGCGCCAATCATCCGGTCAAGGACTTCACCACCGACAAGGTCGAGATCACCTCGATGAACCACGGTTTCGCCGTCGATCGCGACAGCCTGCCGGCCGGCGTCGTCGAGACCCACGTCTCGCTCTTCGACGGATCGAACTGCGGCATCGCCCTCGAGGGCAAGCCGGTGTTCTCGGTGCAGTACCACCCCGAGGCCTCGCCCGGCCCGCGCGACAGCCACTACCTCTTCACCCGCTTCATGAACCTGATCAGGGTGAGGAAGGGCGAGGCGCCGCTGCCCGAACGGGCGTGACGGGCGTGACGGGCGTGCGTGATGGTTCGAGACGCGCTCGTGGCGAGCGCTCCTCACCATGAGGCCCTTGTATTTGTTTCGAAAAACCCAAACCGCCTCATGGTGAGGAGCGCCGTAGGCGCGTCTCGAACCATCGCGCGCGGAGCCCGAGGAGGGCCTCGGCCGAATTACGCAAAGGGCCCTTGCGGGAGTAGCAAGTCACGCCCCCACGCCCCGTCCGGTTGGACCCACCGCGAAAGCCCCCCGCCTTCGCCGCCGCTTCCCCTTGATCCGCGCCGCGATCCGGCGGAACCTGGAGAAAAGACCGAGGGAGGCCATCCATGGACCCGATCCGCATCGTCGGCGTGAACTTCTCGAACTTCGTGCAGTCGGTCCTCCTGGCGCTGCGCGAGAAGGGGGTTCCTTACGAGTTGGTGCCGCCGCCGAGCGGGTTGAAGGAGCCGGCCCACATGGCGCTGCATCCCTGGGGCAAGATCCCGGTGGCGCTGCTCGACTCCGGCCCGCTCTACGAGACCGCCGCCATCCTGCGCTGGATCGACGCGGCCCTTCCCGGCCCGGCGCTGATGCCGACCGACCCGCTCGCCGCGGCGAGGGTCGAGCAGTGGATGTCGGCCATCGTCTGCTATCTCGACGTCCACGCCATTCGCCAGATCGGCGGGCCGATGTTCTACGCCACCCGGCGCGGCGAGAGCTTCGAGCCGCCGCAGGCCGCCCTCGAGGCGCTCGATCACGACCTCACCGTCTTCGAGACCGCCCTCGGCCTCGGCCCCTTCCTCGGCGGCGCCGCGCCGAACCTCGCCGATCTCCTGCTGGCGCCGATCGTCAACGCGCTCGCCCTGATGCCCCAGACCCGCATGATGCTCTACGCCCGGCCGGCGTTGACCGGCTTCCTCGCCGCCGTCCATGCCCGCCCCTCGACGGAGGGTATCCTCAAGCGGCCGGTGTGATCAGCCGCGCCGCCGCAGCGCCTCGCCGAGAAAATCCCAGATCCGCTTCGCCCCCGACTGGGCCACGTTGAAACGCAGGAAGCGGCCGGCGGAGAGCGACGGCGAGAAGACGTTGCCCGGCGCCAACACGATGCCCTGCGCCGCCGCCCGTTTCGACAACTCGCCGGCGTCGATGCCCTCGGGCAGTTCCGCCCACACGAAGATCCCCGCCTCACCCTCGCTCCACGGCACCATGCCGACGGCGACCAGATCGCGGCAGACCCGGTCGCGCGCCTGGGCGAGCCGCCGCCGCAAGCCCTCGACGTGGCGGCGATGGCTGCCGTCGGCGAGCAGGCGATGGACCAGTTGGGCGGCGAGATCGTCGTTGGTGAAGCTGGTGGCGAGCTTCAGCTCGGTCAGCCCCTCGATCAGATCGCCCCGCGCCGCGACCCAGCCGAGCCGCACCGCCGCCGACAGGGTCTTGGAGAAGGAGCCGACGTGGACCACCCGCTCGAGCCCGTCGAGGGCGGCCATGCGCGGCGCCGGCCGGCTCTCGAAATCGGCGAAGACGTCGTCCTCGACGATGGTGAAATCGTGGGTCGCCGCCAGATTGAGCAGGCGATGGGCGGTCGCCGGACCGATCCGCCCGCCGGTCGGATTGTGCGGGCCGGAATTGGTCAGATAGAGCCGGGGCCGGTGAACCGCCGCCTCGCGGGCGAAGGCCTCGAGATCGGGGCCGTCGGGGCGAAAGGGAATGCCGACCACCCGCGCCCGATGGAGCTTCAACTTGGCGCGGAAGTTGTAATAGCAGGGGTCGTCGACGAAGACCGTGTCGCCCGGCTCGACCAGATGGCGCACCGCCAGATCGACGGCGGCCGACGCCCCGGCGGTGAGCAGGATATGATGCGGCGCGACCTCGATGCCGCGCTCGCCGAGCCGCATCGCCAATTGCCGACGAAGGCCCGGATGGCCGAGCGGGTGGCCGTAGTCGACCAGCCGCGACGCCGGATCCCGGGCGATCGCCCGGAGCGCCCGGCGGATGCCGGCCTCCTCCAGCCACTCCGCCGGCAGCCAGCCGCAGCCCGGCTTGACCACCGAGGGGTCGAGTTCCAACGACTGGCGCATCACCCAGGACGGATCGATGTCGCGATCGAGCGGCGGCACCGGATCGGCGACCGGCGCCCGCGCCGACCCGGCGACGGTGAAGCCCGACCCCGGCCGCGACGCCACCCGCCCCGCCGCCACCAGCCGGTCGTAGGCCTCCACCACCGTCGACTTCGACAGGCCCTGAGCCTGCGCCAACCGGCGGATCGACGGCAGCCGCGCCCCCGGCATCAACCGCCGCTCGACGATCGCCGCCCCGAGGCCCGCGACCACCGCCTCCACCAATGTGCCGTGCGCGGCGCGATCGATCGAGATCTCCATCGGCTGTTCCGCCCTTCGTACCAGTACGGTTCATTCATCCGTACAGAAACCGTACCTCGATCTCGAGTCCTCGTCAGCCCATCTTCGCCGGCGTCGGCGGGCTTTTCCGTCGGGTCGAGGACGGGCGGAGCGCGACATGGACAGGCACAGGGCGGGGCTGATCGACGGCATGATCGGCGTCGCGATCTTCTCCGGATCGCTGGTGGCGACCCGTTTCGCCGTCGCCGATCTCGATCCCGTGTTCATGGCCCATGCCCGCGCCGTCGGTGCCGCCCTCCTCTCGGCCGCGGCTCTGCTGCTCACCCGACAGCCCCTGCCGCGGCGCGCCGACCTCGCCCCGCTCGCGCTGGTGGCGGCGACCGTGGTGATCGGCTTCCCGCTCCTGTCGGCCCTGGCGTTGCGCGAAATCACCGCCGCCCGCGCCACTCTCTTCATCGGCATGATTCCGCTCTTCACCGCCGCCTTCGGCGTGGTCCGGCGGATCGCCGTGCCGCCGCGTCCGGCCTTCTGGCTCTTCGCCGTGGCGGGCAGCGCCGTCGTCGGGATCTACGCCCTCGGCGGCTCGCTCGAGGGAACCCGGCGCGGCGACGGGCTCATTCTCGGCGCGGTCGTGTGTGCCGGCATCGGTTATGCCGAGGGCGCCCGCCTCACCGCCCGTCTCGGCGGCTGGCAGGTGATCTCCTGGGCCTGTCTCCTCGCCCTGCCGCCGAGCCTCGCCCTCACCCTCCACCTCTGGCCGGATTGGGGCGCCGTCGGCTGGCCGTCCCTCGGCGGCCTCGCCTATACCGCCGCCTTCAGCCAGTGGATCGGCTTCCTGTTCTGGTATCGCGGCCTGGAGCGTGGCGGCGTCGCCGCGGTCAGCCCCTTGCAACTGCTCCAGCCCTTCCTCGGCCTGATCCTGGCGGCGCTCCTGCTCGGCGACGCGATCGGCCTGCGCCTGGGGCTCGCCACCCTCCTCGTCGTCGCCTGCGTCTTCGGCGCCCGCCGCTTCGCCGCCCCGAGGCCGATCGCCCCGGTGCCCGAGATCCGCCCCACGTGAGACGTCCCGACGGACGAAAGGCCGCCCGAGGGCGGCCTTTCGCGGCATTTCGAATTGTCCGTCCCGAGACGGCTCGATCCCGTCGGCATCCGCGCGGGATCGAGACCGTGGTCCCGTGACATTCAGAGATTCTGCGCCTTGAAGGTGTCGCAGCTCGCCAGACGGCCGCTGGCGAAACCGGCCTTGAACCAGCGCACCCGCTGCGCCGACGAGCCGTGGGTGAAGCTGTCGGGCACGACGTAGCCCTGCATGGTCTTCTGGATCGAATCGTCGCCGATGCGGCTCGCCGCGTTGAGCGCCTCCTCGATGTCGCCGGGCTCGATGAAGTCGCGGTCGCGCTGCGCCTCGTGCGCCCAGACGCCGGCGAAACAGTCGGCCTGCAACTCGATCCGGACCGAGGCGCGGTTCTGTTCCCTCTCGTTCATCCGAGCCCGGGCCTGATTGAAGGCCGGCAGGATGCCGAGCTGATTCTGGATGTGATGGCCGATCTCGTGGGCGATGACATAGGCCTGGGCGAAGTCGCCCGGCGCCTTGAAGCGTGTCTTCAGTTGGTCGTAGAAGGCGAGGTCGATGTAGACCTTGTGGTCGGCCGGGCAATAGAACGGCCCCGTCGCCGCGTTGGCCGCGCCACAGGCCGAGCGCGTCGCCCCGGAGAACAGCACCAGACGCGGCTCCTGGTAGCGCATGCCGGCCGCCTTGGGCACCAGATCGCCGGCCTGTTGCGGCAGGATGGTGCGCCAGCGATCCTCGGTGTCGCCGAGCACCACCGCGACGAAGCGGGTCATCTGGTCGGTGCGCGCCGCCGTGCGCTGCGGCTGACGCTGGACCTGTTGATGGCTGCGCGGCGCCTGGCTCGGGCCGATCTGGGTGCCGGAGAGCAGACTCATCGGGTTGATGCCCAACACCCAGGCGATGATCAACATGATCACGATGGTGCCGATGCCGCCGCCACCGATGTTGATCGGCAATCCGCCGAGCCCGCCGGAATGGCCGCCCGAGCCGCCGTCGTAGCCCGACCCACTGAAACCGCCGTCGTCGCCGCCGAACCCACCGCTGTCGCCGCCGTCGCGCCGATCCTCGATGTTGCTGCTTTCCCTGTGGCCTTCCCAGCGCATCGTCGCGTTCCTCTCGACCCCGGGGAGGCGTCGCCGCCCGGCGCAGACCGCATGTCCGTCCTGCCCTTATATCGTGATGATCCCGGCGGGTGGAAGACACGCGGGCGACGAACGCCGAGGCATCGCCGCGCCACGCTCGCCCCCGGACGCGAAACGGCGGCGCGGGGTTCGCCCCGCCGCCGCCGATCCGTCTCGAAACCGGTCTTCCGCGACGCCGCTCAGCCGGCGCGCAATTCCCGCGTCAGCCGATCGACCTGGCTCTGCAACAGATCGGTGTCGCCGCGCATCCGCCGGGCGGCCTCCGCGACATCGCGCGACTTGGCGTCGGTCGATGCGGCGTTGCCCATCAGCCGGTCCATGTCGGCGGCGAGCCCGCCGACCGCCGCGAGCGTCCCGGAGATCGCCCGGGTGATCTCGGAGACGGCGGCATTCTGCTGTTCGAGCGTCCCCGCGATCGACGTCGAGATCCCGTTCACGCGCTCGATGCTGCTCTCCACCGACCCGGTCGCCGACACCGCCTCGCGCGTCGCCTGTTGGATGACGTCGATGCGTCGCGAGATCTCGTCGGTCGCCTTCGAGGTCTGACCGGCGAGCTGTTTGACTTCCGCCGCGACCACCGCGAAGCCCTTGCCGGCCTCCCCGGCCCGCGCCGCCTCGATCGTCGCGTTGAGCGCCAGGAGATTGGTCTGCGCCGCGATCTCCTCGATCAGCGACACCACCTTGCCGATCTCGGCCGAGGCCGCGTCCAGCCCACGGATCACCTCGGTCGCCCGGGTCGTCTCGCGCACCGCGCCGCCGGCCAGTTCGGCGGCATGATTGACCTGCCCGACGATTTCCGAAATCGACGCCGAGAGTTCCTCCGCCGCGCTCGACACCGCCTGGACGTTCTCCTGGGCGGTCCGTCCCGCGTCGGCGCTCGCCTCGGCCTGATCGCGAGTGTCCTTGGACATGAGATGCATGTCCGCCGCCGCCTGTTCGAAACCGATCGCCGTCGCCTCGATTCCCGCCGCCGTCTGCTTCACCGTGCCGTCGAACTCGGTCGCCAGCCCCGCCAGGGCATCGTGGCGGGCGCGCGCGGCCTCCTGCCGGCGCACCGCCTCGGCCTCCGCCTCCTCCGCCAGCCGCCGCCGTTGGAGGTCGCGGAACTGCACCACCGAGCGGGCGATCACGCCGACTTCGTCGCGCCGCTCCGCGCCGGCGACCTCCGCGTCGAGATCGCCCTTGCTGAGCCGGTCCATCGAGCCGGTGAGCCCGCCGAGCGGCTTGGCGATACCGCGGGTGACCAGACCGGCGACCAGGCCGATCACCAGCAGCGCCGCGATCGTCGCCGCGATCGATCGCCGCGAGCTCTCCGCCAGCGTCGCCTCCATGTCGGGGACGTGGAAGCCCGTCCCGAGCATCCAGTTCCAGCCCGGCACCGCCATGGCATAGGAGAGCTTGACGCTCGGCGCCTGATCGCCGGGCTTCAGCCAGTCGTAGACGTAGAGGCCGCCGCCGGCCTTCGCCGTGGCGATCATGTCGCGGATGATGAAGCGACCGCTCTGGTCCTTCATGTCGATCAGATTCTTGCCTTCGAGCTCCGGCTTGGCCGGCAACAGGATGTTGATGCCGGTCATGTCGTAGACGAAGAAATAGTTGCGGTCGGCGCCGAAGCGGACCGGCCGGATCGCCGCCTTGGCCGCGGCCTGGGCGTCGGCGTCGCTCATCTCGCCCTTGGCGGCGCGCGCCCGATAGCCCTCGATCACCGACAGGGCGGTCTCGACCTGATTGTGAAGTTCGCCCGCCTTCTGCTCCCGCAACGCCTGGGCGAGATCGCGATAGGCGAGAAAGCCGACGCTCGAGACGGCCGTGACCGCGAGCAGGACCACGAGGGCGATCCGAAAGGAAATCGAGTGAAGATTGACCATGGCGAGCGCCCCCCGATCGGCCCACGTTCCGATTCCGTTGCCGCGAATACTCGAGGACCTTCGCGGCGCTTGGTAAAAATTCCGATAATGCCGAGTTCGCCGCGATACGTTCCTCGCCCCGTCGCCTCGTCACGGATCGGGTGTCCTCCCCCGGGCCATCCCCCTTCCCCGTGGCGGGCTTTTCCCCTATAACCCCCGCCAGTCCGGACGATCCTCCGACTTCACCGACAAACGAACCGGTGCGGGCCGCGAATGTGCGACCGCGCCGGCATGGTCGCGAGCACGCATGCCCAAACGCACAGACATCGACAGCATCCTCGTCATCGGCGCCGGCCCGATCGTCATCGGTCAGGCCTGTGAATTCGACTATTCGGGCACGCAGGCCTGCAAGGCACTGAAGGCGGAAGGCTACCGGATCATCCTGGTCAACTCGAATCCGGCGACCATCATGACCGACCCGGATCTGGCCCACGCCACCTATGTCGAGCCGATCACCCCGGAGATCGTCGCCAAGATCATCGAGCAGGAGCGCCGCGAGCGCCCCGACGACAAGCTCGTGCTGCTGCCGACCATGGGCGGCCAGACGGCGCTCAACTGCGCCCTCTCGCTGCGCAAGATGGGCGTGCTGGAGAAGCACGACATCGAGATGATCGGCGCCACGGCGGAGGCCATCGACAAGGCCGAGGATCGCGAGCTGTTCCGCGAGGCGATGAAGAAGATCGGGCTCGAGACGCCGCGTTCCCATCTCGCCCATTCGCTCGCCGAGGCTCTGCCGGCCCTCGACGACATCGGCCTGCCGGCGATCATCCGCCCCTCGTTCACGCTCGGCGGCACCGGCGGCGGCATCGCCTACAATCGCGAGGAATTCATCGACATCGTCGAGCGCGGCGTCGACGCCTCCCCCACCAACGAGGTGCTGATCGAGGAATCGGTGCTCGGGTGGAAGGAGTACGAGATGGAGGTGGTCCGTGACAAAGCGGACAACTGCATCATCGTCTGCTCGATCGAGAACATCGATCCGATGGGCGTCCACACCGGCGATTCGATCACCATCGCCCCGGCGCTGACGCTGACCGACAAGGAATACCAGATCATGCGCGACGCCTCGCTGGCGGTTCTGCGCGAGATCGGGGTGGAGACCGGCGGGTCGAACGTCCAGTTCGCCATCGATCCGGAGACCGGCCGGATGATCGTCATCGAGATGAACCCGCGCGTCTCCCGCTCTTCCGCCTTGGCGTCGAAGGCCACCGGCTTCCCGATCGCCAAGGTCGCGGCGCGTCTCGCCGTCGGCTACACCCTCGACGAACTCGCCAACGACATCACCGGCGGCGCCACGCCGGCGTCGTTCGAGCCGACCATCGACTACGTCGTCACCAAGATCCCGCGCTTCGCCTTCGAGAAGTTTCCCGGCGCCGAGCCGACGCTGACCACCGCGATGAAGTCGGTCGGCGAGGTCATGGCGATCGGCCGCACCTTCCAGGAGAGCCTCCAGAAGGCGTTGCGCGGCCTCGAGACCGGGCTCTCCGGCCTCAACGAAATCGAGATCCCCGGCCTCGGCCAGGGCGACGACAAGAACGCCATCCGCGCCGCGCTCGGCACCCCCACCCCGGATCGCCTGCGCTACGTCGCCCAGGCGATGCGCCTCGGCGTCTCCGACGAGCAGATCCACGCGTCCTGCAAGATCGATCCGTGGTTCCTCGAGCAGATCCGCGGCATCGTCGACACCGAAGCCAAGATCCGCGCCCACGGCCTGCCCGCAACCACCGTGGCGCTGCGCTCGCTGAAGTCGATGGGCTTCTCCGACGCCCGTCTCGCCGAGCTCGCCGGCAAGGCGGAAGCCGATGTCAAGGCCTCGCGTCGGGCCCTCGGCGTGCGCCCCGTGTTCAAGCGCATCGACACCTGCGCCGCCGAATTCGCCGCGCCGACCGCCTACATGTACTCGACCTACGAGGTTCCCTTCGCCGGCCGTCTCGCCGACGAGGCGCGGCCGACCGACAAGACCAAGATCGTCATCCTCGGCGGTGGCCCCAACCGCATCGGCCAGGGCATCGAGTTCGACTACTGCTGCTGCCACGCCGCCTTCGCGCTCTCCGACGCGGGCTTCGAGACCATCATGGTCAACTGCAACCCGGAGACCGTCTCCACCGACTACGACACCTCCGACCGGCTCTACTTCGAGCCGTTGACGGCTGAGGACGTGCTCGAGATCCTGGAGACCGAGAAAGAGAACGGCACGCTCAAGGGCGTCATCGTCCAGTTCGGCGGCCAGACCCCGCTGAAGCTCGCCGAAGCCCTGGAGAAGGCCGGGATCCCGATCCTCGGCACCTCGCCCGACGCCATCGACCTCGCCGAGGACCGGGATCGCTTCAAGCGCCTACTCGACAAGCTCGCCCTGCGCCAGCCCGAGAACGGCATCGCCTATTCGATCGAGCAGGCCCGCATCGTCGCCGAGAGCCTCGGCTTCCCGCTGGTGGTGCGCCCCTCCTACGTGCTCGGCGGCCGTGCCATGGAGATCATCCGCGACGACGCCGGCTTCGACGCCTACCTGCACGGGACGCTGCCCGGCATGGTGCCGGCCGACGTCAAGGCGCGCTACCCCAACGACAAGACCGGCCAGATCAACATGGTGCTCGGCAAGTCGCCGCTGCTCTTCGATCGCTACCTGTCGAGCGCCATCGAGGTCGACGTCGACGCGCTCTGCGACGGCAAGGACGTCTACATCGCCGGCATCATGGAGCACATCGAGGAGGCCGGCATCCATTCCGGCGATTCGGCCTGCTCGCTGCCGACCCATTCGCTGTCGGACGCCGTCCTCGCCGAGATCGAGCGCCAGACCCGGGCGCTCGCCCTGGCGCTGGACGTCGGCGGGCTGATGAACGTCCAATACGCGGTGCAGAACGACGTGGTCTTCATCCTCGAGGTCAACCCGCGCGCCTCCCGCACCGTGCCCTTCGTCGCCAAGACCATCGGTGAGCCGGTCGCCAAGATCGCCTCGCGCATCATGGCCGGCGAGACGCTCGCCTCCTTCGGGCTGACCAAGAAGGTGCTGAAGCACATCGCGGTCAAGGAAGCGGTCTTCCCCTTCGCCCGCTTCCCCGGCGTCGACACCGTTCTCGGGCCCGAGATGAAGTCGACCGGCGAGGTCATCGGCCTCGACTACGACTACGCCATCGCCTTCGCCAAGTCGCAGCTCGGCTCGGGCACCCGGGTGCCGACCGAGGGCACGGTGTTCATCTCGGTGCGCGACGAGGACAAGGTTCGCATCCTGACGAGCGTCCGCAACCTGGTGAAGATCGGTTTCGGCGTGATCGCCACCTCCGGCACCCAGCGTTACCTGGTCGAGCAGGGCATCGCCGCCGCCAAGATCAACAAGGTTTTGGAAGGCCGACCGCACATCGTCGACAAGATCAAGAACGGCGGCGTCCAACTGGTGATCAACACCACCGAGGGTGCGCAGGCGCTCGCCGACAGCCGGTCCTTGCGGCGTGCCGCCCTCTTGCACAAAGTGCCCTACTATACGACGCTCGCCGGAGCGATCGCCGCCGCGGAGGCGATCGTCGCCTATGCCGCCGGCGAACTCGAGGTCCGGCCGCTGCAGTCCTACTTTTCGGACGTCGCCTGAGGGGAGGCGCGCCGAGCCCGCCGTCGGCTGTCTGGAGCCGACGAACGGGGAACTACGCCAAGGGGGGACGGATCGGCCGACGGCCGAACCCCACCGGATCGAGAGACCCACGGCCACCGCCGCGAGGCGGGGGTCGTGAAGTCGTTTTGGGACGACGTCCGGCAAGGACCGGACGCCTGAGGGAAGGGTTCTGACCCATGGAGAAGATTCCGATGACCGCGGGCGGCTATGTCGCTCTCGAGACCGAGCTGAAGATGCGTCAGCAGGTCGAACGCCCGCGCATCATCCAGGCGATCTCGGAAGCGCGCGCCCACGGCGACCTTTCGGAGAACGCCGAATACCATTCCGCCAAGGAGCAGCAGAGCCACAACGAGGGCCGCATCGCCGAGCTCGAGGACAAGCTCGGCCGCGCCGAGGTGATCGACGTCTCCAAGCTCAACGGCACCAAGATCAAGTTCGGCGCCACGGTGTCCCTCATCGACGAGGACACCGAGGAGGAGAAGCGCTACCAGATCGTCGGCGACATGGAAGCCGACGTGAAACAGGGCCGCATCTCGATCTCCTCGCCGATCGCCCGCGCCCTCATCGGCAAGACGATCGGCGACACCGTCGAGGTCATGGCCCCCGGCGGCGCCCGCTCCTACGAAGTCACCGGCGTGAAGTTCGGCTGAGGCCGGCGCGCCCGAAGGAGGGCGACGCCTCCCCGAGGAGTGGACCTGCGTGTTCAAGTCGCTGAAGCGGGCCGTGAAGTCCTTGCGCAGCCGCGTCGTCGAGCGGCGGCTCGGCGCCACCGCCCGCTCCGTCCGCCTCGACGGCCTGACCTATCTGTCGGCCGAGAAGATGGAGCGGATCGAGGAGGCCTTGAGGCAGGTCGACGCCGCTCGCGTCGCCGGCGACTTCCTCGAATTCGGCGTCGCCATGGGCGGTTCGGCGATCGTCATCGCCGAGCGCGCCAAGGCCGGCGGTCGCGCCTTCCACGGCTTCGACGTCTTCGGCATGATCCCGCCGCCGACCTCGCGGAAGGACGACGAGAAGTCGAAGCAGCGCTATGACCAGATCGCCTCGGGCAAGTCGCGGGGCCTGCGCGGCGAGACCTACTACGGCTATCGCGACGACCTCTATGGCGAGGTCCGCGCCTCCTTCGCCCGCTACGGCCTGCCGCCCACCCCGGGTTCGGTCGACCTCCACAAGGGCCTGTTCGAGGACACCGTGCCGGGTGTCGTCGGCGACCGTCCTATCGCCTTTGCCCACATCGACTGCGACTGGTACGACCCCGTCGCCTTCTGCCTCGCGGTGATCGGCGACCGCATGGCGAAGGGCGGGATCATCGTCTTCGACGACTACAACGACTACGGCGGCTGCCGCACCGCCGTCGAGGAATTCGTCACGGCGCGTCCCGACTACGAGCTCGAGATCGGCGCCAGCGCCGTCGTCCGCCGCCTCTGAATCCCCCTCCCGATCAGTCCGCCCGCCGGCACAGCCACAGCGCCGTCTTGCCGTCCGGCGTGACGCGGTGGGCCTCGACGCGCCAGCCGGCGGCGCCGAGATGGCCCTCGAAGGTCGCCCGGTCGACGTAGAGGCACCAGTGCAGCGACTTCGGATCGAAGTCGGCGGGACGCCCGAGATCGCTCGCCGCGTGGCTCACCACCAACACCGGCGCGGCCAGGGCGATGCGCTCCATCACCGCGACCGGATCCTCGAGATATTCGAAGACCCCGAGCACCACGGCGATGTCGCCGCGCTCCTCGATCGTCTCATGGGCGAGATCGAGCGGACGCACGCTCGGTGACTGGGGATGGAGATCGAAGCCGAGATAGTCGACGGCGATGCCGCGACGGGCGAATTCGGCGGCGACCTTCTCGTCGCCGCAGCCGAAGTCGAGGACGCGCGCCGGCCCCGTCCCGCCGCCCGGCGCCGTCCCACCCGCCAGCGCCTTTTCCACCAGATCGACGGCGGCGTCGGTGCGTTCCCACCACGACCGCGCGCCCTGGCGTCCGCAATTGTAGAAGCGCGCGCCACGATCGACGCCGAGGCCGGGGATCAGCCGATCGAGCCCGGTTCGGGCCGCGACATCGCCGATGAGGCGGCGCCATCCGTCGAAAGCCATGGTTTGCCGTCCTTTCGATGATCCGAGGCCGGGTTCGCCCGCCTCGGCCTCGTTCACGCCGAGACCGTTCCGGGCCGGGCGATTGCTTCCGCGACCGTCGCGACCGGGATCCAGGTCTTCTTCTTGTAGCCCTGGACGAGGATCGGGAACCGCGCCCGTTCGAACGAGGCGTAGCTCTCGATCTCGACGGTGATCTCATCCGCCGTCCAGTCGAGCGGCACCCGCTCGACCCGGGTCATGCCGAGATCGATCGCCACCCGTCCCGGCTCGATGCCGAGACCTGGATTGGGCAGCACGATCACGTCACGCCGGGCGAGCCGGCCGACTCGCCCGGCCGCGACCGGGCCGACCCGTTCCGCGACGTCCGCCTTCAGCCGCGCCCAGCGCGCGTCGAGTTCGGCGGGAAAAGTCACGCCCCCGAGGGCCGACCAGTCGACCGGCTTCGGCTCGAGCCCCTCGCCGTAGTAGCGGATCGGCACGAAGTCCTCGAAGCCGGCGAAGCGGTTGATGTTGCTGTCGTGGGCGGTGGCGGAGATGAAGACGGCGGTCGGCGTGCCGAAGCCGGCGCAGGGCAGCGCGGTATGGAGGCGGCGGGTCACCACCACCTCGGCGTGGCGCAGCCGGTCGGTCAACGCCGCCACCCGCGCCATGCGGGCGAGCGGGTCGGCCATCAAGGCCGGTGGCACCTCGTTGGAGATGCGGATCGCCCGCGCCCTGAGGTCCTCCGGCACGAACCGTTCGGCGTCGGGATGGAGATCGACGAAATAGACGCCCGCGCGCGCCGCGGCCGGCACCGGCTCCAGGAACGAGCCGATGCGCAGCGTCAGACAGCCGCTCCAGAAGCTCTCGACCCCCATGGCGGCGAGCCGCCGCATGGTCTCCTGGTCCCGTGCTCCGATCGGCTGCCGGGCCCGCAGGTGTCGCGGCCACAGGCCCCGCGCCATCGACACCCGCCCGACGCAGAAGGCGAAATAGTAGGGATCGAGGCTCGCCGACGGCGGTCGGAACCACTGCCGGGTGAACCACGACTGCATGATCAGGAAATGGCGCTCGTCGAGACGCGCGTCGGCGAGCTTCTCCCGGTCGATCACCCGGTCGACGAACGGCAGGTTCAGCGACGTGGCGATCGCCTGCAGGTCGTCGCCGAGATTGGTGGTCGTGAAGCCGAGAAGTCCGACCTTCATGCGGGCGTCATCCGTTTCCCAACCGCATCCCGGATCGCGATCGAGATCGCCCCGGAAGGCCGGGTTCGAGCGGTGGCGCCCGGATATGCCACGCGTTCCCTCGCCCGACAACCGCCGCCCGGTCGCAGGTGGCGATTTCCGCATCGTGTCTGGTCTTCGTCCGATCGCGGCTCAGGGTTTCCCGCCGGCGACCGCCCGCGAAAGCGCCGGGGCGAGGCCCTCGGCGATCAGCGCCGCCCCCTCCGGGCTCGGGTGATTGTCGTCGACGTAGAGCGGAACCCCATCGGCCATCGCCCGACACCGCCCGGAGGTGCACAGCGTGTCCGCCGGTTCGACGATCTCGACGTCGGCGCGTCCGGCGACCGCCCGGCCCATCCAACGGCGCGCCGCGGCTTGGGTCGCCTCATAGGCGGCGCGCGTCGGATCGGCCGGCGGCCGGCGGCCGAAGCGCAGCGCCGCGGCCTGCGCCATCGGCACGTCGTAGCCCGGCTCCGGCACCGAGAACAGCACCAGAACCCGGCGCGACCCCAGCGCGTCGAGCGTGGCGGCGAAGCCGGCGCCGATCGCGCCTTCCGCCTGCGCTCGCGCCACGATCCGCCCGCCCGCCTGCCAGATCACCGGGTCGGCGCGCTCGTCGAGGGCGGCGCGCTCACCGGCGAGCCCACCCCAGCGCCCGATCATCACCACCGCCGGCGGATTGAGCACGCGGATGCGCTCCAGCGCCCAGGCGAGTTGCTCGCCGCAGCGCCGTGTCGAATCGCCGGTGCGCTCCACTCCGAGCAGCGGCTGACAGGCGACGCGGCCGAGATAGACGCCCTTCAGCCCCTGGCGCCTCGCCACCTCGCCGATTTCGCCTGCGAGCGCCCGGGCGTGGCTGTCGCCGAGGATGGCGAAATCGACCTTCGCTCGGCTCGTCTCGCCGAGGAAACAGGGCGGCAGATCCTTGCCCATGTCACGCCGCTTGTGCGGACAGACCCGCTCCAGCGTCGTCCCGGCGCTCGCCACCCGCGCCAGCGCCTCGACTTGCGGAGAGAGCCGGCTCGGCCAGCCCCGCGTCGCGAAGCCGACGATCCCGAGGCCGACGATCACCGCCGACGCGAGGGCCGCGACGACGAAGAGCGACATGCGGCCGGAGAGCACCCGGCGGGCGCGGATCGGCGTCTCGACCCACCACAGCGTCGCGGCGGACAGCGCCACCGTGAGCGCGAAGAGCACCACCGCCGTCACGGCGTCGATCGGCGCGCCGGTGACGTAGAGGGTGAAGACGATCGGCGGCCAGTGCCACAGATACATCGGGTAGGAGATCCGCCCGACGAAGACCATCGGCCCGGTGGAGAGGAGGCGCGCCGCCGGCCCCCCCTCGCCGAGGATGACCCCCGCCGCCCCCAGGCACGGCAGCGCCGCCGCCCATCCCGGAAACGCCGTGGTCTCGTCGAGAAGGAAGCAGGCGGCGACGATCGCCGTGAGGCCGGCGACGCCGAGGAAGCTCCTCGCGGCTTGCGGCAGGGCCGGTCGCGCCAGCGCCACGAGCGCCCCGATGCCCAGCTCGAAGAACCGCGTCGGCAGCAGGAAATAGGCGTTGCGCCAGCCGATCAGCCCACCCGCGACGCTCATCCCGAAGGACAGCGCCACGACGCCGGCGACGATCGCCGTCCGCCGCGACGGCGCCCACTTGGCGATGGCGATCAGCATCCAGGGGAAGACGATGTAGAACTGCTCCTCCACCCCGAGCGACCAGGTGTGGAGCAGCGGCTTGGTGGTCGAGGCGGGATCGAAATAGCCGTCGCCGCCGAGGAACATGAAGTTGGCGGCGAACAGCGGCGCGGCGATCAGGGTGCGCGAGAAGGCGAGGAAGTCGCGTGGCATAACCACCAGGAAGGCGCCGAGGAAGGTGGCGGCGAGCACCACGATCAGCGCCGGATAGATGCGGCGGATGCGGCGCTCGTAGAAGCCGGCGAAGGTGAAGGTGCCCTCGTCGATCTCCCGCGCGATGATCGTGGTGATCAGGAAGCCGGAGATGACGAAGAACACGTCGACGCCGACGAAGCCGCCCGGGATCGCCCCGACCCCGAGGTGGAAGAGCATCACCACCACCACGGAGACGGCGCGCAGGCCGTCGACGTCGGCACGATACCCGAGCGCGGCGCTCATCGCCCACCCTCGGCGGCACCGAACAGCGCCGGGAGCCGCGCCCGCAGGACCGCCGCGATCGTGTCGCGGTGGTCGGTCTCGATCGGCGTCAGCCGCAACAGATGGTCGACCAGCCCGTCGGCCCGCGCCCCGGCGATCTCCATCACCGCCATGGCGCCGCTCTCCACCAGCGTGCCGACGATGTCGTCGACCAGCGTCGGCTCGAAATTGCGCGGCCGAAGCGCGATCACCGGCCGCCGCGCCGCCACCGCTTCCGACATCATCGACACCGAATCCTCGGTGACGACCAGCGCGTCGGCCGCGAAGAAGGCGTCGAGCGTGCCCGATCCGGAACGCCGCCAGTCGACGAAGCGCTCGACGATGCCCTCCTCGGCGAGGTGGGCGAAACGGGCGCTGCCCGCCTCCCCGGTGCGCCGTGAGTTGGTGACCAGCCAGCGCACCCCGTGGCGCGCCCGCATCTCCGCCACCAACAGCGCCAGATCGTCCCAATCGGGCTCGGCGAAGCGATGGGAATGAGCGTCGCCGCCGAGGAGCAGGCCGATGGTGGCGCCCTCGAGATCGGTGATCTCGGCGAGCCGGCGCGGCGTCGGCAGCCGGTCGGGCTCGATCAGGCAGGGCACCGGCGTCAGCGCCACGTTGGGCCGCGTCGCCCAGGATTCGACGCTGATCAGCATCAGGTCGATCTCCGGCGTCGTCGACACCCCGACCCCGAGGCCGGAGTAGACGTAAGGGATACCGAAATGACGCTTGAGCAGCAGCCCGACCGCGATCGCCGGCCGCCCCGACCCGACGATCACGTCGGGTCGGTCGATCTCGGCGACGTCGATGCAGTAGAGGTGCTTCAGCCAGAAGGCCGGCGGCACGAAGCGAAAGGCGTTCACCCCCAATTGCCGGAGCGGCGGCGGCACGAACCAGCGTGGCCGCACCTCGAGCCCGACGTCGACCGCCTCGCGCATCCGCCCCATCACATGCGCCACGCCCTCCGCCTGATGGCGATGGCCGGGCTTGTTGATCAGCAGGGTGAGGATGCGCAGGGCGGCCACGGGCGATGGATCCAGGTTGGCGACGCGCCGGGGCGAGTGGACCCGGGCGAGGCCGCTCCGTTTCCCGGGAGCGGCGGCGAGACCGCCTGCTCATAAGCCAAAGCGGCGGCCGGATAAAGCGGCGGCGAGCGACCTTGCCGCGCGCCCGCCGCCGAGTCTATGGTCGCGCCGCCCGCGCCGGGAGCCGGCGCGTACGCACGGGGAGCGGCGGTTTGAAGTATCGGGCCGACATCGACGGGCTGCGGGCGATCGCCATCGCCACCGTCCTCCTCGATCACCTCGACGTGCCCGGCACGTCCGGCGGCTTCGTCGGCGTCGACGTGTTCTTCGTCATCTCCGGCTTTCTGATCACCACCCTGATCGCCGAGGCGCAGGCCGCCGGACGCTTCTCCCTCGCCGGCTTCTACGAGCGGCGGATGCGGCGCATCTTCCCCGCCCTCTTCGTCGTGCTGGTGGCGACGCTCCTCGCCGGCTTCGCCCTGATGACGCCGGCCGACTACGAGGACCTGGGCAAATCGGCGGCGGCCGCCGCGATCTCCGGCGCCAACCTCTTCTTCTGGTCGTCGTCGGGCTATTTCGCCCCCGACGCGGACCGCCTGGCCCTGCTCCACACCTGGTCGCTGGCGGTCGAGGAACAATTCTATCTGCTCTTCCCCGCCGTGATGATCGGGCTCGCCGCCGCGCCGCGTCTGCCCCGCCGGGCGGTGCTCGCCGCCCTCGCCGTCCTCTCCTTCGCCTGGAGCGTGGCGACCTCGGCGCGCTGGCCCGACGCCGCCTTCTATCTCCTACCCGCCCGGGCCGGCGAACTGCTTCTCGGCGCCCTCGTGGCGCTGACTCCGGCGCCGATGGTCTCGCGGCGCGCCCGCGAGGCGATGGCCCTCCTCGGCCTCGCCCTGATCGTCGTCGCCGTGGTGGTGATCGATCCCCGTGATCCCTTCCCGTCCTGGCGCGCGGCGCTGCCCTGCCTCGGCGCCGCCGTGGTGATCCACGCCGGGCGCGGCGGGACCAGCCTCGCCGGCCGCCTGTTGGCGCTGCCGCCGATGCGCTTCCTCGGGGCGATCTCCTATTCGCTCTATCTCTGGCACTGGCCGGTGATCGTCTTCGCCCGCTATCGCTTCGTCGACGAACTCGACGCGACGGCGACGGTCGGGCTCGCCGCGCTCTCCGTCGCGCTCGCCACCCTGTCGTGGTGGCTGGTCGAGCGGCCCTTCCGCCACGCCCCCGACCCCGCCCGCACACCCCTGGTGCTGGGGCGCGGCATCGCCCTCGCCGTGGCGATCGGCCTCCTCGGTGTCGGCGTCTGGGTGTCGAAGGGCCTGCCGGCGCGGATGCCGGCGGAGATCCGCGAGATCGCCGAACCCGGCTGGGGTCGCTATCGCCCCTGCCTGCGCGAGGCCCGCCCCGAGGACGCGGCCGCCGGCCGACTCTGCCGCCTCGGCGTCGAGGGGGTGCCGCCGCGCTTCCTCCTCGTCGGCGACAGTTTCGCCGCCGCCCTCGCCGACGGCATCGACGCCTCGGCGCGTGCGGCGCGCGTCGGCGGTTGGTTCGTCGGCGTCCAGTCCTGCCCGCCGATCGACGGGTTGCGATCGGGCGCCGGCTCCTCGACCGCCCGCGCCGCCTGCGAGGCGACCAAGGCGCGCCTCGCCGAGATCGTCGCCGCGACCGGGGTCGACACCGTGATCCTCCATTCGCTGTGGGCGAATTTCGACGGCGATCGCCCCCGGAGCCGCCTCCTCGCCGGCAGCGGCGTCGATCCCCACACGCCGCGGGCCGAAGCCCACATCCGCGCCGCGGTGGAGCGCACCGTCGCCCGGCTCGCCGCCACCGGGGTCCGTGTCGTGGTGATCGGCCCGGTGCCGGGGGCGGCGAGCAACGTGCCGGCGACGCTGGCGCGCGCCGGGCTTTCCGGCCGTCCGGTCGATCCGGGTCTGTCCTTCGCGGCGTTCGCGGCGCGCAACCGCACCGCCACGGCGATCTTCGAGGATCTCGCCCGACGCGGCGCCATCGTCTACGTCGACGCCGCCGGCGCGCTCTGCGACACCGTCCGTTGCCGCGTCGAGGCCGACGGCCGGCCGCTCTACGCCGACGCCTATCATCTCGATCGCACCGGGTCGGTCCTGGTCGCGGCTCACCTGTGGCCGGCGCTGGGCTTCGGGGCGCCCTGAGGGAATGCCGATCACGAGGACGGGTTCAGAAGACGAAGTCCGCGCGCCTCATTCGCCCCAGAGCCAATCCCGCGCCAGCCAACGCGCCGGCTTCGTGCCACGGCGGAAGTTCCTCCAGCCCTCCACCGCCTCTTCCATCTTCGGCGTGCCGTGGAAGCACATCACCCGGCAGGTCTCCGGCAGCAGCGGTTCCTGGAAATGGTTGAACGGGAAAGGCCGCATCGCGTCGCGCTTGAAGCTAGCGATCCATTCGCCCGGCCAATAGGCGAGCGCCCCGTGCCGCAGCGCCGTCATCGAGGTGTAGTACTGCTCCGAGCCCTTGTGACGAGCGACGGAGCCGGCCGGATCGGCGGCGAATTCCTCGTAGAGCCAGGGATGGACCGCCGGGTCGTAGAGGAAGACCGAGCCGTGGCCGCCCTCCTTGCCGCGCCGCTCGTAGCGCCATTCCCGCCGCATGCACACCTTGCCCGGGGCGAAGTCGACGAGATCGTCGAGCGGGCCGGTCACCACCACGTCGATGTCGAAACCGAGGATCGGCCCCTCCATGCCGGCGAGACCGGGACGAAACAGCGACACCTTGCGCCATGCCCCCTTGCGCCCCTCGGCGTTCATCGCCGCGACAATCTCCGCCTCGAACGGCTCGACCGGCAACGGATGGACCTCGATCGCCCCATCGAGCCCTTCCGGGTGCTCGGTGAAGCAGAGGAAGCGGAACGGCCGTTTCAGGAAGCGCGAGACGCCACGGTGGAGGCGATTGACGTAGTAGGCGGGGTACTTGGTGCCCCACTTGATGCAGACGACGTTGACGGGGCGGGCGTTCGCGGGCGACATGCGGGCTTTCCGGCGGGTTCGGCGACGGCCGGCTTCCTAACACGGCGCGATCCCCGCCGATACCCTCGCCACGAGGCGAGACCCTTCCACCACAGCCGGCAACTTTTCTTCGCCGTGCGTGGTCTAGACCTTTTCCCAGCCGCCGCCATTGGTTAAGGGAACACCTCCCGCACTCCGAGGCGCGCCGAATCCGTGACTCAGACCGCACCGACCCTCGTCCGACGGATCTCCTGGCGCCTGCAGTATGTGCTGCTGCTGGCCGTCGTGGCGTTGCTGCGGCTGCTCGGCATCGATCGCGCCTCCGCGATGATGGGTTGGTTCTGGCGGCATCTGGCGCCGTTCAACCGCCGCCATGGCCGCGCCCGCGCCCATCTCGCCGCCGCCATGCCCGAGCTTTCGGCCGCGGCGCGCGAGCGCATCCTCGCCGACATGTGGGAAAACCTCGGCCGCACCGCCGCCGAGACCATCCTCCTGCCCGACCTGTTGCGTGAGCCCGACCGGATCACCTGCGCCGTGCCGGCGGAGGAACTCGCGAAGGCGCGTGACGGCGCGGTCTTCGTGTCGCTCCACACCGGCAACTGGGAGGTCGTGTCGCTGCCGCTGCGCGATGCCGGCTTCGCGGTGAAGGCGCTCTACAAGCCGCTCTCCAACCCGCTGGTCGAGGACTGGCTGCGGGCCCGCCGCGAGCCGATCTACCCCGGCGGTCTGATCGGCCGCCAGCACGGTATCGCCGTCAAGCTTCGCTCGCTCGTCCGCGCCGGCTCGATCCTGGCGATCATCGCCGACCAGACCGACCGCACCGCCATCACCGTCGACTTCTTCGGCCGCCCGGCCCGCGCCATGCCGTTTCCCGCCCTCCTCGCCCGACGTCTCGGCATGCCGCTCTTCGTCGGCCGCACCATCCGCACGCGAGGCGCCCATTTCCGCATCGAGGGCCGTTGGCTCGAGGTGCCGCACACCACCGACGCCGAGGCCGACGTCGCCACCCTGACCCGGTCGATTCACGCCCTCTGGGAGGACTGGATCCGCCAATATCCCGCCCAATGGATGTGGGCCCACCGGAAATGGCTGTGAGACGGCTCTATTTCTCCGTGAAGCCCTTGGGGTGACAGGGGACTATCGACTATATGATGACGACGGCAGGCCGCGCCGCCGAAGAAGAGGTTCCATGTCACATCAACACGCCCGCGTTCTGGTGATCGGTTCCGGCCCCGCCGGCTACACCGCCGCCATCTACGCCGCCCGCGCCATGCTCGAGCCCACGCTCATCGCCGGCATCCAGCTCGGCGGGCAGTTGACCGTCACCACCGAGGTCGAGAACTACCCGGGCTTCGCCGAGCCGATCCAGGGACCGTGGCTGGTCGAGCAGATGCGCCTCCAGGCCGAGCACTGCGGCACCAACCTGGTCTACGACACGGTGACCGAGGCCGACCTCTCCAAGCGCCCCTTCACCCTGAAGTGCGACAGCGGCACGACCTGGACCTGCGACGTCCTGATCATCGCCACCGGCGCCCAGGCCAAGTGGCTCGGCATCCCGACCGAGGAGAAGTTCCGCGGCTTCGGCGTCTCCGCCTGCGCCACCTGCGACGGCTTCTTCTATCGCGGCAAGGAGGTCGTGGTGGTCGGCGGCGGCAATTCGGCGGTCGAGGAGGCACTCTACCTCACCAACCATGCCTCCAAGGTCACGGTGGTCCACCGCCGCGAGGGCTTCCGCGCCGAGAAGATCCTGCAGAACCGGCTGTTCGCCCATCCCAAGATCGAGGTGATCTGGAACGCCAAGCTGGTCGAGGTGCTGGGTTCCGGCGGCATGCCGCCCTCGGTCACCGGTGCCCGCATCGAGGACACCCGCACCGGCGTCACCCGCGATCTCACCTGCGACGGCATCTTCGTGGCGATCGGCCACAAGCCGGCGGTCGAGCTCTTCGAGACCCAGCTGACGCTGAAGCCCTCGGGCTATCTGTGGACGGCGCCCTATTCCACCGCCACCAACATCCCCGGCGTCTTCGCCGCCGGCGACGTCGCCGACGACGTCTTCCGCCAGGCGGTCACCGCCGCCGGGATGGGATGCATGGCGGCGCTGGAGGCGGAGAAATACCTCGCCGGAACGGCACATGCCGCGGCGGAGTGACGAAAGGGCGCCGCCCGGAGGGGAGCGCGCGCCCGAGACCGGAAGGCACGAGGGGGGACGGCACTTGGACTGGGACAAGCTGAGGATATTCCACGCCGCCGCCGACGCCGGTTCCTTCACCCATGCCGGTGAGTTCCTGGAGATGAGCCAGTCGGCGGTCAGTCGCCAGGTGAGCGCGCTCGAGACCGATCTCGGCGTGCCGCTGTTCCATCGCCACGCCCGCGGCCTGATCCTCACCGAGCAGGGCGAGCTCCTGTTTCGCACCGCCCGCGAAGTGATGCTGAAGCTCGAGCAGGCGCGCTCGCGCCTCGTCGAGACCCGCGAGAAGCCGACCGGCCTGCTGCGCGTCACCACCACCGTCGGCCTCGGCACTTCGTGGCTGACCTCGCGCATCCACGAATTCGTCGAGATGTACCCGGAAGTCGAGCTCGAGTTGATCCTCGACGACCAGGAACTCGACCTCGCCATGCGCGAGGCCGACGTCGCGCTGCGCGTCCGCCAGCCGGTGCAGCCGGACCTGATCCAGCGCAAGCTGTTCTCGATCCACTACCACCTCTATGCCTCGTCGGGCTATCTCAAGCGCCACGGCTCGCCCGAGACCATCGAGGATCTCGACGACCACCGCATCATCACCTTCGGTTCGTCCGCGCCGGTCTATCTGCGCGACATGAACTGGCTGGAGACCGCCGGCCGGCCGCTCAACACGCCGCGCCGTCCCTGCCTGAAGATCAACAACGTCATGGCGATCAAGCGCGCCGTCCAGCGCGGCGTCGGCGTCGCGCTCCTGCCGGATTATCTGATCGACGCCGACAGCGACCTCATCCAGTTGATCCCGGAAGCCGACGTGCCGGCCTTCGACACCTACTTCGTCTACCCCGAGGAGATGCGCAACACCGCCCGCGTCAAGGTGTTCCGCGACTTCCTCATCGCCAAGGCCGAGCGCTGGACCTTCTGAGGCCGGCGTGAGGACGAGAGCAGCGGCGGCCGCGAGAGATCGCGGCCGTCGCGTTCTCC
>JAFHCF010000246.1:0-7440 GCA_048497495.1 Prosthecomicrobium sp.
AAGCCCTTCTGGGAGTTGAACCACTTGACGGTTCCGGAGCTCATGGTGTGTCCTTTCGCGGACAGATAGAAAAAAGCGACGTGCGCGAGACGCGCAACGCCTTGTGGCCATCGATGTTTTGGAAGGGAAGAGAACGGCTTCGCGAGGATCTGAGAAATACATCCCTGAGATCTACGTCGCTTTACCGGCCGGTTCGGCCTAAACTCGATGCCGTGTTCTAGCCGGAGATCGTGTTCGAAACAAGGCCGGGGAGAAATCTTTTTTCCCGTGGCCGCGAACGCGCCCGAAGCGGCGACATGGGAGAGGCGCGCGTTTCCGCGTCAGGCGGAGCGGCGCACCGTCTTGATCTCGGGCATCGGCCGGCCGGAGCGCTCGGCGATCTCGCGATCCTGGGCCTCGAGCACGGCGCGGGCCGGGTCGTCGCCGTCGAGGCCGCCGAGGATCTCGCGCGGCACGCGGCGGTTGGAACGCTGGGTTCCGTCGTCATAGATCACGTCGAAGAGGACGTATTCGGCTTTGCTCGTGGGCTTGCGGGCCATTGGATCGGGGTTCCTGGATGGCCGGGTCGCCGGCGGGCGGGTCGCGGCGCGGGTCGCCACGACCTCGAGGTCGAATTCACTCGCCGGTCATCGACGGCGCCACGGCGGCGCGCGGGCGGCCGGCGGGAACCTTGCGCTTGGGGGCGGGCAGCAGGCCTTCGCGCTGCATCTTCTTGCGCGCCAGCTTGCGGGCGCGACGGATGGCTTCCGCCTTCTCGCGGGTGCGCTTCTCGGAGGGCTTCTCGTAGGCGCGGCGCTGCTTCATTTCCTTGAAGACGCCTTCACGCTGCATCTTCTTCTTGAGGACGCGGAGCGCCTGATCGACATTGTTGTCGCGAACCAGAACCTGCAATGGATCGTCCGATCTTCATGAGAGGATAGGGTGTCGTCCCGCATCTCGCGAAACGGTCGCATTCGGACGGCCTCCGGCGCCGGCGGCGCGGCAGCGGCGATATCACGAATGGCGACGAGACGACGGGGCATCACGACGTTCGACCGTCGACGGGACCCCACGAGCGTTTCATGTAGTGCATCGCACCCCGCCGTACCAGTCGAAAATTCACCGAATGTGCGAATACTCGGCGCGGGCGGGGGAAAACGCGGGTCTCAGGAGGAGATCGGCGCCGGGCGCGGCGGCCGACCGCCGGCCAGCGCGTAGGCGCGGGCGTGCAGCGCGTCGAGGCTCGCCTGGGTTTCGGCGCGGGCGGCCTCCAGCGCCTCGGGGCCGGCGTCGGCGGCGACGTGGATCGGGGCGCCGTAGACCATGGCGCCGCGGGCGAACGGCAGGGGGATCTTGGTGCGGTCCCAGTTTCCCAGCTCGATACGGCGGGCGCTGACCACCGCGATCGGCACGATGGGGCGGCCGGAGAGCTTGGCGAGCGTGACGATGCCGAGGCCGCAGTGGCGCGCCACCTTGGGCACGTCGGCGGTCATCACCACCATCTCGCCCTGGGCCAGCGCCCGCAGCATGGCGCGCAGCGCCGCCATGCCGCCCTTGTCGGCGGTCTTGCGGTCGCCGGCGCCGGAACCGCGGATGGCGCGGATGCCGAGGGCGTGGAGGAGGCGGGCCTCGATCTCGCCGTCGGCGGAGCGCGACACCAGGCTGGCGGCGGGATCCCGGCGGCGGCGGGCGAGCGGCACCATGAGGTGCTCGCCGTGCCACATGGCGGTGATCACCGGCATCAGCGGCGCGATCGCGTCGTAGGGCGCGGCCGGTTCGACGACGAAACGGGTGGTGGCCCCGACGAAGCGGAGATAGCCGGCGAGGATCGATCCGATCGCCGCCTGGACGATTTCGGAGCGGAAGAGGCGTTTGATGAGGTCCATGCCGGCGAGGTCGAGCTTTCGGAAGTCTGGCTTGGTGGATCAGGCGGCATCGACCGTCACGGCGACGTCGAGGCCGAGAAAGTCGCCGGGCACGCCGGTGAAGGTGCCGGCGACGGGCACCACCTGATGAATGGCGCGGGCGCGCGCCACCGGGATCAGGTCGCCGTCGCCGACGGTGCGGTTGGTGGGATCGAAGGCGATCCAGCCGGGGCCGGGCACGTAGATCTCGACCCAGGCGTGGGTGGAGCCGACGGCGCCGGGCGGGGCGCCCTCGATGCGGCCGGCGTGATAGCCGGAGACGATGCGGGCGCCGAGCCCGAGGTGGCGGGCGGCCTCGAGCAGCAGCGCCGCGAGATCGCGACACGAGCCCCAGCCGCGATCCAGCGTCTCGAGCGGCGTCTGGGTGCCTTCGTCGTGGCGCGATTGGTAGAAGACCCAGGCGGAGATACCGGCGTTGATGTCGGTCAGGAGCGCCAGCGTGTCGGTCGGCCGGCCGGCGACGAAATCGGCGGTCCAGCGCGCCAGCCGCCCGTCGGGATCGGGGATCTGGGGGACGCGGAGGGCGCCGAGATCGGCGAAGTCGTCGGCCGAATAGAGGAACGGATAGGCGCGGGCGTGGTCGGCGATCTCGCGGGAGGGCTCGGGATCGGGGAAACGATCGAGCACCAGGCGGCTGTCGACGACCAGCGTGTGGCCGGGATCGGCGTAATGGGCGGTGGCGATCGAATTGCCGAAGACGTCGTAGGCCCAGCGCACCTGGGCCGGCGGCGACAGGGTGAGTTCGGTGGCGACGACGCGCAGGTCGTGGCCGTCGCGCGGACGGATCATCAGCCGATGCGGGCCGAAGACCACCGGGCGTCGGTAGCGATAGGTGGTGCGGTGGCACACCGTCAGTCGAGGCATGGCGATCGAGGCATGGCTACGGCGGTTCCGCGATGGAGACAGGACCGGCGGCGGGGGCCCTCCCGCCGCGCGGCGTCGCGCACGGCTCGCGTCCGATCAGTCGGCGGCGGCGCGCTGGCGCCACATCTGGAAGCCGTGGGTCTCGATCGCCGTCTCGACGGTGGAGCGATCGAGCTTGTGGGGCAGATCGCGGTTGGGCTGGACGGCGCCCAAGCGCTTCCAGGGGCCATGACGCTCGGGCAGGCGGCTGCCGTCGGCATCGCCGGCGAAGGCGCACAGGCCGGAACCGTTGGACGAAGTAAAGGTGTGGATCACCGACATCGTGCGTCTCCTACGAGCCAGAACGACACACGCACGCGCCGAACCTCGAACAATCTTGTCCGCATTATAACCGATGATGCGGCGAAAGGGTGGACAATCGCCGGCCCGTGTGGGCGATGGGTGAACGCCGGTTGCACGATCGGGTCGCGCGAAACCTGCTTCCGCCGTCACACGAGCGTGGCATAAGGGCGCCGCAGCTCCCAGGGAACCGGCTCCGCGATGATTCGACTCGAGAATATTTCCAAGCAGAACAGCCACCAGATCCTGTTCATCGAGGCCTCGGCCTCGCTCCTGAAGGGCGAGAAGATCGGCCTCGTCGGCCCCAACGGCGCCGGCAAGACGACGCTGTTCCGCATGATCACCGGCCGCGAGGAGCCCGACGAGGGCCAGGTCTCGGTCGATCGCGGCATCACCATCGGCTATTTCGACCAGGACGTCGGCGACATGTCGGGCCACAGCGCGGTGGCCGAGGTGATGAACGGCGCCGGCCCCGTCAGCGAGGTGGCGGCGGAGCTCCATGCGCTCGAGCACGCCATGGCCGACCCGGCCCGCGCCGACGAGATGGAGGCGATCATCGAGGCCTATGGCGAGGTGCAGCATCGCTTCGAGGAACTCGACGGCTATGCGCTGGAGGGGCGCGCCCGCGAGGTGCTGGCCGGGCTCTCCTTCACTCAAGAGATGATGGACGGCGACGTCGGCAATCTCTCCGGCGGCTGGAAGATGCGCGTGGCGCTCGCCCGCATCCTCTTGATGCGGCCCGACGCGATGCTGCTCGACGAGCCGTCGAACCATCTCGACCTGGAGAGCCTGATCTGGCTGGAGCAGTTCCTGAAGGGCTACGAGGGCGCGCTGTTCATGACCTCGCACGACCGCGAGTTCATGAACCGCATCGTCAACAAGATCGTCGAGATCGACTGCGGCACGCTCACCTCCTATTCCGGCGACTACGAATTCTACGTCGCCCAGCGGGCTCAGGCCGACAAGCAGCAGCAGGCGCAGTTCGAGCGCCAGCAGGCGATGCTGGCCAAGGAGATCAAGTTCATCGAGCGCTTCAAGGCGCGCGCGTCGCACGCCTCGCAGGTGCAGAGCCGGGTCAAGAAGCTCGAGAAGATCGACCGGGTCGAGCCGCCGAAGCGGCGCCAGACCATCGCCTTCGACTTTCCCCCGGCGCCGCGCTCCGGCGAGGACGTGGCGACGCTGAAGGGGGTGGCCAAGCGCTACGGCGAGCGGGTGATCTACGAGGGCTTCGACTTCCAGATCCGCCGCAAGGAGCGCTGGTGCGTGATGGGGGTCAACGGCGCCGGCAAGTCGACGCTGCTGAAGCTGATCTCGGGCACCAGCGCCCCGGACGAGGGCACGGTGACGGTCGGCGGCAGCGTCAAGATGGGCTATTTCGCCCAGCACGCGATGGAGGTGCTGGAGGGCGACCGCACGGTGTTCCAGAACCTCGAGGACACCTTCCCGCAGGCCGGCCAGGGGCAGCTCAGGGCGCTCGCCGGCGCCTTCGGCTTTTCCGGCGACGACGTCGAGAAGAAGTGCCGGGTGCTGTCGGGTGGCGAGAAGGCGCGGCTGGTGATGGCCAAGATGCTGTTCGATCCGCCGAACTTCCTCGTCCTCGACGAGCCGACCAACCACCTCGACATGGCGACCAAGGAGATGCTGATCGCGGCGCTGGGCAATTACGAAGGCACCATGCTCTTCGTCTCCCACGACCGCCACTTCCTGGCGGAGTTGTCGAACCGGGTGCTGGAACTGACCCCGGAGGGGATGCACAGCTACGGCGGCGGCTATGTGGAATACGTGGCGCGGTCCGGGCACGAGGCGCCGGGGCTGAGGTCCTGAGAGCGGGGGCTTTCGGCTCCGGCGCCTCTCGGTCGATCCCGGCTCATTCGACCGAGGCCATCATCCGGGCGAGTTCGGCGAGCGATCCCGCCTCCATCTTGGTCATGATCGAGGCGCGGTAGGCTTCGATGGTCTTGATCGAGAGATCGAGTTCGAAGGCGACGACCTTGTTGGGCTTTCCCGCCAGGATGCCTTCGAGCACCTCGCGTTCGCGCCTGCCGAGGCGGGCGTAACGCTCCTCGAGGGTCCGGCGTTGCGCGCCGCGCGCCAGTGTCTGGTGCGACCGGCGGATCGCGGCTTCGACCGTGTCGAGGAGGTATTGCTCCTTGAACGGCTTCTCGATGAAGTCGTAGGCTCCGGCCTTCAGCGCTTCCACCGCCATCGGCACGTCGCCGTGACCGGTGACGATCAGGACGGGGAGCGCGAAGCCGCGATCGACGAGGCGGCGTTGCAGCTCGAGCCCGCTCATGCCGGGCATGCGGACGTCGAGCACCAGGGCCCCGGGTCGGGTCCCGTCGAGGGCCGGAAGGGCGGCGAAGAAGGCGTCGGCGCTGGGAAAGCTCGCCGCTTCGAGGCCGACGGAGGCGAAGAGGAAGGTCATCGACCGACGCATGGCCTCGTCGTCGTCGACGATCAGGATCAAGGGGCGTTCGGCTTCGGTCATGTCCTGTCCTCCGCGACGATGGGCAGGGTGAAGCGCATGAGAAGACCGCCGTCGGCGGCATTCTCCGGCCACAACCTGCCGCCGTGACTTTCGACGATGGTGCGGCAGATCGAGAGACCGAGCCCGAGACCCTGTGGCTTCGTCGTGAAGAACGTGTCGAAGAGATGAGCCTCGACGCCCGGCGTAAGTCCGGTGCCGTGGTCGCGCACCGCGACGGTCACCGTGTCTTCGTCGTGGGTCGTGAGCACTTCGATCCCCTTGTCGCGGTCGGAACAGTCCGCCATGGCGTCGACCGCGTTCTGGAGCAGGTTGAGGAGCACCTGCTCGATCTCCGCCCGATCGGCGGAGACCGGCGGCAGATCGCCGGCGAGGCGCACGTGGAAGGGAATGCCGCGACGCGTCGCCGGCCCTTCGAAGAGGGCGAGCGCCTCGCGGACGACATCGTCGAGATCGAGCGTCTCGCGGACGGCTTCCCGGCGCCGCACGAAGGCGCGGATCCGCCGGATGATGGCGCCGGCGCGTTCCGCCTGACCGGCGATGCCGCGCGCGCCGTCGCGCAGGAACGCGGGGTCGACCCGACCGGCGTCGATGACGCGGGTCATGCCCTCGGCATAGTTGGTGATGGCCGCGAGCGGCTGGTTCAGTTCATGGGCGATGTTGGAGGCCATTTCGCCGAGGATGCCGAGACGAGAGAACTGGTCGCGTTCCTCGCGATGACGCCGCGCCGTCTGCTCGACCTTCTCACGCTCCTGGATCTCCCGGGTGAGCTCGGCCGTGCGCCGCCGGACCAGGGTCTCCACCCGCGCCACGTGGACCACCCACCAGGCGATGGCGAGCCCGGCGGCGAGAAACCAATGCCAGTGAGCGCGCACGAAGCCATAGAACGTCGTTTGCGCGAGATGCGCGTAGGGGGCGATCGCCAGTCGGCGGAACAGCGCATGGACGGAAGTGTAGTCCTGCGGCGCCGTCCAGGCGCGCCCTTCGACCGGCGCCATCGAGAGCAGGCTCGCGGTGACCGCCTTGGCGAGGTCCGGCGAGGTGCCGGTGAGGCGGGCGAAGGGCCAATCGGGATAGAGCCGCGACGACAGGCGGCAGGGAAAGCCGGGCGTCGGCCGCTCGGCGACCACGGCGAATTCGTCCGGACGGACATGCCCCCGGGCGATCTCGTCCTCGAGCAGGCAGGCGCGGATCACGCCGGCGTCGGCGCGGCCGGAGCGCACCGCGTCGATGACGGTCTCCATCGGAAAGCCGGTTTCCACCAATGCGGCGAGGCTCGATGGCGCGACCCCCGCCTCGTCCATCTCGCGCCAGATCACCCGCCAGCCGCCGAAGGCATCGGCGGCGACGACCGCCAATCTCCGTCCGGCGAGGTCGGCGAGGCGGCGCGGCCGGTCCGGGCGGTTCGGCACGATCACCAAGGAGCCGACGGTGTCGGTCGGGGGCTGTCGTTGCCGGCTCTCGAGGGTGGCGAGGCGGGTCACGCCGAAGCGCGATTCGAGATCGACGTAGTTGCCCGGGTTGGTGACGACGAAGTCGACCGACTTCGCCGCCACCGCCTCGGCAATGCCGGCGAGATCGAGCGGCACCAGCACGAAATGATGGGCCGGCAGCGCCCGGCCGAGATGGGCGACCGTCGGCGCGAAGTCCTGCGCCGCCCGCTCCGAGCCCTGGAAGGCGAGCACGCCGATGCGCACCTCGTCGGCCTCCGCCGGCCCGCGCGGGAGGACGAGCAGGCCGAGGAGGAGAGCGAGGATCGCGAGAGGTCTCTGGGACATGGGGCGAGAGTGGCGCGGGCACGGGCGGGATGCAACGGACGACCGGCCGCGGGGGGCTCGCGGCCCGGCG
>JAFHCF010000247.1:0-43155 GCA_048497495.1 Prosthecomicrobium sp.
CCCGTGGAGGGCGCGGCGGTTCGAGGGGCGATCAGACCGCGTAGTTGCCGGGACGGAAGTCCATGGCGAAGGCCGGCGAGACCTTCCACTTGATCGACTTCGGCTTGGCGGTGAAGGTCGCGTTCTGGTGCAGCACCGTGTAGGCGGGGTCCTCACGCTCGCAGATCTCGAGCATGCGGCGGAAGGCCTTCTTGCGGGTCTCGTGATCGGTCGAGGTCTCGAGCACCTCGGCCATCTTGTTGGCCTCGACGTTCGTCCATTCGCCGATCTGCTGCTGCTGGCCGTTGGGGCCGTGCTGATTGACGATCGAGGAGACCGGATCGTTGAAGGGGGCGGAGTTCGACCAGTCGCGGACGGCGCGGGTGGGCGAGCGCTCCATGATCTGGGTCCAGTTCTCCTTGCTCTCGATCTGGATGTTGAGGCCGATCGCCTTCCACATCTCCACCAGGATCTGCGCGGTGGCGACCTGGTTGGTGTAGTAGTTGTTGAGGAGGCGATAGGGGATCGGCTCGCCCTTGTAGCCGGCCTGCTTGATCAGATCGGCGGCGAGCGCCAGGTCGAACTTCGGCACTTCCCAATCGGAGATGAACATGTCGTCGTAATAGGTCCACTGCAGGCCCTTGGGCACCACGGTGCGGCCGGCCCACAGGCTGTCGACGATCGCCTGACGATCGATCGCATGGGTCATGGCGCGACGGATCAGCGGATTGGCGAGCTGCGGGTGGTGCTTGTCGAAGACGGTCAGGCGGTGGTTGAGAATGGTGCCGCCCAGGACCTCGAAGGCCGCGTTCTTCTCGATGCCGACGATCTGATCCGGGGGCATGTCGCAGGCGAACTGATACTGGCCGGAGACGAGGCCGTTGATGCGGCTCGCCACTTCAGGCACCTCGACGAAGCGGATGCGCTTCAAGGGCGGGCGACCGCCCCAATATTCGTCATGGGCCTCGAGGATCAGGTAGGTGTCGGGCTTGAACTCGACCACCTTGTAGGGACCGGTGGTGACGGGAGCGCGGGCCCAGTCGAGGTAGCTCGAGGTGTCATCCCAGCCCCGGCGGCTCATGATCTCGGAGCCGTAGCGCGACAGACGGCCTTCGAGCGTGACGTCCGGCGTGGCGTTGTAGAAGCGGACGGTGTACTTGCCGACCGCCTCGACGCGGGCGAGATCGGGCCAGGCGCGACGGGCGGTGGCGGGCACCTCGGGCGGCAGCTGCTTGTCGGGGCGCGGCGAGGGAATGTTCTCGAAGGCCGCGATGGTGTTGCGGTTCTTGGCTTCCGTGTTGGCGAACATGCGCTCGCGCGAGAAGGTGAAGACGACGTCCTCGGCCGTCAGTTCGTCACCGTTGTGGAACTTGACGCCGCGGCGAAGTTCCAGTTCGACGGTCTTGTCGTCGATGCGCTTCCACGAGGTCGCGAGCATCGGCACGCGCTTCAGGTCGCCGACCCAATCGCGGCCGATCAGCCCTTCCCAGAGCGAGGTGAAGAAGACCCGCTCGCCGACGTTGGACTGCTCGCGCAGCACGTCGAGCACGTTGGAATTGGCGATCTTCTGCACCGCGATGTTGATCGACGGGCGGTTGTCGCCCTGGGCGACGGCGAAGCGCGGCAGGATCAGCGAGCCGGCGGAGGCGGCGCCGATGCGCAGCGCGGTGCGGCGGGAGACGAGGGTCATCGAGTAAGCTCCACACTCGGGAAACGGACGGGCGGATCGGGGGCCGGAGGCGGCCGCTCGACGGGACGGGTCTGCTTAGGGAGGGGATGCGAATACCCGATGACGGAGATCTTTCATTTCGGTGAATTCGAACGGCGGAACGATGGTTCGGAAATTTTCGAATTGGTTCGACGGCTCATGTCATCGTCCCGATACGATGACCGCGCATGAGAGGCGACCCGCGAAGACTTCAGCGAAAGGCTCCCACGCCATGACGACCGCATCCCGTCCGCGCCCGCTGCTCGGCGCCGCTCTCCGCCTCGACATGGTCGAACTACACCGCGACTGGCTGTTCGAACGGCAGCGCGATCTCGAGCTGCAGGACTTCTTCGAGGCCGCGGTGCTCGACGGCGACTGGGCCGATCGCGCGGCACGGGCGCGGCGGGTGCTCGACGGCCACACCGGCCGCCTCGGCATCCACGGTCCGTTCTGGGGCTTCAAGATCGACAGCGAGGATCCGGAGATCCGCGCGGTGGTGACCCGGCGCTTCCTGCAGGGGCTCGAGGCGGTCGAGGCGATCGGCGCGACACAGATGGTGATCCACTCGCCCTACACCACCTGGGACCACAACAACCTCGACTACAACAAGCGCGGCCGCGAGGCGATCGTCGAGCGCACCCACGCGACGCTGGCGCCGGCGGTGAAGCGGGCCGAGGAGATCGGCTGCGTCCTGGTGATCGAGAACATCGAGGACAAGGATCCCCACGACCGGGTGGAGCTCGCCCATTCCTTCGACAGCGAAGCGGTGCGGGTGTCGCTCGACGTCGGCCACGCCCACTACGCCCATCACTCCACCGGCGCGCCGCCGGTCGACTACTACGTCCGCGCCGCCGGGCCGATGCTGACGCATGTCCACGTCCAGGACGCCGACGGGCACGCCGACCGCCATTGGCTGCCGGGCGAGGGCACGATCCTGTGGCCGTCGGTGTTCAAGGGCTTCGCCGACTGGTGCGAGGATCCGCGCCTGCTGATCGAGGTGAAGGATCAGATCAACCTGATGAAGGGCGCCGCCCATCTGGTCGATCTCGGCCTGGCCGAGTGAGGCGGAGGGGGCGGGCCATGGCGCTCGCCCCTCTCGCGCCTTCCGGGCCGCAAACAGGCCCGTCAGGCCGGCGGGCCGGACCAGTCGCGATCGGTCAGGCCGGCGGAGAGGAAGCCGCCGTCCACCGCCAGGATCTGGCCCTGGACATAGGCCGAGCGGGCGTCGTCGGCGAGATAGAGCACGGCGCTCGCGACCTCCTCGGGCGTGCCGTAGCGCTTGGCGGGAACCGTGTCGTCCCATTGCCGGCGGACGGTCTCGGTGTGGAACTCGCGCGACATGGCGGTCTCGATCGGGCCGGGGGCGACGCAGTTGACGCGGATGCCGTAGCGGGCGAGCTCGACCGCCATGATCCGGGTGAGGTTGACGATGGCGCCCTTGCTGGCGCCATAGGCGGTGCGGCCGAGATTGCCGACGACGCCGGAGACCGAGCCGATGGTGACGATCGAACCGCCGCCGGTCTCGCGCATCGCCAGAGCCGCCTGCTGGACCACCTGGAAAGTACCGATGACGTTGACCTCGTAGGTCCGCCGCATCAGATCGGCGGTGGTCGAGAAGAAGTCGAGATTGGCGCCGATGCCGGCCGAGGTGACCACCGCCCGGATCGGCGCGGCGTCGCGGGCGATCGCCCCGACGGCGCGCGCGACGTCAGCCGTATCGGTGACGTCGACCGCATCGACCCGTAGGGCGCCGGCGTGATCGGCGAAATCCGCAAGAAGCCTGTCGAGCGCCGCCCGGTCGCGATCGAGGCCGGCGACGATCCAGCCCTCGGCGAGGAAGGCGGCGACGGTGGCGCGGCCGATGCCGGAGGCCGCGCCGGTGACGATCGCGGTGCGGGGGATGTGGGACGGGCGCGTCATCGGACGGTCTCCTCGACCAGGACGAGTTCGAAGGTCATCAACACGGGGTTGTCGCCACGTACCAGCCGGCCGTCGGCGAGCGCGCCGGTGTAGTCGACCAGCCCGACGTCGAGCTCGGCCACCGGGAGGCCGTCGGGCCCCGGGGCGATCCGGCCGCGCGCGACGTGCACCTCGGTGGCGAAGTTCGTGACCTCGCCGCCGTCCTCGAAGAGGGCGCCGATGGTGGACCCGACGCCGCCCTCGATGCGGGCATGGGCGATGGAGCGCTCGTGGCAGAAGCTCTCGAGCAGGCCGGCGAAGTCGCGATTGGGGCAGAGCCGCAAGGCATGCGCCACCTCGTTCGTCCCCCGTCGCGGGTCGGACGGCATCGCCACCGGCCCGAACAGGGAGAAGCCGGTCTCCGCGTCGGGGTCGACACGGAAGGCGGCGCCGTCGAGGCCGAAGCCGTCGAGGACCACGGTCTCGGCGACGACCGAGCCGTCGGGCAGGAGATGGCCGCCCGCGATGCCGCCGTCCGCCTCGACCCAGGTGGCGTGGGCATGGAAGGCGGGGGCGCCGTCGCGAGACCCGAAGGTCATCGCCCCGGCGGTGACGCGGGTGACGCCCTCGGGGCGCAGCGTCGCCGAATAGAACGCGGCGTGGCTGTCGTCGGGCGACAGCGCCGGCCTGCAATAGGCGAAGGGGCCGAGGGCGAGGCCGTCGAGACGCACGGTGCCGTCGGCGAAGCCTTCCGTGGCGAAGGCGTCGACCACCGCCCGGAGCAACGGCTTGCCGGCGTCGAGACGCAGGCGAAGGCGCCGTCCCCGGCCCGTGACGGCGACCAGCGGCGCGGCCGAGGGCGGGCCGGGCTGGCGGATGTGGGTGGGGCGAAGCGGCGGGTTCATGACGTCACCTTGGCGCGTTCGGACGCCGCCGCCATCTCGGCGAGGATGCCGCGCGCCTCGAGCTCGTCGCGGACCATGCGCTTGGGCACCTTGCCGTAACCGGAGCGCGGCAGCGCCTCCCAGAAGACGAAGCGGCGGGGCATCTTGTAGCGCGGGATCTCGGCCGCGATCGCCGCGACGAAGGCGACCTCGTCGAGGACCACCCCGGCGCGCGGCACGCAGACCGCCACGCCGACCTCGCCCCACAGCGGATCGGGCACGCCGACCACGGCGACCTCGGCGATCTCCTGGTGGGTCAGGATCTTCTCCTCGATCTCGCGCGGATAGATGTTGGAGCCACCGGAGATGTACATGTCGGAGGCGCGGCCGGTGATGTAGAGGAAGCCCTGCTCGTCGACGTGGCCGAGGTCGCCGGTGCGGAACCAGCCGTCGTGGAAGGCCTTGGCGTTGGCCTCCGGGTTGTCGTAGTAGCCGGCGAAGACAGCCGGGCCGATGACGCAGATCTCGCCGGTCTCGCCCGGGGCGAGCTCGCCGCCGGCATCGTCGCGGATCGAGATCTGCATGCCAGTGCGGGGCATGCCGCAGGTGCCGACCCGCGCCGCCGGGCCGTCCTCGAGGGTGTGGAGCGCCGGCGGCAGGACCGTGATGTTGCCGGTCACCTCGCCCAGGCCGAAATACTGCACCAGCACCGGACCGATGGTGGCGAGCGCCCGCTTCTGATCCTCGCGGTACATCGGCGCGCCGGCATAGATCACCCAACGCAGGCTGGAATGGTCGTGCTCGGCGACGGACGGGTGTTCCACCAGCATCTTCAGGATGGTCGGCACGGTGAAGACGTTGGTGACGCGGTGGGCGGCGACCAGGCGCCAGGCCTCGGCGACGTCGAAACGGTCGCCCGGCATGAGGATGGTCGGGGCGCCCCGGGCGGCGACGTTGAGGAAGTGGACGCCGGCGCCGTGGCTCAAGGGCGCCACCACCAGCGAGGCGTCGGTCTCGGTGGCGCCGGGCATCAGGTCGCAGAGATGGTTGGTGATCACGAAGGCCATCTGGCCGTGGGTGAGGACCGCCGCCTTCGACCGCCCGGTGGTGCCGGAGGTGAAGAAGAACCAGCAGGGATCGTCGTGCTCGACCGCCGCCTCGGCGACCCGCGCGCCGTCGTGGGCGGCGAGGCGTTCGCCGACGTCGGCCTCGCCGAAGCGGCTGTCGCGGGCCATCTCGTCGAAGCGCCAGACGAAGTCGACGCTCGGCGCGCCGGTTTCGACCGCCTCGGCGTGTTCGGGGAAGTCGCCGTGGCAGAGGAAGGCGCGGGCGCCGGAGGATCGCGCCAGATCGGCCACTTCCTTCGGCATCAGGCGGAAATTGGTCGGCACCCAGACCGCGCCGAGGCGGAAGGTGGCGAACATCGACCAGACCATCTGAACCGTGTTCTTCGAATGGACCAGGATGCGGTCGCCCTTGACGATGCCGCGCTCGGCCAGCGCGGCGGCGAGAGCCTCGGCCCGCGCCGCCATCTCCGCCCAGGTCCAGCGCTCGTCGCCACGCGCGAAGGCGATTCCATCGGGGAAACGGCGGGCGTTCCGGGTCAGGAGATGGGCGAGATTCATCACGCGCCGGGACACCCGCCCGACGCCGCCGACGGGATCGCTCGTGCTCATCTGAGCCGCTCCAGGATCGAGACGTAGCTGGCGACGGCGGCGCCGCCCATGTTGAAGACCCCGGCGAGCGAGGCGCCGTCGAGCTGCATCTCGCCGGCCTCGCCGGTGAGCTGCATCGCCGCCATGACGTGCTGGGAGACGCCGGTGGCGCCGATCGGATGGCCGCGCGACTTGAGCCCGCCGGAGAGATTGACCGGCAGGCGGCCGCCGCGCCGGGTCGCCCCCTCGCGCGCCACCTTCCAGCCCTCGCCGGGGGCGGCGAGGCCCATCGCCTCGTATTCGATCATCTCGGCGACGGTGAAACAGTCGTGGGTCTCGACCAGATCGAGGTCGTCGATGGTGAGCCCGGCCGCCTCGAGCGCGCTCCTCCAGGCGCGGTGGGCGCCGTCGAAGGCGATCGGATCGCGGCGCGACAAGGGCAGGAAGTCGTTGGCCTGGACGCGGGCGCGGATCGACACGGCGCGGGCGAGACCGGCGGCGGTCTCGGCGTCGGCGACGACCAGGGCGGCGGCGCCGTCGGAGACCAGCGAACAGTCGGTGCGGCGCAGGGGGCCGGCGACCAGCGGGTTCTTGTCCGACACGGTGTTGCAGAAGTCGAAGCCGAAGTCCTTGCGCATGTGGGCGAACGGATTGCGCAGGCCGTTCTCGTGGTTCTTGGCGGCGATCATGGCGAGTTCGGCGGCGCGGTCGCCGTGACGCTGGAAATAATTGCCGGCGATCTTGCCGAAGATGCCGGCGAAGCCGGCGTCGACGGCGGCCTCCTCACGCCTCAGACAGGCGGAGAGCAGGATGTCGCCGACCTCCGCCGTCGGGGTCGCGGTCATCTTCTCGGCGCCGACGACCAGCGCGATGCGGCCACGGCCGGAGCCGATGAAGTCGAGCGCGGCGTGGAGCGCGGCCGAACCGGTGGCGCAGGCGTTCTCCAGGTGGACGGCGGGGACGGGCGCCAGTTCCGGCACGGCGAGGGCGACCAGCGACGCCTCGAAACCCTGTTTGGAGAAGCCGTTGTTGTAGACGCCGACGGAGACGAAATCGACGTCGCCCGCCCCGACCCCGGCGTGCTCGAGGGCGGAGGCGGCGACCCGGCCGATCAGGCTCTCGACGTCCGGATCCTCCAATTTTCCGAAGGGCGTATGCGCCCAGCCGACGATCGCGGCGGTGTTCCTGGTCATGGGTTTCCTCCTCCTCGGACCGCGGCCGTCGAGGGCCGGGGATGTTCGGTTCCCCGACGCGCCAGGGCGCGTCCGGGTGTTCATCACCGCGCCAGGGCGCGTCTGGTTGTTCATCGACGCGCCGGGCGCGTCTGGGTAATCATCGCCGCGCGCCGGAGGCCCTTCTGGGTTCTCCCGCCGGCGGGCGAGCGCTGCGGGCGGCGTCGCGCAGGCGTTGTTCGACGATGCGGACCTCCTCGGCGAGGGCGGCGGCCAATTCGCCCTCGCGGGCGCCCTGCATGCGGGCTTCCACCGCGGCGAGCGACAGGCAGGCGTCGACCTCACCGTGGACGCCGCGCACCGCCATCCCCATGCCCCAGGAGCCGGGGAAGAGCAGGCCGCGATTGAGGCTGTAGCCGCGAACCCGGGTCTCGGCGACGAGCGCCAGGAGGCCGGCGCGATCGAGGGTCGGATAATGGGCGGCGAAGGACGCGGCATTGGCCTCGAGCGAGGCCTCGATCTCGTCGTCGCGGAGCGCCGCGAGAATGGCGAGCGGGCCGGCGCCGGCGCCGAGCGGGTGGCGATCGCCGGCGGCGAGCACGTGGCTGCGGATCGGCCAGGGGCCGTCCTCGCGATGCAGGCAGACGACGGAATGGCCGCGCCTGACCTGGAGGAAGGCGGCATCGCCGGTGCGCTGGGCGAGGCGGACGACGCAGTCGAGCGCGTGGCGATGGACGCCGTAGCGCTCGGCGGCGATCGAGCCGAGAACATAGATCTCGGGCCCGAGGAAATAGCGCCGCGTCGCCTCGTCCTGGGCGGCGAAGCCGGCTTCCATCAGGGCGAGGAGAATGCGCCGGCAGGTCGGCTTGGACAGGCCGGCGGCGGCGACGATCTCGCCGAGCCCCATGCCGTCGCGCGCCCGCCCCGCCAGGACGCGCAGCACGACCACGGCGCGGTCGATGCTCTGCGTGCCGGTGACGACCTCGCCCAGGCGCGTCCGCTCGCCGTTCATTCCGCCTCCCAGATGGTCCATATCATGGACTCTATATCGTTGAATTTCAGCCCTTGCCAAAAAGTCGTTGACAGGATGGGCCATAGATCCCACTAGTCAAGTATAAATTCCAGTTCTGAGTGGTCCGTAATCTGGACCTACTTGATCCGACGGCGGAATACCGCCGCGGACGACGAGCGAGAGGAAACGACCATGACCATCCTTACCCGCCGCACCTTCACGCGCGGCCTGATGCTCACCGCCGGCGTCGGCGCCGTGTCCGGATTCCATATCGGACGGGCTCGCGCCGCCGAGTTCACCTACAAGTTCGCCAACAATCTCTCGCCGACCCATCCGCTCAACGTGCGGCTCGCGGAGGCCGCCGAGAAGATCAAGAACGAGACCCACGGCCGGTTCGAGCTGCAGATCTTCCCGTCGAGCCAGCTCGGCTCCGACACCGACACGCTCGGCCAGATCCGCAACGGCGCGGTCGACTTCTTCACCCTCTCGGGCCTGATCCTGTCGACGCTGGTTCCCGCCGCGGCGATCAACGGCGTCGGCTTCGCCTTCGACGGCTACGACTCGGTGTGGAAGGCGATGGACGGCAAGCTCGGCGCCCACATCCGCGAGGAGATCGGCAAGAGCCGCCAGATCGTCGCGATGGAGAAGATCTGGGACAACGGTTTCCGCCAGACCACCACCTCGACCCACGCGGTCCAGACTCCGGCCGACTTCACCGGCCTCAAGCTGCGGGTGCCGCCGGCGCCGCTGTGGACCTCGATGTTCAAGGCCTTCGGCGCGGCGCCGACGACGATCAACTTCAACGAGGTCTACTCGGCGTTGCAGTCGAAGATCGTCGACGGCCAGGAAAACCCGCTGGCGATCATCGACACCGCCAAGCTCTACGAGGTGCAGTCCTACTGCTCGACCACCAATCACATGTGGGACGGCTTCTGGCTGCTCGCCAACCGGCGCAACTGGGACGCCCTGCCGGAGGACATCCGGGTCGTCGTCGCCCGCAACTTCGACGCCTCGGCGATCGACGAGCGCGCCGACATCGTCAAGCTCACCGCGACGCTGCGCGACGGCCTCACCGCCAAGGGGATGAAGTTCAACGACGTCGACGCCAAGGCCTTCCGTGCCAAGCTGCGCGACGCCGGCTTCTACAAGGAATGGAAGGAAAAGTTCGGCGCGACCGCGTGGTCGCTCCTGGAGTCCTCGGTCGGCGCCCTGGGCTGACGAGGACATCATGGTCGCGCCCGCGTCACCTCCCCCGAACCCGCGGGGGACCGGCATCGCCGTGTCCTCCCACGCCCCGGCGTCCGACGCCGCCTCTCGCTCGGCGCTCGGGCTGGGGGAGGCGATGCTCGGACGGCTCGTTGAAATCGCCGCCGCCCTGCTGGTGGTCGTCGAGATGGCGGTCCTCTTCGCCGGCGTGGTGTCGCGCTACGTCTTCGCGCGGCCGCTGACCTGGTCGGACGAGGTCGCCTCGACGTTGTTCCTGTGGCTGGCGATGTTCGGGGCGGCGATCGCGGTGCACCGCGACGCGCACATGCGGATGACGGCGCTGGTGTCGCGTCTGTCGGCGCCGCGCCGCGCCTTCTTCGATGCCTTCGCGGTGGCGGCGGGACTGGCGTTTCTCGCCCTCGTCGCCCCCTCGGCCTTCGAATACGTCTACGAGGAGAGCTTCATCACCACCTCGGCGCTGGAGATCTCGGGCTCCTGGCGCGCCGCGGCGTTTCCCGTCGGCGTGGTGCTGATGGCGATCTTCGCGGTGACGCGGCTGTTCGGGCGCCTGGCCTTGCGCGACGCGCTCACCGCGCTCGCGGTGGCCGCCGCGATCATCCTCGCCTTCCGTCTGCTGGGGCCGGCCTTCAAGGGGCTCGGACAGGCCAATCTGCTGATCTTCTTCGTCGGCGGGGTGATGGTCGCGGTCTTCGCCGGGGTGCCGATCGGCTTCGCCTTCGCGCTCTCCACCTTCGGCTTCATCGCGCTGACGACCCGGGTGCCGACCATGGTGATGGTCGGGCGCATGGACGAGGGCATGAGCCACCTGATCCTGCTCGCCGTGCCGCTCTTCGTCTTCCTCGGCCTCCTGATCGAGATGACCGGCATGGCCAAGGCGATGGTCGCCTTCCTCGCCTCCCTGATCGGACACGTGCGCGGCGGCCTCTCCTATGTGCTGGTGGCGGCGATGTATCTGGTCTCCGGCATCTCCGGGGCCAAGGCCGCCGACATGGCGGCGGTGGCGCCGGGGCTCTTCCCCGAGATGATCAAGCGCGGGGCGAAGCCCGGCGATCTGGTGGCGCTGCTCGCCGCGACCGGGGCGCAGACCGAGACCATTCCGCCGTCGATCGTGTTGATCACCATCGGTTCGGTGACCGGGGTCTCGATCGCCGCGCTGTTCACCGGCGGCATGCTGCCGGGGCTGGTGCTGGCGGTCGGGCTCTGTCTGGTGGTGGCGCGCCGAGCGCGGTCGGAATCGGTGCCGACGACGCCGCGCGCTTCCGCGCCCGAGATCCTGCGCAGCTTCGTGGTGGCGCTGCCGGCGCTGGCGCTGCCCTTCATCATCCGCGCCGCGGTGGTGGAAGGGGTGGCGACGGCGACCGAGGTCTCGACCATCGGCATCGTCTATTCGATCTTCGCGGGCCTGGTGATCTACCGCTGTTTCGACCGGCGGCGGCTGATGCCGATGCTGGTGGAGACGGCCAAGCTCTCGGGCTCGATCCTGTTCATCATCGGCGCCGCCTCGGCGATGGCCTGGGGCCTGACCCAATCGGGCTTCTCGCGGACGCTCGCCACCGCGATGACCGGGCTTCCGGGCGGGGCGACGATGTTCATGATCGTCTCGATCGTCGCCTTCGTGGTGCTCGGCAGCGTGCTCGAGGGCATCCCGGCGATCGTGCTGTTCGGGCCGTTGCTCTTCCCCGTCGCCCGCATCGTCGGGATCCACGAGGTCCACTACGCCATGGTGGTGATCCTGGCGATGGGCATCGGCCTCTTCGCCCCGCCCTTCGGCGTCGGCTACTACGCGGCCTGCGCCATCGGCCGGGTCGATCCGGATCTCGGCATGCGGCCGATCCTCGCCTATCTGGCGGCGCTCGCCGTCGGCATCGTGGTGGTGGCGGCGGTGCCGTGGATCTCCATCGGTTTCCTGTGAGGGCACGACCATGGGCGAACGGTTGAAGGGACGATCGGCGATCGTCTTCGGCGCGGGGTCGTCGGGTCCGGGATGGGGCAACGGCAAGGCCGTCGCCGTCGCCTATGCCCGCGAGGGCGCCAAGGTCGCGGCGATCGATCTCACGCTCGCGGCGGCGGAGGAGACGGCGCGGATCATCGGGCAAGAAGGCGGCGAGGCGATCGCGCTTCGCTGCGACGCGACCGACCTCGCCGCGGTCGAGGCGACGGTGGCGGCGGTGATCGCCCGGTTCGGCGCGATCGACCTCCTCCACAACAACATCGGCGTCGTCTTCAACGGCGGGCCGACGGAGATCGACGAGGCGACCTTCCGGCGCGCCCTCGACATCAACGTCGGCACGGTGTTCCGCACCGCGCGGACGCTGCTGCCGCATTTCCTCGAACAGCGACGCGGCGTCATCGTCAACATCGCCTCGCTGGCGGCGATCCGCTGGACCGGCTATCCCTATTTCGCCTATTCGGTGGCCAAGGCCGCCGTGGTCCAGGCGACCCAGGCCCTGGCGCTACAATATGCGCCGCACGGCATCCGCGCCAACGCCATCCTGCCGGGGATGCTCGACACGCCGCTGATCTATGCCCAGGTCGCCGCCAATCACGCCTCGGTCGAGGACATGGTCGCCAACCGCAATCGCGCCGTGCCGATGGGGCGGATGGGCACCGCCTGGGACGTGGCGGCGGCCTCGGTGTTCCTCGCCTCCGACGAGGCCGGCTTCATCACCGGGGTGGCGCTGCCGATCGACGGCGGCCAGAGCTGCGCCATGGTGGGGGCGCACTGAGCCCGCGCATTCGTTTCGACGTTCGTTTTTCTTTCGATGCCATCCGAGACGAACCCATCGGCTTGACAGGCCGGCGGCGGCGGTGACTGACTGGCGCGGGCGCGGCGGGCGACGCCTCGGCCGGCGCCGACACGAGCCGCATCACGGGAAGGGGACGCGAGATGGAGGACCTCACCGGCCGGCAGGGGGACATCCTCCAGATCGCCCGCGAGACGGGCCGCGTCGCGGTCGACGACCTGGCGAAACGCTTCGACGTGACGCCGCAGACGATCCGCAAGGATCTCAACGAGCTCTGCGACCGGCGCATCCTGTCGCGGATCCACGGTGGGGCGGTGATCACCTCCGGGGTGCGCAACCTGTCCTACGAGGCGCGCCGCTTCGTCGCGACGGATGAGAAGCGCGCCATCGGGCAGGCGGCGGCGGCGCTGATCGCCAACGGCACGTCGCTGTTCATCAACATCGGCACCACCACCGAGGAAGTCGCCGAGGCGCTCGTCGGCCACGAGAACATGTTGGTGATCACCAACAATCTCAACGTCGCCATGCAGCTCAACCGCGCCACCGACTTCGAGGTGATCGTCGCCGGCGGCCCGGTGCGGGCCGGCGACGGCGCCGTCGTCGGCTCGGCGGCGGTCGATCTGATCCGCCAGTTCAAGGTCGACACGGCGGTGATCGGCACCTCGGCGATCGACGAGGACGGATCGCTGCTCGATTTCGACTTCCGCGAGGTTCGCGTCGCCCAGGCGATCATCGAGAACGCCCGCAACGTCATCCTGGTGGCCGACCGCACCAAGCTCGAACGCACCGCCCCGGTGCGCATCGCCCACCTGTCGCAGGTCGGCACCTTCGTCACCGACCACCTGCCCTCCGAACATCTGCGCGGCCTGTGCCGGGAGAAGGGAATCCGGCTGGTCGAGACCGCGCCCGCCTCCGACACGGTGCGCGAATCGGAGGATTGAACGGGTTCGGATTCGGTTCGCTTCATTCGATCGATATTTCGATTGAACATGAAACGAAGCAGTGATACGAAAATTTCGACACGAAACGCGCATGGCCTCCGCGCGGCGTCGCCGCGCGGATCGCCTCGTGACGAAGGAGACTTTCCATGGATGAGGTCTACGACCTCGCCGTGATCGGCGGTGGCATCAACGGTTGCGGGATCGCGCGCGACGCGGCCGGCCGGGGGCTCTCCGTCCATCTCTGCGAAATGAACGATCTGGCGAGCGGCACCTCGTCCTGGTCGACGAAACTGGTGCACGGCGGCCTGCGCTACCTCGAGTATTACGATTTTCGCCTGGTGCGCGAGGCCCTGATCGAGCGCGAGGTTCTGTGGCGCGCCGCCCCGCACATCATCGAACCGCTGCGCTTCGTGCTGCCGCATCACGCGGGCCTTCGCCCCGCCTGGCTGCTGCGCCTCGGCCTCTTCATCTACGACCACCTGGGCGGACGGCGCCTGTTGCCGCCGACCCGGACGCTCGACCTGACGCGCGACGAGGCCGGCGCCCCCTTGCGCCCGGGCCTCTTCACCAAGGGGTTCGAATATTCCGACTGCCGCGTCGACGACGCGCGCCTGGTGGTCCTCAACGCCCGCGACGCCGCCGATCGCGGCGCCCGGATCGAGACCCGCGCCAAGGTGGTCTCGGCCCTCCGCTCGGCCGACGGCTGGACGCTGACGGTGACGGACACCCTATCGGGCGAGACCCGGACGATCCGCGCCAAGGCGCTGGTCAACGCCGCCGGCCCGTGGGTGGCGCAAGTGCTGACCGACGCCGTCCATTCGAGGGCGAAGGCGAATGTCCGCCTCGTCCAGGGCTCGCACATCGTGGTGCGCCGGCTCTACGACCACGACCGCTGCTACCTCTTCCAGAACGGCGACGGGCGCATCGTCTTCGCCATCCCCTACGAGCGCGACTTCACCCTGATCGGCACCACCGATCTCGACTACGAGGGCGACCCGGCCGAGGTTCACGCATCCGAGGCCGAGATCGACTATCTGTGCGCGGCGGCGAGCGAGTACTTCACCCGCGCCGTGACCCGCGACGACGTGGTGTGGACCTATTCGGGTGTGCGCCCGCTCTACGACGACGGCGCGAGCGAGGCCAAGGCGGCGACCCGCGACTATGTCTTCGATCTCGACGAGACGGTCGCCGGCGCGCCGCTCCTGTCGATCTTCGGCGGCAAGATCACCACCTATCGCCGGCTCGCCGAGGCGGCCTTGCGCAAACTGGCCCGCCATCTGCCCGATCGCGGCAAGCCGTGGACCGCGACCGCGCCGCTTCCCGGCGGCGACTTCCCCGTCACCGAGCGCCCGCGCCTCGCGGCCGAACTGCGAGCCCGCCACCCCTTCCTCGACGAGACCACCGCCGACCGCCTGATCGCGGCCTATGGCAACGACGCCGCCAAGATCCTCGGCACGGCCGCCCGCCGCGAGGACCTCGGGCGCGATTTCGGCGCCGGTCTCAGCGAGGCCGAGGTTCGCCATCTGATGGACGCGGAATGGGCCGTCGACGCCGACGACGTGTTGTGGCGGCGTTCGAAACTCGGCCTGCGCATCGGCCAGGACGGGCGCGCCGAACTCGAGGGCTTCATGGCCGCGCGGCGGGCCGCCGCCGACGACGCGACGAAGGCGGGCGCGGGACAGGCGGTGTGAGCCGCGCCCGCGACCTCGCGGCTCGGCCGGCCGGTCGGAGCGAGCGCCGCGCCATCTTGCCGCCCGCCCTCGAACGCGGCAGGCTCGACACGCGATCGCGGATCGTCGGCCGGACGTCCGCCATCCGCCGCATCATCCCTCGGGGGCCCGCGTCATGACCAGCCACATCCTCGCCGTCGATCAGGGCACCACCTCGTCGCGCGCCATCGTCTTCCGCGACGACCTGTCGATCGCGGGAATCGCGCAGGAGGAATTCCCCCAGCACTATCCGGCGTCCGGCTGGGTCGAGCACGACCCGGAAGACCTCTGGCGCACCACCGTCTCGACGATGAACCGGGCGCTGGCGGCGGCGGAGGTCGGCGCCGCCGACATCGCGGCGATCGGCATCACCAATCAACGCGAGACGACGATCGTCTGGGACCGCGCCGACGGACGCGCCATCCATCCGGCGATCGTCTGGCAGGACCGCCGCACGGCGGACGTCTGCGCCCGGCTGAAGGCGGAGGGCAACGAGCCGATGGTCGCGGCCCGCACAGGCCTGCTGCTCGATCCCTATTTCTCCGGCACCAAGATCGCCTGGATCCTCGATCACGTCCCCGGCGCGCGCCCGTTGGCGGAGGCTGGGCGGCTCGCCTTCGGCACCGTCGACAGTTTCCTGCTGTGGCGCCTGACCGGCGGCGAGGTCCATGCCACCGACGCCACCAACGCCTCGCGCACCCTGCTCTACGACATCCATCGCGGTTGCTGGGACGCGGATCTGTGCCGATTGCTGCGCGTGCCCATGGCGATGCTGCCGGAGGTGCGCGACTGCGCCGCCGACTACGGCACCACGGCCTCCGACATTCTCGGCCGGCCGGTGGCGGTGCGCGGCATCGCCGGCGACCAGCAGGCGGCGACCGTCGGGCAGGCGTGTTTCACGCCGGGCATGATGAAGGCGACCTACGGCACCGGCTGTTTCGCCCTGCTCAACACCGGCACGACGCCGGTCGTCTCCAAGAACCGGCTGTTGACCACCATCGCCTATCAGTTGGACGGCCGGCCGACCTATGCGTTGGAAGGGGCGATCTTCATCGCCGGCGCGGCGGTGCAGTGGCTGCGCGACGGGCTCGGGCTGATCGGCGCGGCGGCGGAGGCCGGGGTGCTCGCCGCGACCGCCGATCCCGCCCAGGAGGTCTATCTGGTGCCGGCCTTCGTCGGCCTCGGGGCGCCCTATTGGGACCCGGAGGCGCGCGGCGCGCTCTACGGCATCTCGCGGGGGACGACCCGGCGGGAACTGGCGCGGGCGGCGCTGGAGAGCGTCGGCTACCAGACCCGCGACCTGATCGAGGCGATGCGGGGGGACTGGGCGCAGTCGGCCGACACGGTGTTGCGCGTCGACGGCGGCATGACCGCCTCCGACTGGACCATGCAGTTCCTCGCCGACATCCTCGACGCGCCGGTCGACCGCCCGGTGGTGATGGAGACGACGGCCCTCGGCGCCGCCTATCTCGCCGGGCTTTCGAGCGGCGTCCTGCCGGAGCCGGCGACCTTCGCGAGGACATGGCGGTTGGAGCGCCGCTTCACCCCGCATCTGGACGCCGACGGCCGCGACCGCAAATGGCGCGGCTGGCGGCGGGCGGTGGCGCGGACCACGGCGCGCGACGAGCTCTGAGCCCGGTTCGGCATTCGCCGAAATCGCGAGATCGGGAGACGGACCGGATTTCGGCGAAGGGGCCGCGCGAGCCCCTCGGTCCGACGACCACCCGCCGACGATCGTCGACCCGAGCATTATGAAATCACTATGGCGACGACCCTCCTTCCCGATCGATCCCTGATGCGGTTCGGGAGGACTATCCGTGACGAAGAAAACCTCTCGAAGGACCTTCGCCATGTTGGACCTCGCCTGCCTCCTGATCGCCTTCGCCCTCTTCACCCTCGCGGCGCTCTACGCACGCGCCTGCGGGCAATTGTGAGCGCGCCGTCATGACCGAACCGATCCTCGCGCTGATCGTCGCCATCGCCCTCGGCGCTTATCTCGTGCACACGCTCGTGCGCCCCGAGAAGTACTGAGCGCCGTCCCCAAACTCCTTTCGAGGTGACGCCATGACCGTCTTCGGCTGGCTGCAGATCCTTCTCGTCCTCGCGCTCGTCCTCGCCACCGTGGTGCCGCTCGGCCGCCACATGGCGCAGGTCTTTTCCGGCGAGCGCACTCTCCTCTCGCCCGTCGTCGGCCCGATCGAACGCGGCCTCCTGGCGCTCGCCGGCAGCCGTTCGCGCGCCCCCCAGACCTGGCTCGGCTACACCGTCGCCATGCTGGTCTTCAACGCCGCCGGCTTCGTCGCTCTCTACGCGATCCAGCGCCTGCAGGGCGTGCTGCCGTTGAACCCGCAGGGCTTCGACGGAGTCGATCCGCTCCTCGCCTTCAACACCGCGATGAGCTTCGTCACCAACACCAACTGGCAGGCCTATGGCGGCGAGACCACCATGAGCCACTTCACCCAGATGGCCGGGCTGACGGTGCAGAACTTCCTGTCGGCGGCGACCGGCATCGTGCTGGCGGCGGTGATGATCCGCGCTTTCGCCCGCTCCGGCTCCGACGAGGTCGGCAATTTCTGGGTCGATCTGACGCGGGTGACGTTGCACGTGCTGCTGCCGCTGTCGATCGTACTGGCGCTGGTCTTCGTCGCGCTCGGCATGCCGCAGACGCTTCTCGGGTCCGTCGACGCCACGACCCTCGAAGGGGCGAAGCAGACGATCGCGCTCGGGCCGGTCGCCGCCCAAGAGGCGATCAAGGAACTCGGCACCAACGGCGGTGGATTCTTCAACGCCAACGCCTCACACCCGTTCGAGAATCCGACGCCGATCACCAACGCGCTGGAGATCTGGGCGCTGCTCGCCATCTCCGCCGCGCTCACCCACACCTTCGGCCGCATGGTCGGCGACGCCCGACAGGGCTGGGCCATCCTCGCGGCGATGGCGATCATCCTCGGCGGCTGCCTCGTCGTCGCCTTTTGGGCGGAGGCGGGTGGCAATCCGCTGCTCACCGCCCTCGGCGTCGACCCGACGCTCGGCAACATGGAAGGCAAGGAAGTCCGCTTCGGCCCCGCCGCTTCCGCCCTCTACGCGGTCGCCACCACCGGCACGTCGACCGGCTCGGTGAACTCGATGCACGAGAGCTTCATGCCGCTCGGCGGGTTCATGCCGTTGCTTCTCATCAAGCTCGGCGAGATCGCTCCCGGCGGCGTCGGTTCCGGCCTCTACGGCATCCTGGTGATCGCCGTCCTCACCGTCTTCATCGCCGGACTGATGGTCGGGCGCACGCCGGAATATCTCGGCAAGAAGATCGAGGTGAAGGAGATGAAACTGGCGATGCTCGCCCAGTTGATCCTGCCGGCGTCCATCCTCGGTTTCGCCGCCGTGGCGGCGATGCTGCCCACGGCGCTGTCGAGCCTCGCCAACGCCGGTCCGCACGGGCTCACCGAACTGCTCTATGCCTATGCCTCGGCCACCGGCAACAACGGCTCCGCCTTCGCCGGATTGTCGGCGAATACCCCGTGGTTCGACGTGACGCTCGGCATCGCCATGTTCCTCGGTCGCTTCGGCTACATCGTGCCGGTGATGGCGATCGCCGGATCGCTGGCCGTCAAGACGCGCGGCACGGCCTCCGCCGGCTCCTTCCCGACCCATGGACCGCTCTTCGTCGGCCTGGTCGTGGCGGTGATCCTGATCCTCGGGGGCTTGCAGTTCTTTCCCGCCTTCGCGCTCGGACCGATCGTCGAGCATCTGCTCATCGGCACCGGCCAGACCTTCTGACACCGAGCTCATGGAATTCGGACGAGTCCGAATTCCATGAGCCAGCATGACACACGTCTTCCTTCGAGGACCGAACGATGTCCCATCCGATCGCCTCCCCCCCGCCGCTCTTCGACCGGCACATCATCGTCCGCGCCGCGCTCGACGCCTTCCGCAAGCTCGACCCGCGCCGCCTCGCCCGCAATCCGGTGATCTTCGTCACCGAGGTCGTCGCCGCCGTCGTCACCCTCGTCTTCGTCAAGGACGTCGCCACCGGCACCGGCGCGCCGGTCTTCGACGGCCAGATCGCCGCATGGCTGTGGTTCACCGTGCTCTTCGCCAACTTCGCCGAGGCCGTCGCCGAGGGACGTGGCAAGGCCCAGGCCGATGCCCTGCGCAAGACCCGCTCCGACACCGTCGCCAAGCGTCTGCTCTTCGACGATCCCGACGAGCACGCCTATTCGGGCGTCTCCTCGCTCGATCTCGAACTCGACGATCTCATCCTGTGCGAACCCGGGGACGTCATCCCCGCCGACGGCGAGGTGGTCCGCGGCGTCGCCTCGGTCAACGAATCGGCGATCACCGGCGAATCGGCTCCGGTCATCCGCGAATCCGGCGGCGATCGCTCCGCCGTGACCGGCGGCACCACGGTGCTCTCCGACTGGATCGTCGTGCGCATCACCGCCGCGCCGGGCTCGACCTTCATCGATCGGATGATCGCGCTGGTCGAAGGCGCCGAGCGACAGAAGACGCCGAACGAACTGGCGCTGTCGATCCTGCTCTCCGGCCTGACGCTGATCTTCCTGATCACCGTGGTGACACTGTGGGGGATCGCCGGCTATTCCGGCACGACCATCACCGTGACCGTGCTGATCGCGCTCCTCGTCACCCTGATCCCGACCACCATCGGTGGTCTCCTCTCGGCGATCGGCATCGCCGGCATGGATCGCCTCATCCGCTTCAACGTCATCGCCACGTCGGGCCGCGCGGTGGAGGCCGCCGGCGACGTCGACACGCTGCTGCTCGACAAGACCGGCACCATCACCTTCGGCAATCGCATGGCGACGGAGTTCCTGCCGGTGCCCGGCGTCTCCACCGAAGCGCTCGCCGAGGCCGCGCTCGTCGCCTCGCACGCCGACGAGACGCCGGAAGGCCGCTCGATCGTGGCCTTGGCGCGCGGCATTCACGGGGTCGTCGAGCCGGCGGGGATCGAGACCGCGAGTTTCGTGCCCTTCACCGCCCAGACGCGTCTGTCGGGCGCCGACCTCGCCGGCCGGTCGGTCCGCAAGGGCGCCGTCGACGCTGTGTTGCGCCATCTCGCCATACGGCTCGAACAGACCCAACCGGCCTTCCGCGACGCCGTCGACCGCATCGCGCGGACCGGCGGCACGCCGCTCGCCGTCTGCGAAAGCGGCGCCCTGATCGGCGCCATTCACCTGAAGGACGTGGTCAAGCCCGACATCAAGGAACGTTTCGCCGAACTGCGCGCCATGGGCATCCGCACCGTGATGGTCACCGGCGACAACCCGGTCACCGCCGCCGCGATCGCCTCGGAGGCCGGTGTCGACGACTTCATCGCCGAGGCCACTCCGCAGGACAAGCTCGCCTACATCCGCTCCGAGCAGACCCATGGCCGCCTGATCGCCATGTGCGGCGACGGCACCAACGATGCTCCCGCGCTGGCCCAGGCCGACGTCGGCGTCGCCATGCAGTCGGGGACGCAAGCCGCCCGCGAGGCCGGCAACATGGTCGACCTCGACAGCGATCCGACCAAGCTGATCGAGGTGGTGGCGATCGGCAAGCAACTGCTGATGACCCGTGGTTCGCTCACCACCTTCTCGATCGCCAACGACGTGGCCAAGTATTTCGCCATCATCCCGGCGCTGTTCCTGGCGACCTACCCCGAACTGAACGCGCTCAACGTCATGGGACTGGCCTCGCCGCAGAGCGCCATCCTGTCGGCGGTGATCTTCAACGCGCTGATCATCATCGCGCTGATCCCGCTGGCGCTGAAGGGCATCGCCTATCGCCCGGTCGGCGCGGCGGCGCTGCTCCGTCGCAACCTGCTCGTCTACGGCGTCGGCGGCCTCGTCCTGCCCTTCGTCGGCATCAAGGCGATCGACACGATCGTCGCCGCGCTCCATCTCGCCTGAGGTGACCATCATGATCGAACATCTGCGCCCCACCCTCGTCCTCCTCGGTGGATTGACGCTTCTGACCGGGGTCGCCTATCCGCTGGCGATCACCGGGATCTCGCAAGTGCTGATGCCGGCACGCGCCGGCGGCAGTCTGATCGAGATCGACGGCAAGGTCGTCGGGTCCCGCCTGATCGGCCAGAACTTCACCGAGCCGAAATGGTTCCACGGCCGTCCCTCGGCGACTTCGGCCGCCCCCTACGACGCCGCCAGCTCGAGCGGCTCCAACCTCGGCCCGCTCTCGGCCAAACTGATCGACCGCGTGAAGGGCGACGCCGAGGCGCTGAAGGCGGAGACCGGCGCCGCCATGCTCCCCGCCGATGCGGTGACCACCTCGGCGAGCGGCCTCGATCCGCACGTCTCGCCCGCCTTCGCCCGCCTTCAGGTGAAACGTGTCGCCACGGCCCGCGGGCTGGCGCCGGAGACGCTCGAGGCGCTGATCGTCGCCGGGACCCGCGATCGCGATCTCGGATTCCTCGGCGAGCCGCGCGTCAACGTCCTCGAGCTCAATCTCGCTCTTGCGCGTCTCGGCCCTTCGTGACGGGATGGTGGCGATGAACGATACCCGCCCCCGTGACGGTCGCCCCTCGCCGGAAGCGCTGCTGGCGCTCGCCGAACGGGAGGGGCGTGGGCGGCTCAAGATCCATCTCGGGGCGGCGCCCGGCGTCGGCAAGACCTACGCCATGCTGTCCAACGCGAAGCGCCTCGCCGGCGAGGGGGTCGACGTGGTGGTCGGCCTGGTCGAGACGCACGGCCGGGCCGACACGGCGGCGCTGATCGAAGGGCTCGAGGCGTTGCCGCGCCGTCCGGTGATCCATCGCGGCCGCACCCTCATGGAGTTCGACATCGACGCGGCGCTCGCCCGCCGGCCGGGGCTTCTGATCGTCGACGAACTGGCGCATTCGAACGCGCCGGGGTCGCGCCACCCGAAGCGCTTCCAGGACGTGGAGGAACTGCTCGACGCCGGCATCGACGTGTGGACGGCGCTCAACATCCAGCATCTCGAGAGCCTCTCCGACGTCGTCGGCCGCATCACCGGCGTCACCATCCGCGAGACGGTGCCCGACCGCATGCTCGAGCGCGCCGACGAGGTGATCCTCGTCGATCTGACGCCCGACGAACTGATCGCGCGCCTGAAGGACGGCAAGGTCTACGTGCCGGAGAACGCCGCCCGCGCCATCGACAACTTCTTTCGCCCATCGAATCTCACGGCGCTGCGCGAACTGGCGCTCAGGCGCACCGCCGCCCACGTCGACGACGAGATGCTCGCCTTCCTCCGACAGAGCGCCATCGAGGGTCCGTGGCCGACGGCCGAGCGCCTGCTCGTCTGCATCGGCGCCGACGAACGCTCGGAGAACGTGATCCGCGTCGCGGCGCGCCAGGCCGGCGCCCTCAACGCGCCGTGGACGGCGCTGCACGTCGATCGTCCCGACGTCGCGGCGACCTCCGAGGCGTCGATCCGCCGTCTCGACGCCAACCTCCATCTCGCCGAACGGCTCGGCGCCGAACGCGCCCGCATCATCGGCTCGGACGTGGTGGCGGAAGTGTTGCGCTGGGCGCGGCGGGAGAACGTTTCTCAGATCGTCATCGGCCGCTCGGTGCATCACGGGCGCTGGCGCCGGCTCTTCGGCCGATCGCTCTCCGACGATCTGGTGAGCCGGGCCTCGGACATCTCCGTCCAGGTGGTGACCGGCGAGGCGGAGCCGGCGGCAACGCGAAAGCCGGCGGCGCGACGCACCCGTGGGCGCGGGCTGGCGGTCGGCCTGCTGGCGGCGGGCATCGCCGTCGCCGCGTCGATCGGCATCGGCCTGGGCCTCACGCACCTCGTCAGTCTGCCCAACGTCTCCATGGTCTTCCTCGCCGCGGTGGTGCTGTGCGCATTGCGCTTCGGCCGCACCAGTGCCCTCGCCGCGGCGTTCCTGTCGTTCCTCGCCTACAACTACTTCTTCATCGAGCCGCTCCACACCTTCACCGTCGCCAAGCCGCACGAGTTCTTCGCGCTGGTGGTCTTCCTCTTCGTCGCCGCGGCGGTCGGCGGGCTCGCCGGACGTGCCCACGAGCAGGCGCAGACCGCCTTGGCGCGCGCGCGGACGACGCGGGCGCTCTACGAATATTCTCGCAAGATCGCCGGCATAGCGGCGTTGGAGCCGTTGATGTGGACGGTGGTCGCCCAGATCGCCGGGACGGTGCAGGGTCGCGCCGTGGCGCTCCTCGCCGAGGCCGGGGATCTCCGCCTCGCCGGCGCCTTCCCGCCGGACGTCGAACTCGGCGTCGCCGAGATGGGCGCGGCACGTTGGGCCTTCCAGCGCGGGGAACCGGCGGGGCGCCGAACGCCGACGCTGCCGAACGCCGACCTGCAGTTCCGTCCGCTGGTGACGGCGAGCGGCACCGTCGGCGTCATCGGTTTCGGCACGAGCGAACCCGAGGCGACGATCACCGAGGACGCCGAGCGCTTCCTGGTGGCGCTCGCCGACCAGACGGCCATCGCGGCGGAACGGATCCAACTCGGCATCCGCGCGACGGAAGCCGCCGCCAGCGCCGAGAGCGAACGCCTGCGGTCGGCGTTGCTGTCGTCGATCTCGCACGATCTGCGGACACCCCTCGCCTCGATCCTCGGTTCGGTGACCAGCCTCAAGGACTTCGGCGACCGACTGGACGAAGCGACGCGCAAGGACCTGCTCTCGGCGATCGAGGAAGAGACTCGCCGCCTGTCGCAGTTCGTGGTCAACCTCCTCGACATGACGCGGCTCGAGGCCGGCTCGCTGGAACTGAACACCGATTGGATCGACCTCGCCGACGTGGTTCACGGCGCCGTGGCGCGGGCCGCGCGGCTCTATCCGGATCGCAGCGTCAGGCTCGACGACAGCGGCGATCCGCTGGTGCTCGAAGGAAACGCGACGCTGCTCGAGCAGGTGCTCTTCAACCTTCTCGACAATGCCATCAAGTTCTCGGACGTCGGCACCGAGGTTCGCGTCCGCCTCGCCGGCGAGGGGCGGTCCGCCCGCATCGAGGTCGAGGACGACGGCATCGGCATACCGATCGAGGAACTCGAGCGCGTCTTCGAGAAGTTCCACAGGGTGGCGCGCGGCGACGGTCGCGCCGCCGGCACCGGTCTCGGCCTCTCCATCTGTCGCGGCGTCGTCACCGCGATGGGCGGCTCGATCTCCGCCACGAGCCCGATCGGCGACGGCGGAGGCACGCGCTTCACCGTCCGCCTGCCGCTGCCGCCGCTGCCGCCGGCCGAACCGAAGGGAGGCGGCGAATGACGGCCACCCGAGTCCTCGTCGTCGACGACGAACCCCAGATCCACCGCTTCCTGAAGCCGGCGCTGGTCGCATCCGGCCACGAGGTCGAGTGCGTCGAGGACGGCGCCACGGCGATCCGCATGGCGGCGACCTGGGCACCGGATCTGATCCTCCTCGATCTCGGTCTGCCCGACATGGACGGCAAGGACGTGGTCCGCGCCATCCGCGAATGGTCGAAGACGCCGATCGTCGTGCTGTCGGCCCGCGACCAGGAGAGCGAGAAGATCGCCGCCCTCGACCTCGGCGCCGACGACTACGTCAACAAGCCCTTCGGGGTCGGCGAACTCCTGGCGCGTCTACGCGCCGCGCTGCGCCATGCCGCCGTGCGTGACGGAGAGGAGCCCGTGGTGACGACCGGAGGACTGGTCGTCGATACCCTCCGCCGCATCGTCACCCGCGACGGTGAGCGCGTGCATCTGACGCCGAAGGAATACGACCTGCTGCACGTCCTCGCCCGCAACGTCGGCAAGGTCGTCACCCAGAAGCTGCTGACCTCGGCGATCTGGGGCGGCAGCCTCACGGCCGACGCCCAGTACCTCCGCGTCCTCGTCAGCCAGTTGCGCCAGAAGATCGACGCGCCCGCCCCGGCCCCGTCGTTGGTCGAGACCGAGACGGGCGTCGGCTATCGCCTGCGCGAGCAGGATACCCCATGAACCGATCGCATCGGACCAGACCATGACATTGTCCGAACACCTCCGCCCCGAGGCCGTGCTCCTCGACCTTCAGGCGCGGACCAAGGCGGAAGTGCTGAAATCCATCGCCGCGCGCGCGGCCGAGGTCGCCGGACGAGATCCCTCGGAAATCGCCCGGGCGCTCACGGAACGCGAGGCGCTCGGCTCGACGGGGGTCGGATCGGGGGTGGCTCTGCCCCATGCCGCCATCCGCGGCCTCGCCGAGCCGATCGCGATCTTCGTCCGTCTGGCCAGACCGATCGATTGGGAAGCGATCGACGACCGCCCGGTCGATCTCGTCGCCGCCGTCTTGTCTCCCGCCGACGGTCCCGGCGCATCGTTGAACCTGCTGGCGAGGCTCGCGCGCCTCTTGAGAGGCGAGGACAAGCGGGCGCGGATGCGCCGATGCGCCGATGTCGACCGGCTGTTGAGCATCATCGCCGAAGCCGACGAATGACGAACCGTCGCCGTGCCGTCGCGCCCTCGGGGCGGGGCATCCGGACGTGAGCCGAAACCGGTGACGGAATCGGATCGGCCGGCGGGGATCGTCTCGATCGCGACCTGTCGCGCGAACCGACTCGCGATCTCGTTTCGCTGCATGCGCCCGATACGATGGCGCTCGACGGCGCGCGCTCCGTCATCGATGGGGTGGCCTCCCGCGAGCCTGGTCGACGATGGGGCGTTCGCGTACACCCTTGGCCGTTCCTGCCATGCCCCTGGGCTGGACACAGCCGATCGGCGTCATTCCCGTGTTGCGCTGCCGAGGCACGAAGAGGTGCCGGGGAGGCCGCGATGCGTGAACTCGAAGAAATCCTGTTGCTGGCGTCGACACTGGCGGATATTTCGTCCGAACTCGCCGGCGGAGCTTGGCGCGACGATCTCGCCGTGACCTACAAGCCCGATGGTTCCTCGTTGACGGATGCCGATCTGATCATCGAGGCGATATGGCGCGACCGGATACGGAAGCACTTCCCCTCACACGGGATACTCGGCGAAGAATACGGTTCCGATGCCGGAGACAGCGCCTTCACATGGGTTCTCGATCCGATCGACGGCACCCGCCAATTCGCAACGGGGCTCCTCAATTTCGCGTCCCTCATCGGCGTCTGCCGCGACGGGCTTCCGGTTCTCGGAATCATGGACCTGCCACTGCCCGGTGCCCGTTACGTGGCTCTGGAGGGCAGAGGCACCACCTTCGACGGTCGGATCGTGCGAAGTAGCGGCCGACGCGACATCGGCGACGCCGTCATCAGCCTGGCAAATCCCGACAGCTTCAAGGGCGACAGCACCCGAGGTTACGGACATCTGCGTTCGTCGGGGCGGCTGAGGGTGTTCGATGGCGGCTCACCCGCCTATGGCGCGCTTTCGCGCGGGCTGGTGGACATCTGTCTCAACGGGGATGATCTGGATGCCTACGACATCTGCGCCCTCTGTCCGGTCGTGACCGAAGCAGGCGGCACGATCTCCGACTGGAAGGGGCAGCCGCTGTCGCTCACGTCGAGCGGAGCCATCGTGGCATGCGCCTCGTCGGAGCTTCACTCGACCGTTCTGGACATCTTGGCCCGGCAAAGTTGAAGACGGAGCCGTCCGCCGACCGGATCGCGACAGCCGCCTGCGGGCGAGCAGCGGATCCCGGCGCTCGACTTGATTTTGGAATGGCAGAGAGATGGCGCGCCGGAGAGGATGAAACTGGGAACCGCTATGTCATTGCATCCAAGCCATAATTCACAGATTCCCCTCGGCACTATCCGACAAGTGCCACTCTCAGGGCGGGGATATCGTCCAGGATGGCGTCGACGAAAGCGGCGATGCGGGCTGTCCTGCGCAAATCCGGTGGCGTCAGCAGATACCAGGCGCGCGTCAGTTCCGGGACCGGCGGCAGCACACGGACCAGCGTGTCCTCGGCATCGCCGAGCGTGGTGGGAAGCGGCGCGATGCCCACGCCGGCTTTCACCGCCGAAACGGTCCCCAGCATGCTGGAACTGCGGCTGACGATTCGGGCATCGGGAGACACCACCGGCAGCCATTTGGCGACGCGGTGATTCCGCATGATTCCGTCGAAGCCGATCAGGGCATGTCCTGCGAGGTCGGCGATGGTTTGGGGCCGGCCATGCTGCTGGATGTAGCTCTTGCTGGCGTAGATGGCCCATACCGAGTCGCAAATCTTGCGACCGACCAGGTGCTCATCGACGGGCTCGCCCGAGCGGAAGGCAACGTCCGCCTCTCCTTTCGCAAGGTCCAGATAGCGGTCGCTGGTGACGAATTCGACGGTCAGGCCGGGATAGCGGGTGTGGAAGCGATCGAGCAGGCCGGATGCGGCAATGCGGGACACGGTCGGTTCGGGACAGGTCAGGCGGATGATCCCTTTCAGGTCGAGCTTCAGCGAGCCGATCTTTCGTTGGAGGTCTTCGACGGCGGTCTCGACGGCCATGACTTCGTCAATCAGGGCTTCGCCCAGTTCGGACAAACGGTATCCCGCCGGCTGTCGCCTCACGAGGCTCAGGCCGATGCGTCGTTCGAGCTCCAGAAGCCTGCGATGGACCGTCGACTGATTGACGCCGAGCGCCTTCGCTGCGGCAAGCGTGCTGCCACACCGTGACACGGCAACGAGGTGGCGTAGATCGTTCCAGTCGAACATGGCGGCCATTATGCATTTTTGCGTGGCACTTCGGCAGACTCGCTGCTGCCGCCGGAACGTTGAAAGAGCTAGCCTCCCCGGAGATGCCCAGGGAGAAAGCCATGCACGAGAAATCAGACGTCGAGACCATGATCGCCGGCCTGACGGTCGGTGTCACGCGCAGCGCGCAGGACAAAGGTTTGGCGAAGCTCATGCCGCTTCATCGCGAAGTGGCGCGAGGGATGCCGACGGCGCGGGATCAGGAAATCAGGGTGCTGTTGGCCACACTGCTGCCGGGCGATGTCACGCCCTGCCATTCGCACCGTCATCCCGTGACGGTCTACATGCTGGAGGGAACATTCACGCTCGAGCTGGACGATCGCGCTCCGGTCGATATCGAAGCCGGCCAAGTCTTCGTCGAGCCGTCGGGCGTCAATATGACGGGCAGCAACAAGGGCGCCGTACCGGCGCGGATGGCGCTGTTCTACGTCTGCGAGCCGGATGAGCCGTTCGCCGATCCAGCCGATCCACGCTGAATCGGCGTCTATCCACTCGGATATGGTTCTCAGTCCAATTCTTCTGGAGAAAAACGGGTTGAAAAACCGATGTTCGGAAATGGCGCGCCCGAAGAGATTCGAACTCCTGACCCCCAGATTCGTAGTCTGGTGCTCTATCCAGCTGAGCTACGGGCGCCTGCCTGACGGGTCCGGGGGTGGCCCCGGCGTCGGTGGCGTTGTCTAGACGGTTCCTCCCGCCGTGACAAGTCTCGATCGCTCGGTCGGCGCATTTTCTTCGCCCCGCGCCGCGGTGGCCCGGCGCAGGGCAGATCCGACGCGCAAGCGCCTCGACCGATCGGTTCGGCTGTGCCTATGCTGGTGGTCCTCGGGACCGGCGGGCTTCGCTCGTCGGTCCTTCCGTTTTCCCGGATCGGCCCACCTTTGTCACCTTTCCTCGGCCCCGCCTACAAGATCGCCTCCACTGTCGTCTTCGCGGGCATGCTGGTGGCGGTGAAGCTGCTCTCCGACCGCGTGCCGTCGGGCGAGGTGGTGTTCTTCCGCTCCGCCTTCGCGATCTTCCCGGTCGTCGCCATCGTCGCCTTGCAGGGGCAGTTGCGCGGCGGGCTCGCCACCAAGCGGCCGGGCGGCCACGTCCTGCGCTCGGTCTACGGCGTCGCCGCCATGTCCCTGTGGTTCGCCGGCATTCAACGGCTGCCGCTCGCCGACGCGCTGGCGATCACCTATGCCGCGCCGCTGGTGGTCGTGGCGCTGGCGGCGATCTTCCTCGGCGAGATCGTCCGCGCCCATCGTTGGACCGCCGTCGGCGTCGGTTTCATTGGGGTGTTGATCGTGCTGTCGCCGCATGTCGACGATCTCTCGCACCTGGGCACCGATCGCGGCGCCTCCGGGGCGTTGATGTGCTTCCTCTCCGCCTTCCTCATGGCGCTGGCCCAGATCGAGTTGCGCAAGCTGGCGCCGACCGAGAAGACCGGCGCGATCGTCGTCTATTTCTCGATCGGCAGCGCCCTGTTCGCGCTGCTCACCCTGCCCTTCGGCTGGGTGGTGCCGACCGGCTACGACCTGATGCTGCTGGTCCTCTGCGGCCTGTTCGGCGGCATCGGCCAGATCCTGCTGACGCTCGGCTATCGCCATTCCGACGCCTCGGTGATCGCGCCGCTCGAATATGCCTCGATGATCTGGGCGATCATCTCGGGCCTGTGGCTGTTCGGCGAGGTGCCGAGCGCCACCATGTTGGTCGGAACCGTGGTGATCGTCGGCTCCGGCGTCGCCATCGTCTGGCGCGAGCGGGCGCTGGGGGTCACGCGGCCCGAGGCGTAGGGGGCGTCCTCCCGCCCTCCACCTCACGGGCCCGGGACCCCGTCGTCAGGCGGCGGCGTCGACGGTTTCCGGCTTCTCCAACATCTGGGCGCCGGCGCCCTCCGGCAGGCGCGCGAAGAGCGGCGCGGCGAGCATCGACAGGCCGCCGACCAGGGCGATGGCGATGGCGAACTCCGAGGCGCCCGGCGCATGGCCGGCCGCCGCGCCGAGGACGTGCAGGGCGAGCGCCCCGAGCGCCACGCCGGCGGAGAGCGACAGTTGCTGCATCATCGCCGCGAAGGAGGTGGCGCGGCTCATCCGCGCCTCGTCGACTTCCGAGAAGACCACGACGTTGATCGCGGTGAACTCGAGGCTGCGGAAGAAGCCGCCGAAGAGCAGGAGCGTCATCAGCACCGCGACCGGGGTGGCCGGGCCGACGGCGGCGACGGCGGCGAGGAACAGTCCGGCGATCGCGGCGTTCACCGCCAGGGTCCGGCGAAAGCCGAAGCGGGTGATGATGCGCCCGGCGGTCAGTTTCATCGTCATGGCGCCGACGGCGGCGACGAAGGTGGTCAGGCCCGATTCCAGCGGGGAGCGGCCGAAGCCGACCTGGAGCTGGAGCGGCAGCAGGAAGGGCAAGGCTCCGACGCCGAGCCGGAAGAGCGAGCCGCCGAGGACACCGGCCCGGAAGGTCGGCAGCGCCAGGAGGTCGAGATCGATCAGCGGCCGGGCGACGCGGCGGGCGTGGCGCGCATAGATGGCGAGGAGGCCGAGCCCGCCGACGAGCGCCCCCGCCTCCGCCCAGCCGGAGACGACGTCGCGGCCCAGCGTCTCGAGCGCGAAGACCAGGGCGGAGAGGCCGAGGGCGGAGGTGGCGAAGCCGAAGAGATCGAAGGGCCCGGTCGCCTCCTCGCGGATGCGCGGCAGGAAGACGAGGGCGGCGACAATGCCGACGAGGCCGATCGGCACGTTGATCCAGAAGATCCAACGCCACGAGGCGTAGGTGGTGATGAAGCCGCCGAGCGGCGGGCCGACCACCGGGCCGATCAGCGCCGGGATGGTGAGCCAGGCCATCGCCGAGATCATCTCGCGCTTGGGCACCGAGCGCAGCATGACGAGGCGGCCGACCGGCGTCATCATGGCGCCGCCGAGCCCCTGGAGGGCGCGACCGGCGATCAACGCCTCGAGCGACGGCGCGGCGCCGCACAGGATCGACCCGGCGAGGAAGACGGCGATGGCGCCGACGAAGACCCGGCGCGCGCCGAGCCGATCGGCGAACCAGCCGGAGGCCGGGATGAACACCGCCATGGTCACCAGATAGGTGGTGATCGCCAGATTGAGGCGCACCGGCGACAGGCCGAGATCGGCCGCCATCGCCGGCAGCGAGGTGGCGATCACGGTCGAATCGAGATGTTCCATGAACAGCGCCGAGGCGACGACCAGCGGCACGGTGCGGGTGAGCGAAGCGGTCATCGAGGCGGAAGACTCTGGCGAGGGTCCCCGCGCGGCGGATCCGGCGGCGAGGGTTTCGGCTTAAGGCCGGACGACGACGCCATCCAGCCCGATCGACGGGGATCTGCCCTGCCGGGGATCACGTGTTCGCGACGGGGATGCCGACGCCGGGCGCCGGCGCCTCACTCGAGCCGCACCTGGACGCTCGCCGAGGCGCCCGTCGCGTCGATCACCGAGAGGCGGGCGAAGCCGGGGCCGGCGGGCTGCCACAGGCTCTCGCGCCGGCCGTCGGCCTCCGCCACCGGGCGGCCGTCGACCAGCCAGGTGAGCGGCGGCACGCCGCCATGGGCGCGCAGCGCCACCGGGCCGGGGTCGATCACATGGGCGGCGAGGCCGAGATCGAGCCGCGCCCCGTCGGGGGGAAAGGTGATCTCGAGCCGCGGTTTCAGCGTCGCGGCGATGGTCTTGGGGACGTCGCGGCGCAGGTGGCGCAAGGGCGGCGGCAGGGTGGCGGAGGTCGCGCGCAGGACGCCGCGCGGCGCCGGGATGTTCTCCGGCTCGAAGCCGAGACGCTGCCAGGCGTCGAAGAGGACGGGGGCGGCGACCACCCGGCCGACGAGGCCGGGGACGGGAGCGCCGTCGGGGCGGCCGACCCAGACGGCGACGGTCAGGCGGCGGTCGAAGCCGATCGCCCAGGCGTCGCGGTAGCCGTAGGAGGTGCCGGTCTTGTAGGCGAAGCGGCCGGCCGGCGCGTTGAGCGGCGGCGGGGCGCCGCGCAGGATGTCGGCGACGTACCAGGCGGCGACCGGATCGGTCAGGCGCCGGCGCCCGGCGGCGGCGGGCGGCTCCCCCAGACGGGTGACCAGCGGCCAGGTCTCGCCACCGCGCGCCAGACCCGAATAGAGCCGAGCGAGATCCTCGAGCCGGATGCCGACGCCGCCGAGGCCGACGGCGAGGCCGACCGGGCCGTGCTCGGCCATCTCCAGGCGGCCGCCGGCGCCGCGCAGGCGGGTCACCAGCGCCTGCGGGCCGATCGCCTCCAGCATCGCGACCGCCGGCATGTTGAGCGACTGCTGCAGCGCATGGCGGGCGGTGACGGTGCCGTGGAAATCCTGGTCGAAGTTCTCCGGCGCCCAGGCGCCCCAGCGGGCCGGGCGATCCTCCAGGATGGTCTCGGGGTGGGCGAGGCCGTTCTCGAAGGCGAGGGCGTAGATGAAGGGCTTCAATGCCGAGCCGGGCGAGCGCACCGCGCCGGTGAGGTCGACGGCGCCGGCGCGCGGCACCGAGAAATAGTCGGGACCGCCGACCGAGGCGAGGAGTTCACCGCTCTGATTGTCGAGGACGACGATCGCCGCCGACTGTTTCGGTCCCCAGGTCTCGGCGCGCTCGCGCAACAGCCGCTCCAGCGTCGTCTGGAGCCGCAGGTCGACGGTGGCGCTATGGACGCGCGTCTCGGGGCGCTCGCCGACCAGGGCCTCGGCGAGGTGGGGCGCGATCATCGGGAAGGCGTGGCGCTCGCGCGGGACCGGCTCGCGGCGCGCCCGCTCGACGTCGTCGGCGGCGACGAGGCCTTCGGCGCGCGCCCGATCGAGCACCCGGTCGCGGGCGCGAAGGGCGGCTTCGGGGAAACGGTCGGGGCGACGGGTCTCGGGCGATTGCGGCAGGGCGACGAGGAGGGCGGCCTCGGCGAGCGACAGGCGCTTCGGCTCCTTGCCGAACCAGGCGAAGGAGGCGGCGCGCAGCCCCTCGAGATTGCCGCCATAGGGGGCGAGCGACAGGTAGAAGCCGAGGATGTCGCGCTTCGACCAGCGCGCCTCGAGATCGAGGGCGCGGACGATCTGCCGGTGCTTGGCGGATAGATCGCGGGTCTCGCGCGGCTCCAGCAGGCGCGCCACCTGCATCGTCAGGGTCGAGGCGCCGGAGACGATGCGCCCGTGAGCGAGCCCCTGGAGGCCGGCGCGCAGCACGGCGCGCGGATCGACGCCGCCATGGCGCCAGAAGCGCGTGTCTTCATAGGCGAGGAGCAGCTCGAGGAAGCGCGGATCGACGTCGTCGACGCCGACCGGCAGCCGCCAGCGGCCATCCTCGGTGACGAAGGGCCTGAGCAGCCGGCCCTCGCGATCGAGGACGATGGTGGAGCGCAGGTCGGCCAGCGCCGGATCGAGCGGCCCGAGGCGCGCGACCTCGCCGCTTAGGGCCCCGAGGCCGAGCGCGACGGCGGCGATCAGGCCGACGGTGGCGACGTAGAGGCGGAAGGCGATCCGCCCCGCCCTCGTCCCCATGTCGGACGCCGTCGCCGCCATGACCGCCTCACTTCGCCGGCGCGATGTCGATCGTGCCGAAGGCGGTGCGACCGAAACGTTCGGGCCGATACATGTCCTCGACCACCGCCGGCGGCAGGACGTAGCGGCCCGGGGTGACGACGCGGACGCCGTAGGCGACCTCGAACATCGCGTCCTGGCTCGAGGCACGATCGAAGGCGGCGACGAAACGGTCGTCGCGGTATTCGGTCGAGACCGGCTCGACCGTGTCCTTCAGCCATTCGAAGGCGGGGACGTCCTTGCCGGCGAGGAGTTTCGGATCGGCGATCTCGAAGCCGGCGGGGAGCCGGTCGGAGAGCACGATGCGGGCGTCCTGCGCCACCGGTTCGGTGACCCGCAGCACCACCACCAGACGATCGGTCTGGCGCAACTTGCCGAGGTCCGCCTTGGAGCCGTCGGGCTTGAAGAAGAAGCGCTCGACGGTGTAGCCGGCGGAGGCCGCCGGTTCCTGGACGATCGGGTGGCCGGAGGTGGTGACGACGACGCGGGTCGGTGACGTGCCGGTGTCGGTGATCGTCACCTTGCGGCCGTCGAGTTGGTCGGCGCGGAAGTTGCGGTAATAGGCCCCGGTCTTCTCCTCCGAGGTGCCGCCGAGGTCGACGGTGAGCTTCTGTGCCTCGGTCTCCTTCTGCACCGCGGCGGCGGCGAGCACCATCCAGGCCTGCTCCTGGGTCGAGGTCCAGGGCCGAACGTCACGCAGCCGTTCGATGGTCGCGCCGACGCGGGTCCAGTCGGACATCGGCCGGCCGGATTCGGCCATCAGCGCCAGGAGGGCGGCGCCGTCGCGCAGCGGCGAGCCGTAGTCGTGGCGCCACGTCCGCTCCGCCTCGGTGGCGCCGAGGCGGTCGAAGGCGGCGCGGAACAGCGGTTCGGCGCGGTTGCGGTCGCCGAGCAGAGCCAGACCGGCGGCGAGTTGGGCGCGCGCCAGCGGCGTGGTGAAGAGGTCGATCTTGCGATCGCCGAGATAGCGCAGGTCGCCCATCACCGGACGGCCGTTGCGGGCGAGAACATAGATCGCATAGGCGAGGTCGGGCGCGTCCTTCTCGGCCGGCTCGGTGGTGTTGGCGACGTGGTTGCGCAGCCGATCGAGGGTCAGGTCGAAGGCCCTGGGCGCCACCGTGAAGCCGCGTTCGCGGGCCCGGGTCAGGAAGTCGGCGACATAGGCGTCGAGCCAGACGTGGTCGCCACCGGTCGCCCCCCACAGGCCGAAGGAGCCGTTGGAGTCTTGCCGGGTCAGCACCCGATCGATCGCCCCGCGGATGCGGTCGGCGGCCTTCATGTCGAGCTCGAGCCGTTCCTCCGACGCCAATTTGTCGACGTAGAGCAGCGGCAGCGCCCGGCTCACCACCTGTTCGGTGCAGCCGTAGGGGTAGCGGTCGAGGGCACGCAGCAGCGCCGGCACGTCGAGGGCCGACCACGGCGCCACCGACACCGAGACCGAACCGGTGCCGGGCAGGTAATCGCCGAGGAGTTCGGAGCCGAAGGCGAGCGAAGCGCCGGGCGCGAGCGGCTTCACCGAGCGGCGATAGACCTCGGTGGTCGGCGGCTGGACGTCGAGTACCAGATTCTGCGACGCATCGATGCCCTGGCCGGTGAGGCGCACGGCGATCGAGCTGCGGCCGAGCCCGGCGGCGGCGACCGGCACGACGAATTCGCCGCGCCCCTTGGCCTTCAGCGGGATCGTCGCCGAGAGCGCTTCCGCCGGGACGACGAGCGGTCCGCGAATGTCGAGATCGACCCGGTAGTCGCCGGCGGGGCCCTCGACATTGTCGAGGGCGAAGTGCAGGCGCGAGCGATCGCCCATGGCGAGGAAGCGCGGCACGGTCGGCTGGAGCACCACGGCGTCGCGGACGACGACGTCCCTCGACGCGTGGCCGACCTTGTCCCTGGTCCAGGCGACGGTCATCACCCGGACCGTGCCGTTGAAGGCCGGCACGTCGAAGACGACCTCGGCGGTGCCGTCGGGGGCGACCTCGACGACGCCGGAATAGCGGGCGAAGGGGGCCTCGCGCGGCGGGGCGGCCGACATGTCGGCGCCGCCGTCGCCGCCGGCGCGGATCTCGCCCCGGGTGCCCTGCATGCCGTCGATGAGGAAGCCGTAGAGGTCGCGCACCTCGGCCGACAGCTGCTTCTGGCCGAAGAACCACTTGCTCGGATCGGGCGCCTCGTAGCGGGTGAGGGCGAGGATGCCGACGTCGACGGCGGCGACCACGACATGGGCCTTCTCGCCGGCCGAAAGTCCGGTCAGCTTCACCGGGATCCTCAACTCGCCGCGCGGCCGGATCATCTCCGGCGTGGCCAGCGCCACCTCGACCCGGCGGGCCGCCGGATCGACGGCGAACCAGGCGACGCCCATGGCGCGGCCGGGCTGCCGATGGGCCTTGGCGTCGAGCGGACGGTGGGCGATGGCGACGACATGGGCGCCGGCGCCCCAGGCGGCGTCGGCCGGGAAGGAGACGGTGGTGCCGGCGGGATCGACGGTGGCGAGTTTCATCGCCTCGACCCGGTCGGAGACGATCGCCACGGTGGCGGTGCCGGCGAAGCGCGACTTCAGGCGGACCTTGATCTCCTCGCCGGGGGCATAGTCCTGCTTGTCGAGGGCGACGTCGAGGACGTCGGGGGCGTCGGCCTTCTCGGAACCGGCCCAACCGACGGCGAAATTCACTGTGGTCACCGGCCGGCGGTCGTCGCCGAGCTTGAGCTCGAGCCGGTAGCTGCCCCAGTCGACCGGGACCGACAGGCGGGCGGGATCGGTGGCGCCGAGGTCGACGCGGCCGTCGGCGACCTTGCGCGAGGTCTTGATCGCCTCGTAGTCCCACTTGCCCTCGGTGTTGAACCACTGCCAGCGCTTCTGGACCGAATAGAGCTCCCACTTCAGCCCCGGCACGGCGCGACGGGTGCCGTCGGGCAGCGCCGAGAGGAGCGCGAAGTCGGCCTTGCCGCCGGCGGAGAGGCCGGCGGGATCGAACAGCTTCTTGGCGCCGACCACCGGGCCGTCGGGCAGGATCGGCACGGTGACCACCCGCTCGACGGCGCGGCCGCCGCTCTCGGCGACGGCGATGTCGATCTTGGCCTGGATCGGCCGGGTGACGATCGCCTCGGGGATCGCCACGGTGAGGCGGGCGTGGCCCTTGTCGTCGGTGGAACCGAGTTCCTCGAGGTCCTTGGTGACGGATTCGAACTTCTCGTCGTCGAGGCCGACGGTGTAGCCGGCGAGGCCCGGCACCGTGGTGTCGTCGGCGAGTTCGACGGTGACGTCGCCGCGCAGTTCGAGATCGACGCCGGGGGCGCCGTAGAGGTGATCGGCCTGGACGTCGACCACCGCCGGCTCACCGGCGCGCAGGCGCTCGGACACCGGCTTCAGGGCGACGTCGATGCGCTCGGGCACGTAGTCGGCGACCAGGAAGGTGGTCTCGCCGATCGGCGGGCGCTTGGGATCGGCAAAGGCCTTGATCCGCCAGGTGCCGGCCTGGACGCCGGAGATCAACGGCAGTGACCAGGCGCGGCCGCCGTCGCCCTGATCGGCGACCGCCACACGGCGGTATTCGACGCCGTCGGGGCGCTGGGCGGTGATCGTCAACGGCATGTCGGGGATCGACTTGCCCTTGGAATCGCGCAGCAGGGTCGTCACCTGGACGGTCTCGCCGGTGCGGTAGACGCCGCGCTCGGTGAAGACGAAGGCATCGAGGCCCTTGGGGGCGATGCGACCCTTGACGCCGCGATCGGTCAGGTCGAAGGCGGCCTGGACGAGATCGAGGAAGCCGTAGTCGCCCTGGCCGTCGTCGGCGACGACGATGCCCGGCGCCATGCCGCCGGTGCCGCGGGCGAGGCCGGCGGAGAAATGCACCCGGCCGGTCTGGTCGGTCTTCTCGGTCGCCAGGATCTCGTTGTTCTTGGCGACGAGGCGCAGCGCCAGCCCGGCCATCGGCTCGGCGCTGGTCAGTGAGCGGACCACCACGTCGACGCCGTCGTCGCCGGAGAACGCGGTCAGGCCGATGTCTGAGACGACGAACCACTGAGTGGCGAGGCTGTCCCAGCCGTCGAACTCCTCGCCCTCGTCGTCGCGCTCGGTCTTGCCGGGCAGCTTGGCGGTCATGACGTAGACCCCGGGCGCCAGCCGGCCGACGGCGTCGAGGACGGGGAAGGCGGTGACGGTGTCCTTGTTGAGCTCGCTCTTGATCGAAAGCTCGCCGGTCCACACCAGGACGCCGCTCTCGTTGGCGATCTTGCGCGCCTGGCTGCCGTCGAGGCTGCCGAGGAAGGCCTCGCCGCGCAGCGTGGTGCCGAGCGAGCGGTCGCCGATGCGGTGCACCTTGATCTTCACCGACGGGGTGTTGACCGAGACCACCGGCAGGCCTTCCTGGCCGTTGCGCGGCAGGACGTAGTTGCGGCCGGTGAAGCGCACCTGGGGTGAGCGATCGCGGACGTAGACGTCGTAGTCGGCGGCCCTGATCAGGTCCTCGCCGACGGTCGAGGGCAGGCCCTGGCGCAGCACGATGCCGTAGCGCTGGCCGTGCGCCAGCCCGTCGACGCAGATCTGGCGCGGCTCGACCGAGATCGCCGGATTGGCGAGGCCGGAGACGGCGACGTAGGGGCCGTAGTCGACCTTGCCGGAGGTGACGAGATCCTCGGAGAAGGTGAAGCAGGCGCGCGGGCTGGCGGCGTCGGAATCGATCTTGTTCTCGAGCACGCGGAAGCCCCAGGTCGGCCGCAGCTTGTCGTATTGGGCGCGCGCGTCGGCGGTCTCGGCGGTCTTCAGCGAGGCCCGCAGGACCCCGAGGGCGATGCGGAAATCCTCGGTGCGGGCGTAGGTGACGGCGAGGACGTTGAGCTCCTGCGCCTCGGCCGGCGCGCCCTTGGCGTCGAGATAGGCGCGATAGGCGGCGGCGTGGGCGTCGTTGCGCAACTGCCAGCGGGCGGAATAGTCGGCGACGTCGAACAGCGCCGCGCCGAGGGCGTAGCGGCGCCAGTTCTGCGGGTCCTTGGGCTCGAGCGGGGCGATACGGGCATAGAGCGACTGGACGGAGGCCCAATCGGCCTTCTGGAAGGCGGCATCGCCGGCGCGCTTCAAGGCGGGGAGATCGACGACCTTGCCGGCCTTGGCCCGGAGCCGGGTCTCGAGCCGGGTCGCGTCGCCCGCCAGATCGTCGCGGACGAAGAGCTTCTCGGCCTGGGCCGAAAGCGTCGAGGCGGAAAGCGCGGAGACGGCGAGCGCGGCGGCCAGAACCAGGTTGCGAACGAGGCTGCTCATGTCGCCCTCTCCTCGAAATTTCGTCGGAGACCATCGCTCCGTCGGGTGAAGCTGCGGGCAGGCGCCCACGGATATCGACCTGCTGGCGCCGTCGATGCGTCGACGGGCGCGATGATAGCAGCAAGTCGGGCGCCCTGTCCTTCCCGACGGTAGACGAGATCTCCCTCTCGACGATGACGGCCGGCTCTGCGAAGCTCGGGGGGACACGTCCCGACGGCGTGAACGGCGAAATCGACGATGGGAGGGCTCTCGGATGTCGAGGATCGAACGAGGGGCCGGCGCGGGGCTCGCGGCGACGATGGTGATCTTGGCCCTCTCGGTGGCCGGACCGGCGATGGCCCAAGTGCCGTCGCCGCGCCCGCCGAGCGCCGGCGGCGGCGCCCAGGCGAACCCGACGATGGAGGCGGCGCGCGCCGCCTTCGAGGCTTTGCCGCTCGCCTCGCGGATCGAGATCCAGGACGGATTGGTGTGGACCGGCGACTATAGCGGATCCCTCGACGGCACCTTCGGCCGCATGACCTTCGACAGCCTCACCGCCTTCCAGGCCCGGCACCGGTTCACGCCCGACGGCATTCTCCAAGCCGCGGCGCTGAAGGCGCTCGCCGAGGTGGCGCGGGCGAAGCGCGCCGAGGTCGGCTTCAAGGCGGTCGACGATCCGGCGACCGGGGTGCGCATCCATCTGCCGACCCGGCTGCTCGGACCGGCGGCGAAACACGGCGGCGGCAGTCGCTGGGTCGGGCGGGGCGGCGCCCTGCGAATCGAGACCTTCGCCTTTCCCGACGGCGATCTCGCGGCGATCTACGAGCGGATGAAGATGGACCTGCCCGGTCGCAAGGTGGTCTACGCGGTGCTGCGCCCCGATTGGTTCGTCGTCTCCGACGAGACCCCGGAGCGGCACGGCTACGCCCGTTTCGCCCGGAGCGCCGAGGGCGTGCGCGGCTTCGTCTTCTCCACCGCGACGACGCTCGGCCCGGCCTTCGACCGGGTGGTGATCGCCACGGCGGGCCATTTCGAGCCCTTCCCCGGCGCGACACCGGCGGCGAGCCCGGCCACGGCCTCGAACACGCCGGCGACCGCCGCGCCGCCGCCGGTGCTCCCGGCCTCGGTGGCGCCGCCGGCGAGCGGCCTCGTCGTGGCGCCGGGCAAGGTCGTGACCGCCGCCTCGGCGGTGGCGCGTTGCGCCTCGGTGACGGTCGGCGGCAAGGCCGCGACGATCGCCACGACGGATGCCCGAGGCATCGCGACACTGAGCTTCTCGGGCGGACCCGCCGGTGCCCTGCGGATGGCGAAATCCTCCGCGGGAGCGGCGACGGTGATCGCGGTGGGCGATGCCGGCGGACGGGTCGGGGTCGTGGCGGTGGCCGGCGAGATCCGTGACGGACGGTTGCGGGCGGCGTTGCAGCGCGGCGGCCACGGCGCGCCGATCCTCGATGCCGCCGGCGCCCTCACCGGCCTCGTCGGCGAACCGCCGGACGAGAGCCGCGCCATCGCCGGACTGATCACGCCGGCGGCCTATGCCTCGACCGAGCCGGACGCGCTCGCCGCGGCGATCGCCGCCGCCGGCGGGACCGTCGATGCCGCCGGCCCGGCGGGTCCGGCCCTCACCACCGGCCGGGTGGTCGCCACATGGGCTGGCCGCGTGGTGGCGATCGACTGCCGCCGCTGAGGCGCGTCGGGCGAGGTCGCGCCGGCCCGGGGCACGGCCGACGCCGCCGTCCTTCTCCCGTGATGGATCCCGCCGCGCGGGCGCCGACCGCCGCTCCTGCCGAAGGGCGGGCGGGCGGGTGGGCGCCGGCGCTCGGGCTTTCGCCGTCGACGGAGTCGAGTTCATCTCCCATTCAGGTCGTGCCGGCTATTCTTTCGTCGACGCTTCTCCAGGATTCGTCGCGGGTGCTCCGTTTCGAAGCAATCGATCGTATGTTTTCAATATAGAATCGATTTACTCCGTTTTTTGTTGTACAAGTTTGTACTTACTTAAATATCGATTGCGTTCGATGCGATTTGATGTGGCATTTCCATTGTTGGATTAAAAAAATATTGCCAAAATGTTTCTATTTCATCTTCCTTTTAAAATTCAGTTGGTTTAATTTGGCCGCCGGAAGGCGGCTTTCGTGTATCTGATGGGCCGATTCCTACCCGCGGAGAGACAACATGCCCCGTGCGTTCCTGTTCCGTCTCATGACGGTTCTGATGATGATCCTCGGCCTGGCCGCCGGACCGGTTCTGGCGCAGACGCAGCAAGAAGCTCGTTTCGCGTTGGTGATCGGTCAGGACGCCTATGCCGAAGGCGCGCTGCCGACGGCAGCCAACGACGCCGGGCTCGTCGCCGACGTCCTGCGTGATGCGGGCTTCGACGTGACGGGCCTCAGGAATATCGACCAGGAGACGCTGATGTCGGAGGCCGGCTCCTTCATCGATCGCGTCGCCGCCGCCGGTCCCGGCGCGGTGGTCGTCGTCTACTACGCCGGCTACGGCGTGCAGCACAACGGCGAGAACTACCTCGTTCCCGTCGGCGCCCGCCTGCAGAACGACGCCGACATCCCCAACGAAGCCCTGCGCGTCGGCGAGTTGCTCGACGGATTGAGCGAGTTGCAGATCAAGGCGCGGATCGTTCTGCTCGATGCCGCCTACCGCAGCCCCTTCAAGCCGGCCGGCCGGCCGCTCGCCAGCGGCCTCGCCCTGGTCGAACCGGCCGACGGCACGCTGCTCGGCTACAACGGCGCCCCCGGCACCGTCGTCGCCCCGCCGACTTCCGGCGACTACGGTGAATATGCCTCGGCTTTGGCCGAGATGATGCGCGAGGGTGGCATTCCGATCGAGGACGTGCTCGCTCGCGTCCGCCTGCGCGTCAATCAGAAGACCAACGGTGCCGAGGTTCCGTGGTTCTCCTCCAAGCTCGACGGGCAGTTCCAACTGTTCAACCGCGCGCCGGAACCCGCCGCCGCCGCGACGACCGGCGCGACCCCGCCGGCCGACCCGGTCGCGGAAATGGCCGCGCTGAATACGCTGCGGTCCAAGCCGATGCGGGAACTCTCGGCGCCCGAGGCCTATACCGCCGCCGTCGCCGACGACAGCATGGAGAGCTATCAGTCTTATCTCGATGCTCATGCCGAAGCCGCCAACGCCAAGCGCGTGCGGGCCATGCTGGCCGCGCGGCGTGAGGCGCGGTGGTGGGCGCGAACGGTCGGCGCCGACACCTCCAGGGCCTACTGGACCTATCTGAAGCGCTATCCCAACGGACCGCACGCGGACGAGGCTCGGGCTCGGCTCGCCGACCTCCAGGTCGAGGTCGCACCGCCGCCGGTGTTCGACGAAGTCGTCTTCGAGGACCTGCCGCCGCCGCCGATCGAGGAGGTGACGTTCATCTCCCGCCCGGTGATCGACTTCGGTTTCTTCGACTTCGCGCCGCCGCCGCCGCCGCCGATCTTCATCATGGCGCCGCCGTTCTTCGTGCTGCCGCCGCCGCCGCCGGTGTTCGGCATCGGCATCCTGCCGATCCCGATTCTGCCGATGCCGATCGCGGTGGTGCCGCCCTTCGTCGCCATGCCGATCCGGGCGGACCCGATCGGCGCCTTCAACCGTCCCGGCAATCCCGGCATGGCCGGAGGCCCCGGCATCGGTCGCGGCCCGGGAGGCGTTCAGCCGATCAACGCACCGATCGGCAAGGGCCCCGGCCTGATCCGCAATCCGGGACACGTGCCCGGGCAGAAGGGTATCACCGGTCGCAACCAACCCGGACAGAACGGCCTCGTCGGCCGTAATCAGCCCGGGCAACAGGGCCTCACCGGTCGCAATCAGCCTGGGCAGCAGGGCCTCACCGGCCGCAATCTGCCCGGACAGCAGGGCCTCACCGGCCGGCAGCCCGGTCAGCCCGGCGTCACCGGTCGCAATCTGCCCGGACAGCAGGGCCTCACCGGCCGGCAACCCGGTCAGCCCGGCCTCACCGGTCGCAATCTGCCCGGACAGCAGGGTCTCACCGGCCGGCAACCCGGTCAGCCCGGCCTCACCGGCCGCAATCTGCCCGGACAGCAGGGCCTCACCGGTCGCCAACCCGGTCAGCCCGGCCTCACCGGTCGCAATCTGCCCGGACAGCAGGGCCTCACCGGTCGCCAACCCGGTCAGCCCGGCCTCACCGGTCGCAATCTGCCTGGGCAACAGGGCCTCACCGGTCGGCAGCCCGGTCAGCCCGGCCTCACAGGCCGCAATCTGCCTGGGCAACAGGGCCTCACCGGCCGGCAACCCGGTCAGCCCGGCCTCACCGGTCGCAATTTGCCTGGGCAACAGGGCCTCACCGGTCGGCAGCCCGGTCAGCCCGGCCTCACAGGCCGCAATCTGCCTGGGCAACAGGGTCTCACCGGTCGGCAGCCCGGTCAGCCTGGTCGCAACCAGGGTCTGCTGCAGGGACTGTCTCGGTCGCATCCCAATCAGGTCGGCCGGCAACCGTCCGGTCTGACACAGGGTCGGCAGAACCAGCTCGGCCAGCAACAGCAGATGCGCAGCCAGCAGCAGCAGCAGCGCATCATGCAGCAGCAACAGAGGAATACGCAGCAGCTGCAACAGCAGCGTACGCAGCAACAGAGGGTGCAACAGCAGGGGTCGCAGCAGCAGCAGATGCAGCAGCAGAGAGCGCAGCAACAGCAGCGGGCTCAGCAGCAGCAGAGGGCGCAGCAGATGCAGCAGCAGAGGTCGCAGCAACAGCGGGCTCAGCAGCAGCAGCAGCAACGGTCGCAGCAGATGCAGCAGCAGAGGGCGCAACAGCAGCGGGCTCAGCAGCAGCAGCAGCAGCGGTCGCAGCAGATGCAGCAGCAGAGGGCGCAACAGCAGCGGGCTCAGCAGCAGCAGCAGC
>JAFHCF010000248.1:0-7026 GCA_048497495.1 Prosthecomicrobium sp.
CATCTCGTCGAGCCCGGGCCGATGCTCTACGACATCGAGCTCGAGATCGGCCTCACGCCGGCGGGTGGCCGGGAGACCGTCGTCTCGCGCACCAACTATCGCGAGATGTATTATTCCGCCGCCCAGCAGCTCGCCCATCACACCACCAGCGGCTGCCCGATGCGCAGCGGCGATCTCCTCGGCTCGGGCACGATCTCGGGGCCGACGAAGGAGAGCCGCGGCTCGCTGCTCGAGCTCTCCTGGGGCGGCAAGGAGCCGATCGCGGTTGACGGCGGTCGGCGCGGCTTCATCGAGGACGGCGACACGCTCACCCTGCGCGGCTTCGCCCGTGGCGACGGCTACACCATCGGCTTCGGCGACTGCGCCGGCGAACTGTTGCCGGCGCTCTCCGACCCTTACGCGCGCTGACGGTGGGATCGGAACGAGGAGGCCGCCGCGACACCGGTGGTCGGTATCGGGACGGCCTCTCATGTTCGCCGGGGACAACCGGGCCGAGGCTCGGCCCGGGGTATCGGGGTCAGCCCTGCAGCTCGGCCCACATCTCGAGATCGCGTTCGGCGGTCCAGATGCGCGGCGTGTCGATGCCACGGGCCTCGTCGTAGGCGCGCGACACGTTGAACGGCAGGCAGTGCTCGTAGATCGCGTAGTCCTCGAACTTCGGATCGCATTCGGCGCGCATCGCCTGCCAGGCGTCCTTGAGGCTGCCGCCGCGCGCCGCGACCCGCTGGACCGGCCGGTAGGTCGAGGCGACGAAGTCCTTGGTCTTGTCGAGGGCGGCATCGACCGCGTCTGGGCCGATCAGCGCGTCGCCGCGTCCCGGCGCCACCGCGTCGAGTTCGAAGGCGCGGATCGCCTCCAGCGTCGCGCCCCAGTCGGCGAAGTGACCGTCGCCGCAGTAGCAGGCCGAGTGGGCCTCGACGATGTCGCCGGTGAACATGACGTTCTGATCGGGCACGTGGATGACGGTGTCGCCGGCGGTGTGCGCCCGGCCGAGCTGCATCAGATCGACCCGCCGCTTGCCGAGCCACACGGTCATGCGGCCGTTGAAGGTGGTGGTCGGCCAGGTCAGGCCGGGGATGCTCTCGTGGCCCTGGAAGAGGCGCGGAAAGCGCTGGAATTCGCTCGCCCAGTCCTCCTTGCCGCGTTCGACGACCATGTTGCGCGCCGTCTCGCTCATGATGATCTGACCGGCGCCGAAGGCCGAGGCGCCGAGAACCCGCACGGCGTGATAGTGGGTCAGGACGACGTGGGAGATCGGCTTGTCGGTCACGCCGCGGATGCAGTCGATGACCTTATGGGCCAGACGCGGTGTCGCCTGCGCCTCGATCACCATGACGCTGTCGTCGCCGATGACGACTCCGGAATTCGGATCCCCCTCGGCGGTGAAGGCGTAGAGGCCGTCTCCGATCTCGGTGAAGCTGATCGCCTTGTCCTCGAGGTCGCCCTGAGACGCGAACTTCTTTCCCATTGTCCATCCTTTGCGGTGTGCGTGTGAGTCGGCGGGACCGAAGCGGTCACCGATTGGCGCCTGACATGTGGCGCGCGGCGATGTAGCCGAAGGTCAGCGCCGGCCCGAGGGTGATGCCGCCGCCGGGATAGTTGCCGCCCATGATGCTCGCCGCGTCGTTGCCGACGGCGAAGAGGCCGGGGATGACCCCTCCGTCGCCGTCGAGGACGCGGGCGTTCTCGTCGGTCTTCAGGCCGGCGAAGGTGCCGAGATCGCCGACCCAGACCCGGACGGCGTAGAACGGGCCCTTGGCCAGCGGCGCGACGCAGGGGTTGGGGCCGTGTTCCGGATCGCCGAGCGACCGGTTGTAGGCGGTCGAGCCGCGTCCGTACTCGGCATCCTCGCCCGTCACGGCGCCGGCGTTGTAGCGGGCGACGGTGCGCTCGAGTTCGGCGGCGTCCGCGCCGATCTGGGCGGCGACGTCGGCGAGAGTGCGGCCACGAACCAGATAGCCGTTGGCGACGAGCTTGCCGAAAGGCACCGGCGAAGGCTTGGCGAAGCCGAGACCGTAGCGTCGGAAGGCGCGGTGGTCGGCGAGGAACCAGGCGGCGAGTTCGCCGCCCTCCTCCCGGCATCGCTTCACCATCGACTGGCAGAAGTCGTGGTAGGAATCCGCCTCGTTGCAGAAGCGCCGGCCCGAGCGGGTGACGGCGATGACGCCCGGCTTCGACCGGTCGACGAAATGCGGGAAGGTGCCGAGGGTGCCGTCCGACCTCGGCGGCCGCGAGATCGGCACCCAGGCGGCGGAATGCGGCAGGCTGGTGTCGACCTCGCCGCCGACCGCCTCGCCGAGCCTCAATCCGTCGCCGGTATTGCCGGGCGGGGCGGGCGAGACGTGCTCGTGGCCGCTCGGCGCATGCGGCATGAGTTCCTTGCGCCGCACCGGATCCTGCGGGAAGCCGCCGGCGGCGAGCACCACGCCCCGGGCGGCGCGGACCTCGACCCGACCCTGGGCCGTGTCGACGACGGCGCCGACGACGCGGTCGTGCTGGTCGCGGATCAGCGACGTCGCCGGACTCATCGTCCAGATCGGCACGCCCCGGTCGAAGCAGGACTTCGCCAGCCGTCCGACCAGGGCATTGCCGTTGACGAGGCGCATCGGCCGGCCGTGGAACACCATGTCGCGCGCGAATTTGGCGACGAGCCCGGCGACGTAGAACAGCGACACCGGCGAGCGGGTGACGTTGAAGAAGTGCAGCAGCTCCTTGCCCGAGCCGATCATCATGCCGAGAACGGTGATCTCGGCCAGCGGCGGGCGCAGGCGGGCGATCTCCTTGCCGAGTTCGCGACCGTCGAAGGGCTTGGCGACGATCGAACGGCCGGCCGCCATCCCGCCCGGCGCGTCGGTGTGATAGTCGGCGAAAGTCGGACCGAGGTCGAACTGCAACACCGTCTCCGCCTCGAAGAAGTCGACCGCCGCCGGGCCCGCCTCGAGGAAGGCGGCGATGCGGCGCTCGTCGAAGTGCTCGCCGGTCTCGTGGCGCAGGTAGGTCGTCGCCTTCTCGACGCTGTCCTCGATGCCGGCGCGCTTGGCCGGGGCATTGCCGGGAATCCACATCCAACCGCCGGAGCGCGCCGTGGTGCCGCCGAACACCGGCTCCTTCTCGACGACGAGCGCCTTCAGGCCGCGATGGGCGGCGGCGACCGCGGTCGCCAGACCGCCGGCGCCCGATCCGATCACCAGCACATCGCACTCATAGCGGTTCATTCGCTTCCTCCCTGAGACCCTTCGCGCGCGCCGATCCGGCGGGCGACACCGTCGTCGCGGCCCGTCGGCCCGCGCTCGTCTCGTCGCGGGCCTTCCCACCGCCCTACGGCGAAGCGCGTCGCGCCCGCCCCGGCGGCCTTCGGTCTTGTCGTCATACTATTCGTCATTGTCAAATTGATTTGTCAATGGCGCATTGCGAGAATTCGACCTGGATCGTCTCGATCCGTGAAATCGGCTGTTTTCAGCCGCCGTTTCGGCGACGACCGATCCCGTCCCAAGGGCATGACCAGTCTTTCACCGGAGGAGATCTCCTCCGGCGTGGTGGCGGTGATCGGCCTCGCCGGCGGGTGCCGACCGGCCTTCGCGTCGGTCGCCCGATCAGTGCGAGCCGAGATAGGCGGCGCGCACCTTGGGGTCGCCGAGCAGGTCCCGGCCGCTGCCCTCGAGCGTGATCCGGCCGGTCTCCAGCACATAGGCGCGGTCGGCGACGGCCAGCGCCTGGCTCGCCATCTGCTCGACCAGGAGGATGGTCAGCCCGGTCCGCCGGAGGTCGCGGATGATGGCGAAGATGTCCTTGATGATCAGCGGCGCGAGGCCGAGAGACGGTTCGTCGAGCAACAGGAACTTCGGCTCGCTCATCAGGGCGCGGGCGATCGCCAGCATCTGCTGCTCGCCGCCGGAGAGAGTCCCCGCGAACTGAGCCTGGCGCTCGCCGAGGCGCGGGAAGAGGTCGAAGAAATGGGCCACCAACTCGCGGACCCGCGCCGCGCCGCCCTTGTGCGAATAGGCGCCGAGAAGGAGGTTGTCGCGCACCGTCTGGTCGGGAAAGACGCCGCGTCCCTCCGGCGACAGGGCGACGCCGAGGCCGGTGCGGCGATGCGCCGACACGGCGGTGATGTCGGCCCCGTCGAGGACGACGCGGCCGCGCGTCACCGGTTCGAGACCGACGATGCTCTTCAACAGCGTGCTCTTGCCGGCGCCGTTGGCGCCGATGATGGTGACGACCTCGCCCTTGCGGACCTCGATCGTCACGTCCGACACCGCCTGGATGGCGCCGTAGGAGACGCTCACCCCCTCCAGTCTCAACATGGCGCGCCCTCCTCGGTCGGCTCCGCGCCGAGGTAGGCCTCGATCACCCGCGGGTCGTTCTGGATCGCGGCGGGCGGGCCCTCGGCGATCTTGACGCCGTAGTCGAGCACGATGACGTGGTCGGATATGGACATGACGAGATCCATGTGATGCTCGACCATCAGGATGGTGACGCCGCGCCGGCCGATGTCGCGGATCAGCCGGCCGAGCTCGGCCGTCTCCTGCGGATTGAGCCCGGCCGCCGGCTCGTCGAGCAACAGCAGCACCGGCTCGGTGGCGAGCGCCCGGGCGAGTTCGACGCGGCGTTGCAGGCCGTAGGCCAGGCTGCCGGCGGGCAGATGCGCCACCTCGCCGAGGCCGACGGCGTCGAGAATCTCGAAGGCCCGCCGCCGCGCCGCCGCCTCCTCGCGGACAGCCGACGGCAGCGACAGCAGCGAGGCCCAGAAGCCGTTCTTCATCCGTCCGTGGCGGCCGAGGAGGACGTTGTCGAACACCGACAGGCTGCCGAAGAGCCGTAGATTCTGGAAGGTGCGGGCAATGCCGAGACGGCAGATCTCGTGGCTCTCCAACCCGGCGATCGAGCGGGCGGAGAGCGCGATGCGCCCGGCGCTCGGCTCCAGCACGCCGCTGATCATGTTGACCATCGTGCTCTTGCCGGCGCCGTTGGGGCCGATCAACGCGTTGATGCGGCCGGCGACGAGGTCGAAGGAGACGTCGTTGGCCGGACGTATGCCACCGAAGTTCTTGGAGACCGAGGCGACCTCGAGCAGTCGGCCGCCGCTGGGCACCGACATCGCGACCGTCGCCTCTCCGGCAGGCTCGGGCTTCGGGATCCCGAGAACCCCGGCCGGCAGGAAGCGGCGCAGGATCCCCATCACGCCCTCGGGCATGAAATAGAGGGCGAAGAGCAGCAGGCCGCCATAGGCGAAGTGCTGGGTCGCCGGCCAGCGCGCCAGCATGGCGTCGATGAAGGTCAGCGACACCGCGCCGATCAGCGGCCCATGAAGGGAGCCGGCGCCGCCGAAGAGCACCACCAGCAGGATGAAGATCGAGAGCTGGAAGGTGATGAAGTCGGAATTCAGATATTGGTTCTGCTGCGCCACCATGGCGCCAGCCACGCCGCAGGTCACCGCCGCGACGACGAAGGCCAGGATCTTGTGGCCATAGACGCCGACGCCGATCGATTCCGCCGCGATCTCGTCGGCCTGCAACGACAGGAACGCCCGGCCGTAACGCCCGCGCAGCAGATTGCGCAGGAGGAGATGGGTGCAGGCGCCGAGCACGATGCCGAACCACACCCATTGCAGGGCGGTGAAGGGGACACCGTTCCATTCGAGTGGCCTGATGCCATAGATGCCCTGAGCGCCGCCGAAGACCTCGGTCCACTCGCTCACCAACTTCTCGACGACGATGCCGAAAGCCAGCGTCACCATGGCGAGATAGGGACCCTTCACCCGCAGCGAAGGCCAGGCGATCAGCACGCCGCAGAGGCCGGCGACGACCGCCGCCGCGACGAGGGCGAGCCAGGGATTCACATTCCAGTTCGTCGACAGCAGCGCGGCGGCATAGGCGCCGGCGGCGAAGAGGCCGGCCTGTCCGAGGGACTTCTGACCGGCGAAACCGACGAGGACGTTCATGCCCGCGGCGCACAGATAATAGACGCACATCATGAACATGATGCGCAGCCAGAAGTCGTTGCCGATCGAGCCGGCGAGGACGGCGGCGCCGGCCGCGACCGCGACGACGAGGAGCGGGTGCCGCCAGCCCATCATACCTTCTCCACGGAACGTTGCCCGAGCAGGCCGTGCGGACGCACCGCGAGAACGATGATCACCAACAGGAAGACGACGATCTCCCGCCATTGCGCCTGCCAGAGATTGACCAGCGCCTCGAGCACCCCGAGGGCGAACCCGCCGAGCACACAGCCGCGCGGGTTCGACAAGCCGCCGAGCATGGCGCCGGAAAAACCCTTGAGGGCGATGGAGAGGCCGACGTAGAGCGAGGCCGAGGCGATCGGGGCGATCAGCGCGCCGCTGAGCCCGGCGAGCGCCGAACTCAGGACGAAGGCGCCGACCATCATGGCGGAAACGTCGATGCCCATCAGGCTGGCGATGCGGCGATCGTGAGCCACGGCCCGCATCGCCTTGCCGATCATGGTCCGCCGCATCACCAGATCGAGCCCGGTCATCACCGCGACGGCGACGACGAACACCAGGATCTCCTGCGGCCGGATGCCGATGCCGGCGATGCGGAAGACGTCGTCGCCGACCGGGGAGGGCACGACGATCTGCGACGGCCCCCAGACGGCCAGGCCGAGGCTGGTCAGGATGATGCCGAAGCCGATGGTGCTCATCACCCAGGACATGCCGGGCTTGCCGGCGAAGGGCCGGACGGCGAGGACATAGAGCAGGGCGCCGAGGAGCCCGACCACCACCACGGTGACGAACGCGGCGACGAGGTGCTGCCACATCGAGATCGTCTCGCCGACGAGCGGCGCGTTGATCGGCTTGCCGAGCCACAGCCACAGCACGGTGACGCCGACGAAGGAACCGGCCGAGACGAAATCTCCGTGCGAGAAGTTCAGCGTCTTGGTCGTGGTGAAGGTGATGCTGAAGCCGAGCGCCACCAGGGCGTAGGCTCCTCCGACCGCCAGTCCACTGACGATCGCCTGCGCGAGCGCGATCAACATGCGTGTCTCCCTCGGATTCCCGGCACCCGTCCG
>JAFHCF010000249.1:0-22582 GCA_048497495.1 Prosthecomicrobium sp.
CCGCAGAAGGCGGTGATCGGCGCCGACGTCTTCACCCACGAGAGCGGGCTCCACGTCGCCGGCCTCTTGTGGAACCGCGACACCTATCAGGGCGTCGATCCGCGCGATCTCGGTCGCGACCACGGCTTCGCCATCGGCAAGCATTCCGGCCGCACCGCGATCGCCCATGCGCTCGCCGCCTGCGGGGTCGACCTCGACGATCGGGTCTATCCGAAGCTGCTGGCGCGGGTGAAGCGTTGGGCGGTGCGCCACAAGCGCGCCATGCCCCGCGAGGTGTTGGTGTCGATGCACGACGGGTTGATCGACGACGAAATGGAGCCGGCGCTCACCACGGCGGCGCTCGGGGCGCGGTCGTGGAGCCGGTGAGGGAGGACGCCATGTCGGATACCGCGCTCGCCGCGCCGCTCGCCGCCGTCGCCGCGCAGGCCACGCCGTCGCTGTGGGCGATGATCCGCGAGGACGTCGCCTGCGTGAAGGCGCGCGATCCGGCCGCCCGCTTCACCGCCGAGATCGTGCTGACCTATCCGGGCGTCCATGCCATCGTCTGGCATCGCCTGGCGCACGCCCTGTGGACGCGGGGCCATCGCTTCGCCGCCCGCTTCCTGTCGTGGCTCGGGCGCTTCCTGACCAATGTCGACATCCACCCCGGCGCCACCATCGGCCGCCGCTTCTTCATCGATCACGGGGCCGGCGTCGTCGTCGGCGAGACGGCGATCGTCGGTCACGACGTGACGCTCTATCACGGGGTGACGCTCGGCGGCGTCTCGTGGACGCCGGGCAAGCGCCATCCGACGCTGGAGAACGGCGTGCTGGTCGGGGCCGGGGCCAAGATCCTCGGGCCGATCACGGTGGGGGCGGGGGCGCGGATCGGCGCCAATTCCGTCGTCATCGAGGATGTCGCGCCGGAGATGACGGTGGTCGGTATTCCCGGCCGGGTGGTCAAGGCGACGGCCGATCGCCGGATCATCGGCGGGCGCATCGACCTCGAGCATCACCTGATGCCCGACCCGGTCGGCGAGGCGATCTCGGCGCTGGTCGACCGCATCGATTTCCTCGAAATGCGGCTCGCCCATCTCTCCGGCCGGCCGACGCCGACGGTCGAATTCGACGTGCGGCCCGCCACCCCGCCGGCCGCGCCCTCGCCCCCCGTCACCGCGGATCGGCCCGCCGCGCCCTGACCCGGCGGCGGGCGCAAGGACCCCGAGAGGAGTATCCCCCATGAGCAGTTGTTCGATCGAGGACGCGGTGGTGATCGCCGACATCCTGCCGCGCCTGAGAGCCTGTTCGTCGGCCGAGGACTTCTTCGCCGAACTCAAGGTCAAATTCGACCCCAAGGTGTTGTCGTCGGCGCGGCTGCACATCCTGAAGCGGATGGGCCAGTACCTCGCCACCGAGGACTTCGAGGGCATGCCGGATCGGGTGATCGCGGCGCGCTGCCATTCCTTCCTGGAACGCGCCTACGAGGACTTCGTCACCTCGTCGCCTTTGAAAGAGCGGGTGTTCAAGGTGCTGAAGGATCACGACCCGTCGCGCCCGGTGAAGCCCGGCGAGGCCTTCATCGACTTCGACGAGATCCTACAGCCGATCCCCGTCAAGGACTGACGTCGTGGCATAGCTCACCGGCCGATTTCGCCGTCAATTCGTCGATTCCCGTTGGAGTTCCTTAAGAATATCGGGAATCTGCGACCGGTTCGGCGGTACCGGTCCGCCGACTCGACTTCCTCGTCACGGCCTCGACTTGTGCATTAGGGAGAAATTAACGCGAAAAGTTTCATCCTTCCGCGTCGACCGGCCCGCATCGTTCCGAGGCCGGGGAAGCGACGGAGGAGAGCGATGCGACTATCGCTTCGCACGTCCCTGACGATCGGGATCGTGCCATTGATCGGATTGTCGGTGGCCCAGGCTCTGGTGAGCCTGCGAATGCTCGCGGATGCGCGCAGCGCCTCGCTCGAACAGGCCACCGACCTGATACCGTCGATCCGGCTCATGGGCGAGATCGGTCTCGAGGCGACGCGTTATCGGCTGCGCGCCTCACGCCACGCCGCCGCCACCTCGCCCGAGCAGGAGCAGGAAATCGACGGCCAACTCGACACGGCGACGAAGGAGATCGCCACACGCTTTGCCCACATCGAGCGTCTGCTCTCCGATGATCGGGAGAGGCAGGCCTGGCAGGCGTTCCTCGACGATTGGGGTGTCTTCCTGCTGCGTCAGGAAGAGGCGCTCGCAGCGAGCCGGCGTGGCGACAAGCTCGCCGCGGGGGTAGCGATCGAGGAGGCGCGCGATCTCTTTCTCGGCGCCGTCGGCAAACTGACCCGAGAGATCGAGATTCTCGACGGCGCCATCGCGGAGGCCTCGCGCCGGGCGGGCGTCGCCTACCGCGACGCGGTCTCCGGTGTGCTTCTTCTGGGCCTCTTCACGGTGGTCGTCGGCGCGGCGGTCTGGTTTCACTTCGGCTTCGGCACGGCGCGCGCGGTCGATCGCCTCACCCGGGCGATGCGATCGGTGGCCGACGGTGACCTCTCGACCCCCGTCCCCAGCCTCGAGCGGAGCGACGAGGTCGGCTGCATGGCGAAGGCACTGGTCGTCTTCCGCGATCATCTCGCCGAGGCCGAAGAGTTGCGTCGACAGCGGGAGGCGCTCGATTTCGCCAATCTGAAACTGATGAACGAGGCGCAAGAGGAACTCGCTTTTCGGGCCGAACTGCTCGACGACGAGGTGTCGCGGAAGAAGGCCGAACTGGTGGCGCGCGAAAGGGAGATCGTCTGGCGCCTGTCGCGAGCGACGGAACGGCGCGACAACGAGACCGGCGATCACATCGTCCGCATGTCGCGCATCAGCGGGATCGTCGCGGAAGCGCTCGGCATGTCCGAGGAGGACTGTCATCTCGTCGAAATCGCGTCGCAGATGCACGACATCGGCAAGGTCGCCATCCCCGATCAGATCCTCTTCAAGCCGGGGCCCCTGACGCCGGAAGAGCGCGCCATCATGGAGACCCATGCGTTGGCCGGCTGGTCCATCCTCAAGGGCTCGGAATCGCGGCTCATCCGCATGGCGGCGGACGTCGCGGTCAGTCATCACGAAAAATGGGACGGAACCGGCTATCCGCATCGGCTTTCCGGCGAGGGCATTCCGATTTCGGGTCGTATCGCGGCAATCGCCGACGTCTTCGACGCGCTGATGTCGCGACGCCCCTACAAGGAGGCCTGGTCGCTCGAGCGGGCGCGCGCCTTTGTCGAGGAGAATGCCGGCCGGCATTTCGATCCGGCCTGCGTCGCCGCCTTCCTGTCGCGCTGGGACGAGATCTCGGCGATCGCCGGCACGTCGGCCGAGGAGGTCGCGGCGATGCGCTCCGCCGCCTGATCGGCGCTCGCTCACGGCAGCGTCACGCCATCGTCAGTGGTTACTGGGGGAGGGGCATCCTAGAGTGTCGCTCCCTCCAGAACCCGAGTTGATCCGATGTCAGATCCCCGACACGCCGCTTTCCGTCCCACGCGCCGTCATGTGCTGGGAGTTCTCGCCGCCGGCGCCGCCCTCCCATACCTCGGCCGCGACGCCTTCGCCACCACCCCGGAGGAGGTCTTCGCCGATGCCGCCGTGCCGGTGCTCGGCAACCCGAAGGGCGACGTCGCCATCGCCATGTGGTTCGACTACCAGTGCCCCTACTGCAAGAAGGTCGAGCCGGTGATGATGGACGTGGTGAAGGCCGACGGCCGCGTCGCGGTGCTGCTCAAGGACTGGCCGATCTTCGGCAAGATGTCGGAGAAGACGGCGCGGATGACGTGGAGCGCGCGCCGGCAGGATCGGTTGGGCAAGGTCCACGACGGGCTGATGGCGATCGAGGGGCGGCCGACGGACGCCCGGGTCGAGGCGGTGTTGAAGGCGGCGAAGATCGACCGCGCCCGGCTCGAGGCCGACATGAAGGCCGACGGGGCCGCCTTCGACGCCCTGGTGGCGCGCAACGGAGCCCAAGCGGAAGGCTTCGGCTTCCCCGGCACGCCGGCCTTCGTCATCGGCTCCTTCGTCTTCGGCGGCGTCCTCGACGCCGACGGCTTCCGCCAGGCGATCGCCGACGCGCGGCGTCGGTGAACGACGCCCGCGTGCTGTCGGCTTTCCGACAGGTCCGTCATGATTGTCGCGCCGCGTCGCGCTGAGGGAAATCCCGTATACCTCCTGAAATCCTCGGAAATCCGCCGTTTCTCCGGTTGGCACGAGCCGTGCTGAGAGAAGGGCGAGGCCGGTCCACCGACCCACGGCGACCGGCGCAACGATTTCGAGGAGAGGCGACATGCACATCGTCGTCTGCATCAAGCAGGTTCCGGATTCGGCACAGATCCGCGTGCATCCCGTGACCAACACGATCATGCGCCAGGGCGTGCCGACGATCATCAACCCTTATGACCTGTTCGCGCTGGAAGAGGCGCTCAGGCTCCGGGACAAGCACGGCGGCGAGGTCACGGTTCTGACCATGGGCCCGCCGATGGCCGAGGACAGCTTGCGCAAGGCGCTGACCTTCGGCGCCGACCGAGCGGTGCTCTTGACCGACCGCTTCTTCGCCGGTTCCGACACGCTCGCCACCTCCTTCGCGCTGGCCCAGGCGATCGCCAAGATCGGCGAGGTCTACGGCGCCCCCGACATCGTCTTCACCGGCAAGCAGACCATCGACGGCGACACCGCCCAGGTCGGCCCCGGCATCGCCAAGCGGCAGAGCCTGTTGCAACTGACCTACGTCTCGAAGATCGCCGAGCTCGATCTCGCGGGTCGGCGGATCAAGGTCGAGCGGCGCTCGGAGGGCGGCGTGCAGGTGCTGGAGACCCGGCTGCCGGTGCTGATCACCATGCTCGAGGGCACCAACGACATGCGCCGCGGCACCATGGCCGACGCGCTGCGTGCGGCGCGGGCGCAGTTGGTGGTGTGGTCGGCCAAGGATGCCGGCATCGAGGACATCCTCAAATGCGGCCTGCGCGGTTCGCCGACGGTGGTCAAGCGGGTGTTCGCGCCGTCGGCGCGGGCCGAGAAGGCCAAGCTGATCGAGATCCAGCCGGCGCCGAGGGATACCGCCGACGCCTTGATCGAGCAGATCTTCGGCACGCTGCCGGCGCTCGAGACCGAACTCGTCGACCTGCATCAGACGCTCTGAGGAACGGGAGGGACCCCATGACGAACGCACCCGCCACACCCGCCCCCGCTCCCGCCGCCGGCCGCGCCGGCATGAAGAAGGAGCTCTCCGAACACTTCAAGGCCTATCACGGCGTCTGGGTGTTCATCGAGGTCGAGCGCGGGGTGGTCCATCCCGTCTCCTACGAATTGCTCGGAGAGGGCCGCAAGCTCGCCGACCAACTCGGCGTCGAACTCGCCGGCGCCATCCTCGGGCCGAAGGGCGAGGGGACGAACCACGCCATCGCCGAGACCTTCGCCCATGGCGCGGACCTGGTCTACCTGATGGAGGACCCGCTGCTCGCCGACTATCGCAACGAGCCGTTCTCCAAGGGGCTGACCGACCTGGTCAACACCTACAAGCCGGAGATCCTGCTGCTCGGCGCCACGACGCTCGGCCGCGATCTCGCCGGCTCGGTGGCGACGACGCTGCTCACCGGCCTCACCGCCGACTGCACCGAACTGGCGGTCGACGCCGACAAGTCGCTCGCGGCGACCCGGCCGACCTTCGGCGGCTCGCTTCTGTGCACCATCTACACCCTGAACTTCCGGCCGCAGATGGCGACGATCCGGCCGCGCGTCATGTCGATGCCGAAGCGGATGGAGAAGCCGATCGGCAAGGTGGTGACCCATCCGCTCGACATGGCGGAAGCGGACATCGTCACCAAGATCCTCGACTTCGTCGCCGATCGCGAGGCCGGCAAGGTCAACCTCGCCTATGCCGACATCGTCGTCGCCGGCGGGCTGGGGCTGGGCGCGATCGAGAACATGCAGTTGGTGAAGAACCTCGCCAAGTCGCTCGGCGCCGAATACGGCTGCTCCAGGCCGATCGTCCAGAAGGGCTGGATGCCGGCGGAGCGTCAGATCGGCCAGACCGGCAAGACCATCCGGCCGAAGCTCTACATCGCCGCCGGCATTTCGGGGGCGATCCAGCACCGGGTCGGCGTCGAGGGCGCCGACATGATCGTCGCCATCAACACCGACAGGAACGCCCCGATCTTCGACTTCGCCCATGTCGGCGTGGTCACCGACGCGCTGCGCTTCCTGCCCGCCCTCACCGAGGCGTTCACCCGCCGCCTCTCGCCCCACAACCGCGACAAGCTCGCCGGCTGATCGCACGGAAGTTCGAGGAGAGAGACGATGATCGAAGAAAAGTTCGATGCGATCGTGATCGGGGCCGGCATGGCGGGCAACGCCTGCGCCTACACCATGGCGTCGCGCGGCCTCAAGGTGCTGCAGCTCGAGCGCGGCGAATATCCGGGTTCGAAGAACGTCCAGGGCGCGATCATGTACGCGTCGATGCTGGAGAAGATCATCCCCGACTTCCGCGAGGACGCGCCGCTGGAGCGTCACCTCGTCGAACAGCGGTTCTGGATGATGGACGACAAGTCCCACACCGGCATGCACTACCGCTCCGAGGACTTCAACGAGGACAAGCCCAACCGCTACACCATCGTCCGGGCGCAGTTCGACAAGTGGTTCTCGCGCAAGTGCCGCGACATCGGCGTGACGCTCCTGACCGAGACCACGGTCACCGAGCTGATCCAGAACGACCAGGGCAAGGTGCTCGGCGTCAAGACCGACCGCAAGGGCGGGGCGGTGTTCGCCGACGTGGTGGTGTTGGCGGAAGGCGTCAACGGGTTGCTCGGGCCGCGCTCGGGCCTGCGGACGTCGCCCAAGCCGGAGACGGTGGCGCTGGCGGTCAAGGAGATGCACTTCCTGCCGGCCGAGACCATCGAGAGCCGCTTCAACGTCAAGGGCGACGAGGGCGTCGTCATCGAGATGGTCGGCACCTTCTCCAAGGGCATGACCGGGCTCGGCTTCCTCTACACCAACAAGGAGAGCATCTCCGTCGGTCTCGGCTGTCTGGTGTCGGACTTCGCCGCGACCAAGGAGAGCCCCTACGGGCTGCTCGAGGAGTTCAAGAAGCACCCCTCGATCGCGCCGCTGATCGCCGGGTCGGAATGTAAGGAATACGCCGCCCACCTCATCCCCGAGGGTGGCTACAAGGAAATCCCGCAGCTCTTCGGCGACGGCTGGGTGGTGGTGGGCGACGCCGCCCACTTCAACAACGCCATTCATCGCGAGGGCTCCAACCTCGCCATGACCTCGGGCCGGCTCGCGGGCGAGGCGATCCACCGCATCAAGGCGGCGCGCGATCCGATGACGAAGGAGCACCTGAAGCTCTACAAGGAGCTGCTGGACGCCTCGTTCCTGATGAAGGACCTGAAGAAGTACAAGGACATGCCGGCGCTTCTTCACACCAATTCGGCCAACTTCTTCAACTCCTACCCGCAACTCGTCAGCCAAGCGGCGCAGAACTTCCTGCGCGTCGACGGCACGCCGAAGCTGGAGAAGGAGAAGAAGACCAGCCGCGCCTTCATCGAGACGCGCTCGCGCCTCGGCCTGATCTCCGACGCGGTGAAGCTCGCCTTCGCCTGGCGGTGAGGGAGACCGGCCGCGCTCGGCGCGGTCGGCATGGATCTCGCATTGCACGATCCGACCGGCGCGCCCGGTCGCAAAGCCGACAAACGCCTCGGCGGCAGGGTCCAGACCCGGTCGGCCGAACCAGTCATCGGAGGACGGAACCATGACGGTCGCCACGGAAGTTCGCGTCGAGGACAAGCTGTTCCAGAACCGCTATCTGGTCGACGCCGGCAAGCCGCACATCAAGGTGCGCGCCCACGACAAGCCGAGCCCGGCGCTGCTGGCGCTGACCACGGTCTGCCCGGCCAAGTGCTACGAGCAGAACGAGAAGGGGCAGGTCGAGATCACCCCCGACGGCTGCATGGAATGCGGCACCTGCCGCGTTCTGTGCGAGGCCTCGGGCGAGGTCGAGTGGAACTATCCGCGCGGCGGTTTCGGCGTGCTCTACAAGTTCGGTTGACACAATCTTCATGTAGGTTCGCAATGCCCGTCCGGATACGCGACGCGTCCGGGCGGGTTTCGGCGTGCCGATCGCCCGGCTCTGGGTCGTGTCTGCATTTCGGCATGGCTGACTGCACAGACATGCATCCGTGAGGGGTTGGAATTTGCCGACGGGCGAGCCCATCTGAAGCTCATCCTTTATTCATCTCAAGCTGTTAGACTTGCCGGCGGGATGAAGGATCGGGACGAGAGCGGTAAATCCGCACGTTTTTCTTCGGACTATCGTTGCGGTGCACACAGGCGTAACGCATCCGCGAACCGCACAGCTGCCGAACCGGGCTCGATTCCCAACCGTGTGATGCCTCACGCCGACACTCACGACGACGGCGTGCCGCAATACCGAACGTCAGAAGGCCTCTCGCCCATGAATGCCGTCCCCGCCTTTTCGCGCGTCCTTTGTCCGGCGCTTCGCTCCAAGATCATGACGGCCACCGAGGCCGCCGCGCTCATCCCCTCGGGCGCGCGCATCGGCATGAGCGGGTTCACCGGGTCGGGTCATCCCAAGGAGGTGCCGCTCGAACTGGCGCAGCGGATCGACGCGAGCCACCGCCACGGCGACCCCTTCAAGATCTCCTTGTGGACGGGCGCCTCGACGGCGCCGGAACTCGACGGGGCGCTGGCCAAGGTCAACGCCATCGAGATGCGGCTGCCCTATCAGTCGGACCCGATCTGCCGCCGCCGCATCAACGCCGGCGAGATGGAATACACCGACATCCACCTCTCCCATGTGGCGCAATACGCCTGGTTCGGCTTCCTCGGCCACCTCGACTTCGCGGTGATCGAGGTCTCGGGCATTCGCGAGGACGGATCCCTGATCCCCTCCTCGTCGGTCGGCAACAACGAGACTTGGCTCGACATGGCCGACCACATCATCCTCGAGGTCAACTCGTGGCAGACGTCGGCGCTCGACGGGATGCACGACATCTACGCCTATACCGAGCGGCCGCCGAACCGGAAGCCGATCCCGCTGGTCAACGTCGGCGACCGCATCGGCGAGCCCTATTTCCGCTGCGATCCCTCCAAGATCGTGGCGATCGTCGAGACCCACGCGCCCGACCGCAACACCGAATTCTCGCCGCCGGACAAGGTCTCCCAGGCGATCGCCGGGCACATCCTCGACTTCTTCGAATGCGAGGTGCGTCACGGGCGCATGCCGAAGAACCTGCTGCCGTTGCAGTCGGGCGTCGGCAACATCGCCAACGCGGTGATGGCCGGGCTCGAGACGGGCAAGTTCACCGACATGACCGCCTATACCGAAGTGCTCCAGGACGGCATGCTGCACCTCCTGCGCTCCGGTAAGCTGTCGATGGCCTCGGCGACCGCGCTGTCGCTCTCCGACGCGGCGATGAAGGAATTCCTCGACGACGTCGACTTCTATCGCGAGCGCATCATCCTGCGGCCGCAGGACATCTCCAACCATCCGGAGGTGATCCGTCGCCTCGGCATCATCGCCATGAACGGCATGGTCGAGGCCGACATCTACGGCAACGTCAATTCCACCCATATCGCCGGCACGGCGATCATGAACGGCATCGGCGGCTCGGGCGACTTCGCCAGGAATGCCTATACCTCGATCTTCATGACCCCGTCGGTACGCAAGGGTGGCGCGATTTCGTGCATCGTGCCGATGGTCACCCACGTCGACCACACCGAGCACGACGTCCAGGTGATCGTCACCGAACAGGGCATGGCCGATCTCCGCGGTCTCAGCCCCAAGGCGCGGGCCAAGGTGATCATCGAGAATTGCGCCCATCCCGACTGGCGGCCGGCGCTCGAGGAATATTTCGATCTCGCCATGCACCTGTCGCCCGGGCGGCATACGCCGCATCTGATGGGGGAGGCCTTCTCCTTCCTTTCGCGCTGGAAGGCGGCCGGCGCGCGCCGGGTCGGCGAGGTCGATCGCGATCCCGCCTGATCACGGGCGGCGACGAGCCGACCGCCGTTCGATCGACCGTCGGCGAGGCTTTCGCCAACCGGGTCGGGATGCGACGTCGTGTCGGCGCGGCCGGCCGGGCGGAGGCCGGCGAGCGGTTCGGGCTCGGTCGACTTTTCGACTCGCGTCGCGCGGCATCGGAATTGCTTTCTCGGCTCGAACCATGGCATCGATGCCGCAAGGGTGAGGACCGGGAGTCGCCGACGACGCGCGACGGTTCTCTTCGAGCGGCGCCTCAGGAGGATCGAGCACGATGAACCTACCGGTAGTCGAATCCAGCGCGGGCGCCGCGAAGACGTCCGCCAGCGCGGGCACCGCGCAGATGTCCGCCAGCGCGGGCACCGCGCAGATGTCCGAACGCGTGGCCTCGGTTCGCGAGGCGATCATCGAGAAGCTGAAATATGCCGTCGGCAAAAACCCCGTGGCGGCGAGCACCCACGACTGGTTCGTCGCCACCGCGCTGGCGGTGCGCGACGAGGCGGTCGACCGTTGGGTCGCCTCCACCACCAAGACCTACCAGAACGACGACAAGCGGGTCTATTACCTCAGCCTCGAGTTCCTGATCGGGCGTCTGTTGTTCGACGCCATGGGCAATCTCGAGATGACCGAGACGGTGCGCGCCGCGCTTTGCGAACTCGGGATCGATCTCGATCTGCTGAAGGAGGTCGAACCCGACGCGGCGCTGGGCAACGGCGGTCTCGGGCGTCTGGCCGCCTGCTTCATGGAGAGCATGGCGACGCTGTCGATCGCGGCCTACGGCTACGGCATCCGCTACGACCACGGCCTGTTCCGCCAGCGCATCAAGGACGGCTGGCAACTCGAATATCCCGAGGACTGGCTCGCCTCGGGCAATCCCTGGGAATTTCCGCGGCCGGAGGCGGCCTATCCGATCGGCTTCGGCGGTCGGGTGGAGGCGATGACCGATCGCGACGGCACCGTCCGCCACGAATGGCGGCCGATGGAGACGGTGCTGGCGGTCGCCTACGACACGCCGATCGCCGGTTGGCGCGGCCATCACGTCAATACCCTGCGTCTGTGGTCGGCCAAGGCATCCGATCCCCTGCGTCTCGACGCCTTCAATCGCGGCGACCACGTCGGCGCCGCGGCGGCCCGCGTCAAGGCCGAGGCGATCTCCAAGGTGCTCTATCCGTCGGATGCGACGCCGGCGGGCCAGGAGCTGCGCCTCAGGCAGGAGTTCTTCTTCGCCTCCGCCTCGCTCCAGGATCTGATCCGCCGCCACGTCAACCAGCACGCCGACATCAAGTCGCTCCCGGACAAGGTGGCGATCCAGCTCAACGACACCCATCCGGCGATCGCGGTGGCGGAGTTGATGCGCATCCTGGTCGACATCCACGACGTCGAATGGGATGCGGCGTGGAAGATGACGGTGGAGACCTTCTCCTACACCAACCACACGCTTCTGCCCGAGGCGCTCGAGACCTGGCCGGTGCCGCTGCTCGAACGGCTGCTGCCGCGCCACATGCAGATCATCTATATGATCAACGCGCTGCATCTCGACGCGCTGAAGAAGCGCGAGGACATCGACGGCGGGGTCCTGTCGTCGCTGTCGATCATCGACGAGCAGGGCGGCCGGCGGGTCAGGATGGGCCATCTCGCCTATCTCGGCTCCCACAAGGTCAACGGCGTCTCGGCGCTGCATTCAGACCTGATGAAGGTCACCGTCTTCCGCAATCTCAACGCCGCCTATCCGGGCCGGATCGTCAACAAGACCAACGGCATCACCTTCCGGCGCTGGCTGCATCAGTCGAACCCGGGGCTGAAGAACCTGTTGGTGGAGACGATCGGGCCGAAGATGCTCGACGACGAGCGTGAACTGCCCAAGCTCGCGGCCTTCGTCGACGACGCCGCCTTCCAGGAGAAGTTCGCGGCGGTCAAGCTCGCCAACAAGCAGCGGCTGGCGCGGGTGATCCTCGATCGGCTGGAGGTCAAGGTCGACCCCAACGCGCTCTTCGACGTGCAGATCAAGCGCATCCACGAATACAAGCGCCAGCTGCTCAACATCCTGGAGACGGTCGCCGTCTACGACGCCATGCGGGCGCAGCCGACGCGCGACTGGATCCCCCGGGTGAAGATCTTCGCCGGCAAGGCGGCGGCCTCCTACGCCCAGGCCAAGCTGATCATCAAGCTCGCCAACGACGTCGCCAAGGTGGTCAACACCGACCCGACGCTGCGCGGCCTGTTGAAGGTGGTCTTCCTGCCCAACTACAACGTCAGTCTGGCCGAGCAGATCATCCCGGCGGCGGATCTCTCCGAGCAGATCTCGACGGCGGGGATGGAGGCCTCGGGCACCGGCAACATGAAGTTCGGCCTCAACGGGGCCTTGACCATCGGCACCCTCGACGGCGCCAACGTCGAGATGAAGGAGCATGTCGGCGACGACAACATCTTCATCTTCGGCTTGACCGCGCAGGAGGTGGACGAGCGCCGGGCGCTGGGGATCGAGGGGCGCGAGACCATCGCCAAGTCGTCGATTCTGGCCGAGGTTCTCGACGCGATCGGTTCTGGTGTGTTCTCTCCGGGCGAACCCGATCGGTACAAGCCCCTGGTCGACGCCCTGACCTATCACGACTACTTCATGGTGACGGCGGACTTCGAGAGCTACTATGCGACGCAGCGAGCCGTGTTCCGCAAGTGGCGGGACAAGGCGGCGTGGCGCCGTTCGGCGGCGCTCAACACCGCCCACATGGGCTGGTTCTCGTCGGATCGGACGATCTCCGAATACGCCGAGGACATCTGGAACGTCCCGGTCCACCCGATCTCGGGCTGATCGCGCGATATCCGGCGGCCCGACGGCTTCCGCCGACCTCTGGTCGGCGGTAAGGGAATGAAGCGGTCGACGTCGGCGGCACCGTGTCGGTGCCGCGGCGTGCCGCCAGCGGGGGACGCGATGAGCGACCGGGTCTGGAAGGCGGCGCAATCTGACGTGGAGGCGATCGTCGCCGGGCGTCACGGGGATCCCTTCGCCGTTCTCGGGCGGCACGGCATCCGGGCGGCACCGGTGGTCCGCGCCTTCGTGCCCCACGCCGAGTTCCTGGCGGTGATCGACCTCGAGGGCGTGGTTCTCGCCAAGCTCGAGCGGCGCGACGACGCCGGTTTCTTCGAGGGCGTGGTGGAGCCCTGGGCGGGGGTGGTCGGCCGGCCGGCCTATCGGCTCGCGGCGTCGAACCGCACCGCCTCGTGGGAACTGGTCGATCCCTATTCCTTCGGCCCGGTGTTGGGAGCGATCGACGACCATCTCTTGATCGAGGGCACCCACCGGAGGCTCTATGAGCGGCTCGGCGCCCAGGTGATGACCCACGAGGGTGTCGAGGGCGTCAATTTCGCGGTCTGGGCGCCGAACGCCGCCCGCGTCTCGGTGGTCGGCGACTTCAACGCCTGGGACGGGCGACGCCACCAGATGCGCAAGCGCATCGACAGCGGCATCTGGGAGATCTTCGCGCCCGCCGTCGCCGTCGGCACGGCCTACAAATACGAGATCGTCTCGGCCGACGGCCGGTTGCTGCCGCTCAAGGCCGATCCGCTCGGCTTCGCCGGCGAGATGCGGCCCTCCACCGCGTCCGTGGTGGCGCGGATCGACGACTTCCAGTGGAACGACGAGGCCTGGATGGCGGCCCGGCCGGGCGACGACCGCCGGCGCCCGATGTCGATCTACGAGGTCCATCTCGGATCCTGGGGGCGGGAGGAGTGGGGGCGGTTCCTCACCTGGGACGAACTCGCCGAGCGGCTGATCCCTTATGTGGTCGACCTCGGTTTCACCCATGTGGAACTGCTGCCGATCAGTGAACATCCGCTCGACGCCTCGTGGGGCTATCAGCCGATCGGGCTGTTCGCGCCGACGCGGCGCCACGGCGATCCCGCCGGTTTCGCCCGGTTCGTCGACAAGGCGCACGTCGCCGGCCTCGGCGTCTTCCTCGACTGGGTGCCGGCGCATTTCCCCACCGACGAGCACGGGCTTCGCGAATTCGACGGCGGCCCGCTCTACGAGCACTCCGATCCCCGGCGCGGCTTCCATCCCGATTGGAACACCGCGATCTACGACTTCGGCCGGGCCGAGGTGGTGTCGTTCCTCGCCGCCAACGCGCTGTTCTGGCTCGACCGCTATCACGTCGACGGCCTCAGGGTGGATGCGGTCGCCTCGATGCTCTACCTCGACTATTCGCGCAAGGACGGCGAGTGGCTGCCCAACGAGGACGGCGGCCGCGACAATCGCGAAGCGGTGGCCTTCATCCGCCGGGTCAACGAACTGGTCTACGGGCGCGGCGACGGGGCGATCACCATCGCCGAGGAATCGACCGCATGGCCGGGCGTGTCGCAGCCGGTCTATGCCGGCGGCCTGGGCTTCGGCTTCAAGTGGAACATGGGCTGGATGCACGACACGCTCGACTACATGTCGCGCGAGGCGATCCATCGCCGCTGGCACCACGACCAGCTGACCTTCGGCCTGCTCTACGCCTTCGCCGAGAACTTCGTGCTGCCGCTCAGCCACGACGAGGTGGTGCACGGCAAGGGATCGTTGATCGGCAAGATGTCGGGCGATCACTGGCAGAAGTTCGCGGCACTCAGGGCCTATTACGGCTTCATGTGGGGCCATCCCGGCAAGAAGCTGCTGTTCATGGGGCAGGAGTTCGGTCAGTGGTCGGAATGGAACCACGACCGTGGGCTCGACTGGCACCTGACCGACTACCCCGAGCACAAGGGGCTGCAGAACCTGACGCGTGATCTCAATCGCGCCTATCGCGCGTCGCCGGCGCTGCATGCGCGCGACTGCGAACAGGAGGGGTTCCGCTGGATCGTGGTGGAGGACCGCGACCAGTCGGTCTTCGCCTTCGCCCGTTTCGGCGAATGGGGCGACAAGCCGTTGGTGGTGATCTCCAACTTCACGCCGATGCCACGCGGGCCCTATCGGCTCGGCTTTCCGCTGGCGGGGCGGTGGCGCGAGGTCGTCAACACCGACGCCGCCTGCTACGGCGGCTCCAATCTGGGCAACGGCGGCGAGATCCGCGCTCATCTCGAGGAGAGTCACGGGATGCCCGCATCGGCGGAGATCCTGGTGCCGCCGCTGGCGACGGTCATCTTCGAATACGAAGGCGACTGAGCCGCATCGAACAACGAGAAACGGGAGGAGGGATACATGAACACCATGCCGAAGGGCAGCGCCGCCAAGCAGAGTTCCTCCGCGCCACTGTCGCGTTACGCCATGGCCTATGTGCTCGCCGGCGGACGCGGATCGCGGCTCCTGGAACTGACCGATCGCCGCGCCAAGCCGGCGGTCTATTTCGGCGGCAAGTCGCGGATCATCGACTTCGCGCTCTCCAACGCGCTGAATTCCGGAATCCGCCGCTTCGGCGTCGCCACCCAATACAAGGCGCACTCGCTGATCCGCCATCTCCAGCGTGGCTGGAACTTCCTCAGGCCCGAACGCAACGAGATCTTCGACATCCTGCCGGCCTCGCAGCGGGTCTCGGAGGAGGCGTGGTACGCCGGCACCGCCGACGCGGTGTGGCAGAACCTCGACATCATCCGCGACAGCGGGCCGAAATACATGATCATCCTGGCGGGTGATCACATCTACAAGATGGACTACGAGAAGATGTTGCAGCAGCACGTCGAGCAGGGCGCCGACGTGACCATCGGCTGCCACGAGGTGCCGCGCGAGGAAGCCACCGCGTTCGGCGTCATGCACGTCGACGAGCGCGACCGGGTCATCGCCTTCATGGAGAAACCCAAGGATCCGCCGCCGATGCCGGGCAAGCCCGACAAGGCGCTGGCCTCGATGGGCATCTACGTCTTCGAGGCGCAGTTCCTGTGGGATCAGCTCGAGCGCGACGCCGCCGATCCCCATTCGGCCCGCGACTTCGGCAAGGACATCATTCCCTACATCGTCAAGCACGGGAAGGCGGTGGCCCACCACTTCTCGAGGTCCTGCGTCCGCTCGCGCCAGGAATCGGTGCCCTATTGGCGCGACGTCGGCACGGTCGACGCCTATTGGGAGGCCAACATCGATCTGACCGACGTGGTGCCGGAACTCGATCTCTACGACGGCGACTGGCCGATCTGGACCTACGGCGAGATCACGCCGCCGGCGAAATTCGTCCACGACATCGACGGACGGCGCGGCTCGGCGGTCTCCTCGTTGGTGTCGGGCGGGTGCATCGTCTCGGGCGCCTTCCTCAAGCGGTCGCTGCTGTTCACCGGGGTCAGGATCAATTCCTACAGCCGGGTGGAGAACACGGTGATCCTGCCGCAGACCTCGGTGGGGCGCGGATGCCGGCTGACCAACGTCGTGGTCGATGCTCGCACCACGATCCCCGACGGGCTGGTGGTGGGCGAGGATCCCGAGCTCGACGCGCTGCGCTTTCGACGGACGGAGAAGGGCATCTGCCTGATCACGCAGCCGATGATCGATCTCTTGGCCAAGTGAGGGGCGGTCGCATGTCGGCACTCGAAGTCCTGTCGGTCGTCTCGGAGATCTTTCCGCTCGTCAAGACCGGGGGCCTCGCCGACGTCGCCGGAGCCCTTCCGGGCGCGCTCGCTCGGGAGGGCGTCGCCATGCGGACGCTGGTCCCGGGCTATCCGGCGGTGATCGCCGCGCTGGAGAAGCCGAAGGTGGTGATGAAGGTCGCCAATCTCTTCGGCGGCGCGGCGCGGGTGCTGATGGGGCGGGCGAAGGGGCTCGACCTCTTCGTCGTCGATGCCCCCCATCTCTTCGATCGGCCGGGCAATCCCTACAGCGATTCGGAAGGGGTCGACTGGCTGGACAATCCCTTCCGCTTCGCGGCGCTGGCCAAGATCGGCGCCGAGATCGGGCTCGCCGGGGCAGGGGGCTTCAAACCCTCGGTGGTCCATACCCACGACTGGCAGACCGGCCTCACCGCCGCCTATCTCGAATATGACGGACGCAAGCGCCCGGGCACCGTCGCCACCGTCCACAACCTCGCCTTCCAGGGTCAGTACCCGAAGGAGATGCTGCACGAGTTGCGCCTGCCGGCCCATGCCTGGGCGGTGGACGGGGTCGAGTATTACGACACCATCGGGTTCCTGAAGGCGGCGCTCAGGATGAGCGACCGGGTGACCACCGTGTCGCCGACCTATGCCGCCGAGATCCGTTCGGGCGAGGGCGGCATGGGGCTCTCGGGATTGCTCGCCGGGCGCGCCGGGGTGGTCTCGGGCATTCTCAACGGCATCGACACCGAGGTCTGGAACCCGGCGACCGACCCGCTCGTCGCCTCCCACTACGACGCCGCGACGCCGTCGTCGCGACGGCCCAACAAGTCGGCGCTGCAGCGGCGGATGGGCCTCAGGGTCGATCGTCGGGCGATGGTCTTCGGCGTGGTCAGCCGCCTGTCGTGGCAGAAGGGCCTCGACATGGTGCTCGACAGCATCGAGACGATCCTGGCGACCGGCGGCCAACTGGCGTTGGTCGGTTCGGGCGACCGGGATCTCACCGACGGCTTCCGCCGCGCCGCCACGGCCCACCCCGGCCGGATCGCCTGCGTCGTCGGTTACGACGAGAGCCTCGCCCATCAGATCCAGGCGGGATCGGACGTGCTGATGGTGCCGTCGCGCTTCGAGCCCTGTGGGCTCACCCAGCTCTGCGCGCTGCGCTATGGCGCCATTCCGCTGGTCACCCGAGTCGGCGGGCTCGCCGACACGATCATCGACGCCAACGAGATGGCGCTCGAGGCGGGAACCGGCACCGGCATCATGTTCTCGCCGCCCGACGCCGACATGTTCCGTGCCGCGGTCCAGCGCGCGGCGTTGCTCCACGAGGACCAGACGACCTGGCGGCGGATGATGAAGAACGCCATGCGCACCGACGTCTCCTGGGCGCGGTCGGCGACACGCTACGCCGCCCTCTACCGAACCCTGGTGGCGGAGCGCGGCGGCTGAGGCGCTCCGTCGGGGGGGGGGACGAACGGTCGAGGGGACGGGCATCGCATGTTTCACGGAATGATCGGCCCGGGCGCGCCGGAACCTCTCGGCGTCGTCCACGACGGTGAGGGCGTCAATGTCGCCGTCGTCTCGGCCCATGGGACGGCCGTCGACTTCTGCCTCTTCGACGAGACCGGCAATCACGAGATCGAGCGCATCCGGCTGCCGGAGCGCACCGGCGACGTCTTCCACGGCCGCATCGACGGGCTCGCCGCGCGGACGCGCTACGGCCTGCGCGTCCACGGACCCTGGGCGCCGGAAGAGGGGCACCGCTTCAACCCGGCGAAGCTCCTGGTCGATCCCCATGCGCACCGGCTCGATCGGCCGTTCCGGCTCGATCCCTCGATCTTCGATCGCCGGGCCGGCGGGGCCGACCACGACGACCACGACAGCGCCGCGGCGGTGCCCAAGGGCATCATCGAGGGACCGGCGCCGATCCCGCCGGTGATCCGCCCGCGCGGAAAGCCGCGCGATCGGGTGATCTACGAAATGCACGTCAAGGGCTTCACCCGCCTCCATCCGGAGATCCCGCCCGATCTGCGCGGCACCTTCGGCGGGCTCGCCCATCCGGCCGCGATCGCCCATCTCGTCGGCCTCGGGGTCGACGCCGTCGAGATCATGCCGATCTGGGCGGGCATCGACGAACGCCATCTGGCGCCCCTCGGGCTCACCAACTATTGGGGCTACAACCCGATCGCGCCGATGGCGCCGGACCCGCGTCTGGCGCCGGACGGTTGGGAGGAGGTGCGGAGGGCGGTCGACGCGCTGCACGAGGCCGGGATCTCGGTGATCCTCGACGTGGTGCTGAACCACACCGGCGAGAGCGACCATCTCGGCCCGACCCTGTCGTTTCGCGGCATCGACAACGCCCTCTACTACCGCCTCAAGCCGGAGGATCCGTCGCGTTACGTCGACGACGCGGGCTGCGGCAACGTGCCGGCGCTCGATCGCCAGGCGGTGATGCGCCTCGGGCTCGACGCGCTCAGGACGGCGGCGCTCAGGGGCGGGTTCGACGGCTTCCGCTACGATCTCTCCACCACGCTCGGCCGCAAGGCCGACGGGTTCGACTCCGGGGCGCCGTTCCTCGCGGCGCTCGAGCAGGATCCGTTGCTGCGCGACCTGATCCACGTCGCCGAACCCTGGGACATCGGGCCGGGCGGCTATCGGCTCGGCGCCTTTCCGGCCAAATGGGGTGAGTGGAACGACCTGTGGCGCGACTGCATGCGGCGGTTCTGGCGCGGCGACGAAGGGTTGGTCGGGGAGGTCGCGACCCGCTTCGCCGGGTCCGGCGACGTCTTCGGCGGGGCACGGCGGCGGCGGGCGACGGATTCGGTCAACTTCATCACCGCTCACGACGGGTTCACCCTCGCCGATCTCGTCTCCTACGCGCGAAAGCACAACCGCGCCAACGGCGAGGACGACCGCGACGGCACCGACGCCAACCACTCCTGGAACCACGGCGTCGAGGGAGCGAGCGAGGATCCGGGCGTCGTCGCGGCGCGCGGTCGCGACGTCAGGGCGCTGCTCGCGACGCTGCTGACCTCGCGCGGCACGCCGATGCTGTCGATGGGCGACGAACTCGGCCGCAGCCAGCGCGGCAACAACAACGCCTATGCCCAGGACAACGAGATCTCGTGGCTCGACTGGGCGCACGGCGACACCGATCTCGCCGCCTTCACCGCGAGGCTGATCGCGCTGCGCCGCGCCCATCCGGCCCTGACCGACGATCGTCCGCTGACCGGCGAGCCGGTCGGCGACAGCGGCCTGACCGACGTCGAATGGCGCACCGTCGACGGCCGCCTGTTCGAGCCGCACGACTGGCTCGATCCGGAGACCTTCCGCATCGTCGCGGTGCTGGCGGGCGCGGGCGACGACGGCGTGGTCGATCGGGTGGCGGTGGTGCTGTCGACCGATCCGCGCGTCGCGGTATTCGTGGCGCCCAATCCGCGCCCCGGCCATCGCTGGCGGCTGGCGCTCGACAGCGCCCATCCCGATCGCGAAACCATTTCCGGCGCCAAGTTCGCCATCGACGGACGCTCGGTGACGGTGGTGGTCGAGGAGCCGATCCCGGAAGCGGCGCGCGCCAAGCCGGTCGATACCCGCAGTCTCGATCGATTGGCGCGGGCGGCCGGCATCGGTTCGGAATGGTGGGATCTCTCCGGCAACACCCACCGGGTCGGCGACGACACCAAGCGGGCGATCCTGACGGCGATGGGGCTCGACGCCGGCACGGCGGGGGCAGCGCGTGACAGCCTCGATCACCTGATCGGCGAGACCAGCGACCGGCCGGTGCCGCTCGCCCACACCCTCTTCGAGGATGGCGCCTTCGAACTGCCGCTCGGACCCGACCTGTCGCGGGGCTTGCGCTCCTTCACCCTGACGATGGAGACCGAGGACGGCGAGACCCGGGCGGTCACGGTGCAGCCGGGGGAGGGGCGGGTCGAGCGCCACACCACCCCGGACGGGCGGAGCGTGCTGCGGCGCTGGGTCCGCCTGCCGCGCCTGCCGATCGGCCGTCACCGGATCCATCTCGACGGGCCGGGGATCTCGACGGCGCTGACGGTGGCGCCGGCGACCTGTCATTGGCCGGGGGACCTCGCCTCGGGCGCCCGGCGCTTCGGCGTCGCCAGCCATCTCTATTGCCTGCGCCACGACGGCGACCAGGGTCTCGGCGACTTCACGACGCTGGCGCGCGCCGGTGTGGCGGCCGGCGGCGCCGGGGCGGTGACGCTCGGGATCAACCCGATCCATGCCCTCTTCCCGGAGGATCGCGAGCGGGCGAGCCCCTATTCGCCCTCTGATCGGCGCTTCCTCGATCCGATCTACATCGACGTGACGACGCTGCCGGCGCCGTTGGCGGCGGGGGTCGGAGCGGAGGGGGTGCGCAACGCGCCCGAGTTCGCCCGGCTCGCCGGCCTCACCCACGTCGACTACCCGGGCGTCTGGAAGGCCAAGCTCGCGATGCTCCGGGCGGCCTTCGGGGCCTTCCAGGAGCTTGCGACCAACCGGCCGAGCGATCCGCTCGCCGTCGACTTCGCCGCCTTCCGGGCGCGCGGCGGCGAGGGGCTGGCGCGGTTCGCCACCTTCGAGGCGATCTCGATGGTGACCGGCGCGATCTCGGCGAGCGCCTTCGCGCCGGAGCTCGCGACCTGCGACGCCCCCGGCGTGGCGGTCTTCCGGGCGCGGCACGAACGGGCCGTGAGCTTCTCGATGTTCCTGCAATGGCTCGCCGACCGGCAGATGGGCGAGGCGGCGGCGGCGGCGCGTGGCGCCGGCCTCGACCTCGGCTTCTATCGCGACCTCGCCGTCGGCTGCGCCCCGGACGGGGCGGAGGCCTGGGGGGCGGGGGCCGGTCTGATGCGCTTCGTCTCGGTCGGGGCGCCGCCCGATCCGCTCGGGCCGAACGGCCAGGTGTGGTCGCTGCCGCCGCCCAATCCGGTGGAATGGGCGCGGTCGGGCTTCGCTGCCTTCGCCGAACTGGTGCGCGCCAACATGGTCCATGCCGGGGCGCTGCGCATCGATCACGTGCTGGGCCTGCGCCGTCTCTTCGTCGTGCCGGACGGCATGAGCGGAGCGGAGGGCGCCTATGTCGACATGCCGATCGACGACCTCGTCGGTCAATTGACGCTGGAGAGCCGGGCGGCGGGATGTGTCGTCGTCGGCGAGGATCTCGGCACCGTGCCGCACGGCTTCCGCGAGCGCATGACGCAGGCGCGGGTGTTGTCCTACCAGGTGCTGTGGTTCGAGCGCGAGGGCGCCAACTTCCGCGCCCCCGAACATTATCCGCCGGTCGGCGCGGCCTGTGTCTCCACCCACGACCTGCCGACACTGGCGGGATGGTGGGAGGGTTCCGACATCGCCGAGCGCGAGGAGCTCGGCCTCGTCGCGCAGGCGGAGGCGATCCGGCAGAGCGGCGATCGGGTGCACGAGCGGCGAATCCTCCTCGGCACGCTGGTGCGCGCCGGGTTGCTCGCCGACGACTGGTGCGAACGGGACCTGCCGGTGCCGATGCCCGAGGAGGTGGCGGCGGCGGTCCACGGCTTCCTGGCGCGGGCCGGATCGGCGCTGGTGCTGGTCCAGGCCGACGATCTGGCGGGCGAGAGCGAAAGGCTCAATCTACCCGGCACCGACCGGGAAAGGGCGAACTGGCGCCGCCGTCTGGCACCGAGCGTGGAAGCGCTCTTCACCGCGCCGCTGGCGCGGGCGATTCTCGCCGAATTCGGCGGCCGTCGGCCGATGGGCGGGTGAACCTGCTCGAGCGCGCGGCAACGCGCTGATATTTTGCAACGTTCGACGGCCGGCTATCGATGGACAGGCGACGCTATATCTGATCAGATACAGCGAAGCTCCCACATCGAGGTCCGTACCCATGAAGCTTTCCGCCCGCAACGTCCTCTCCGGCACCGTCAAGTCCGTCACCAAGGGCGCCACCACCGCCCATGTGGTGGTGGAAGTGTCGCTCGGTCAGCTGATCACCGCGTCGATCACCAACACGGCGGTCGAGGATCTCGGCCTCGTCGCCGGGATGCCGGTGAAGGCGATCATCAAATCCTCCGACGTCATCATCGGCGTCGAGTGAGCGCGGCCGGACGGCGGTCCCTCCCGCCGTCCGGC
>JAFHCF010000250.1:0-3211 GCA_048497495.1 Prosthecomicrobium sp.
CCCGGAACTCCGCCGGCACCTCGCCCATCGAGGCGGTGTCGGAGACCAGCGGCACGGCGCCCCGGCCGACGTATTCGAGGAACTTGTTGAGCGAGCGATAGCGGTTGAAGCCGGTGTCGAGCAGCGGATAGAGCCCGATCGACAGGCGCCGGTTCCAGCCGACATAGGCGCGCCACGGCATCGGCTTCAGCGCCTCGACGCGATCGGAGGCGGCGAGCCCGGTGTCGCAGCCGCCGAGGCAGTGGATCAGCGACACGCGGGCGTTGGCCGCCAGCACCTCGTTCAGTTGCGGCGCGATCGAGCGCATGTCGGCGAGATGGGAGCGCGTCTGCAGGATACCGATGGTGACGTCGCGATCCTCGCTCGGATGCGACGCCACCGCCCCGCCGTAGAGCGGATGCATGGTGTGCACGGCGGCGAGGCCCCGGGCGCGATAATGCGCGGCGAGCGCGTCGCACGAACACACCACCACGTCGGCGATCGCCAGGATCTGCGGCTCGAAGCGGGTGTGGAGATCGCCGAGCCGGCGGCGATAGGCCTCCGGCAAGGTCTCGTTGCCCGCGCCCTCGGCGAAATGGTCGTCGACGATCCACACCACCCGGCGGAAGCGTCGCGCCGCCCTGAGGCCGGCGGCGTTGGTCTCGCGCACCACGAAGGCGGTGGCGCCGAGGGAGAAGACGTTGGCGCCGTGAAAGCGGGCACGCAGCCTCTGACGCGCCTTCAGCGCCGGGACGTGCTCCAGCAGGTAGAGCCGAGTGGTCGGCAATTCCTTGACGACGCCACGACCGACGAGGAGGTCGTAGATCTCCAAAGGTAGCCGCATCTTCGTCGTCTTCTCTCTCGATGATCCGGTCGCCGATTCGCGAATCACGGGGGCTCGCGCACGTATCCGGGCGGTCGCGCCTTGGGATCGGCGAGGATCCGGCGCGAGGGCGGGCCGGAGTAGGCCCGATCGGACGGCCGGCGGTCAAGTCGGGAACGATGCCGATCACCGTCCGGACCCGCTTGACGGACGGCGGCGATCCTGCCGATCCTGCCCCCGGCGGCACCGTCGCGCGAGCCGAGAGACGTTCCGGTCCGTCCATGGGGGGCGGCCGTTCCTGAAGACCGATCGGAGACCGACGATGACCTCGAGGCGAAACACCACCGGCATCCTCGCCGCCACCCTGGCCCTGGCGCTCGGCTGCGGCGCCGCGCAGGCCGACAGCCGCTGTCGCGGCGGCGCCGGTTTCGAGACTTGGCTCGCGGGCCTGAAGGCCCAGGCCGCCGCCGCCGGTGTGTCGCGCGCCGCGATCGAGGCGGGGCTCGCCGGCGTCACTTTCGATGCGGGGATCATCCGCCGCGACCACGGCCAGGGCGTCTTCCAGCAGACCTTCCTGCAGTTCTCCGACCGCATGGTCTCCGGCGATCGGATGACGCGCGGCACCCGCCTGCTCCAGACCCACGCCGCCTTGCTGAAGCGCATCGAGGCCCAGTACGGGGTGCCGGGCCCGGTGCTCGTCGCCTTCTGGGGGCTCGAGACCGACTTCGGCTCCGACATGGGCAAATTTCGCGCCCCGACGGCGGTGGCCACCCTCGCCTACGACTGCCGGCGCACCGAGATGTTCACCCGCGAGTTGATCGACCTGCTGCGCATCGTCGAGCGCGGCGACCTGAAGCCCTCCGAGATGGTCGGCGACTGGGCCGGTGAACTCGGCCACCTGATGTTCACCCCGACCGACTACTACACCTACGGTGTCGACGCCGACGGCGACGGCCGCCGCGACGTCATCCATTCGGTCCCCGACGCGCTCTCCACCGCCGCCAATTTCCTCAAGGGTCTCGGCTGGCGGCGCGGCGAGCCGTGGTTGGAGGAGGTGCGGGTGCCGAGCGATATGGACTGGTCGAAGGCCGACCCGTCGGTCACCCTCGGTCGCGCCGACTGGCGCCGGATGGGGGTGACGCGCCCCGACGGCGCCGATCTCGCCGCCGGCGGCCCGTCCGCCGCCCTGTGGCTGCCGATGGGCCGCGACGGCCCGGCCTTCCTGACCTATCCCAACTTCCAGGCCTATCTCGGCTGGAACAAGGCGATGGTCTATTCGACCACCGCCGCCTACTACGCCACCCGCCTTGCCGGCGCCCCCCGCGTCTCGCGCGGTCGCGGCGAGGTCAAGCCGCTCACCACCGAGCAGATGAAACGCCTCCAGGGGCTGCTGCGTCGCGCCGGCTTCTCCGACGACGAGCCCGACGGCCGTCTCGGCAACGCCACGCGCGCGGCGGTGCGGGCGGCGCAGATGAAACTGGGCCTGCCCGCCGACAGCTATCCGTCGGCGGAATTGATCGCGGCGCTCGAAGCCGCCCGCTGAGCCGGCGGGTCCGGAGCGGACCTCGCCCGAGGGCGCCGCGCGGCGGGTGTCACGGGGCCGTCACGGCGCGGGTGCGAGCCTGCGCCGCCCCGGCGGGTGCCTCCGGTCGCCGACCGATGGTGTCGATCACGAAAGCGCCGCTCGATGCCGCAACCGCGCCCCGATGTCGCCCCCTCCGCCCGCCCACCCCATCCGAGCCTCGCCGAGGCGACGGCGGTGTGGGCGCGCATCGGGGTCACGAGTTTCGGCGGACCGGCGGGCCAGATCGCCCTGATGCACCGCGAACTGGTCGAGGAGCGGCGGTGGATCTCGGAGGAGCGGTTTCTTCATGCCCTCAACTACTGCATGTTGCTGCCCGGCCCCGAGGCCCAGCAACTCGCCACCTACGTCGGCTGGCTCCTCCATGGGACGCGCGGCGGGGTGATCGCCGGCACGCTCTTCGTGCTGCCCGGCTTCCTCGTCATCCTGACGCTCTCCATTCTCTACGCGCTGTTCCAGAAGACCACCTGGCTCGACGGCCTGTTCTTCGGGCTGAAGGCGGCGGTGCTCGCCATCGTCCTCGAGGCCCTGATCCGCGTCGGCCGGCGCGCCTTGAAGAACCGGGTCGCGGTCGGATTGGCGGTGGCGGCCTTCCTCGCCCTCTTCGCCTTCGACGTCGCCTTTCCGCTGGTGGTGCTGGCCGCCGGCCTGATCGGCCTCCTCGGCGCCCGGCTCCGCCCCGGCCTCCTCGGCACCGGCTCTGGCGGTGGGACCGGTGGGCCGGCGGTCGCCGATGCGGTGATCGACGAGGATCCCCACCATCTGGCGCCCCGCTGGGGCCGGGCGCGGCGGGTGATCGGCCAGTGGGGCGGGTTTTGGGTCGCCCC
>JAFHCF010000251.1:0-28852 GCA_048497495.1 Prosthecomicrobium sp.
GAGCCGGCCATAGAGTTCGCGGATCTCGGCGGCGTCGTCCCGCGACAGACCGCGATAGGCGATGTCGCCGGAACGGAAGACCCGGAGCGTGGCGCGCGACAGGTAGAGCGCCGAGGTCTGTTCGCCCTCGATCACGGCTTGCGCCCGATCGCTGACTTCATGGGTGACGATCGTCCCGAAAGCGATGCTGCCGGCCGCGACCAGAGTGATCGCCAAGAGACCACCGATGATCTTCGTCGGAATGCCGATGTCCGAAATGCGCATGTGCCACCCCCGATGCCGAATACGGCTTCAAGTTGATGTGTATGTTGCGCAATCAACGGTCGGTATGGTTTACGATATCTTAATGAAAAGCAGAATAGCCATGCAATCAACGCAATTCTGACTATTCGATTGTGCCTGCACCGTGGAATTTCCTCTTGTCAAGAATACTGGTCATAATCGCCACAGTGTCTGGTTGGACCAACCTTTTGATTTATTGAATTTATCATAAACTATGCAGTAATACTGATAAAACGGCATGTTAATATCGATTTTATATATTAATTACCTAAGGTAAACTGTAGATCAGCCATAAAGCAGACGCGCGCCATCGAACTCAAGGAAACAATCGCGATGATCGCCCGCGGGCTCAGTGCCCGGTCTGGCCGCGATGGCGCAGCGCGTGGTCGGCGAGGGTGATCGCCATCATCGCCTCGGCCACCGGCACGGCGCGGATGCCGACGCAAGGGTCGTGACGGCCCTTGGTGATCAGTTCGACGTCGCGCCCCTGCCGATCGACGGTGTGGCGCGGGGTGAGGATCGACGAGGTCGGCTTCACCGCCATGCGGGCGACCACCGTCTGGCCCGAGGAGATGCCGCCGAGCACGCCGCCGGCGTGGTTGGAGCGGAACGTCGGGCCGTCGTTGCCGGCGAAGATCTCGTCGGCGTTGTCCTCGCCGGAGAGTTCGGCGGTCTCGAACCCGTCGCCGATCTCGACGCCCTTGACGGCGTTGATCGACATCAGGGCGGAGGCGATGTCCTGATCGAGCTTGCCGTAGAGCGGCGCGCCCCAGCCGGCGGGCACGCCCTCGGCATGGATCTCGATAACCGCGCCGATCGACGACCCGGCCTTGCGGATGCCGTCGAGATAGTCCTCGAAGCGGGCGACCGAGTCCGGATCGGGGGTGAAGAAGGGGTTGGCGTCGACGTTCGCCCAATCCCAATTCGCCCGGTCGATCGCCTCGACCCCCATCTGCACCAGGGCGGCGCGGATCTTCACGCCGCCGGGGACGAGATGATCGAGCACCCGTCGCGCCACCGCGCCGGCGGCGACCCGGGCCGCGGTCTCGCGCGCCGAGGAGCGCCCCCCGCCGCGATAGTCGCGCAACCCGTATTTGGCGTCGTAGGTGAAGTCGGCGTGGCCGGGCCGGAACTTGTCGCGGATGGCGCCATAGTCCTTGGAGCGCTGGTCGGTGTTGCGGATCATCAGGGAGATCGGCGTGCCGGTGGTGCGCGGGCCGGAGGTCTCGTCGTCCTCGAAGATTCCGGAGAGGATCTCGACCAGATCCTCCTCGCGGCGCTGGGTGACGAAGCGGCTCTGCCCCGGCTTGCGCCGGTCTAGATCGGCCTGGATCGCCTCGACCGTGAGAGCGATACCGGGCGGGCAGCCGTCGACGACGGCGCCGATCGCCGGTCCATGGCTCTCGCCCCAGGTGGTGACGCGGAAGAGATGGCCGAAGGTGTTGTGCGACATGGACGCCCGCCCAGCTGAAATCGGGCGTCCGGTCTAGGCCACGGCGGGGCGGGCGTCAAACGGCGGCGCGGCGCGAGACGCGACGCCGCCGCCGGCCCGGCTCACTTCACGTCGAGGATGATGTGGACGCGGTCGGAGCGCAGGCCGATTCCGTCGGCGTAGATCTCCATCTCGGCTTCGACCACCATCTCGTCGCGCCCGTGGAAACCAGAGGAAGAGCGATAGGTGGCGGTCGAAGCATGGAACGTCTTGCCCGGACACAACGTGTCCTTGCCGGAGTCCCGAGCCTGCTTGCCGAGAGCCAAGGTCCCGTGCGCCGGCTGCTGGACGATCTTGAGCCGCGGCAGAGCATTGTAATAGCAGGTATCCGGATCGTAGGCGGCGTAGCTGAGTACGACCACCGGCACGCCCGACTTGACGTTCGCCGGGCCGACCTGCGAGGCGGCGGCGGCGGGAGCGAGTAGGAGGAAGCCCACCAACGCGGTGACTTCGGCCACGATCGTGCGACGAACCCAATCGATGCGACCTGCCATGATTCCACCCCTTCGCCGAAACGGAAGACGCGCGCCATGGTGGTGGCGCGCGCCTTGTCTACCGATTTTCGATCGAGGATCACAACCCTGAATAACCAGGGAGTTTCATCCTCACGCGAGGTTCTGCTTGAGGAAATGCAGCGTGCGGCTCCAGGCGAGCGCCGCGTCCTCGGCGTCGTAGCGGGCGCCGGTCGGGTTGGCGAAGGCGTGATCGGCGTCGTACCAATAGACGGTGAGACGATCGGCCTTGCCGGCGTCCTTCATCGCCGCCTCGAAACCGCCGACCATCGCGCCGTCGATCGATTTGTCCAGCGTGCCGAAATGGCCGATCACCGGGCCGGCCAGGGCCTTCACCTGATCGGCGGCCTTCTTGACGTTGCCGTAGTAGATCACGGTGGCGTCGACCGGCGTGGCGAGCGAGGTGTTGAGCGACCAGCCGCCGCCGAAGCACCAGCCGATGGTGGCGAGCTTGCCGGTCGCGCGCTCGTGGGCGCGCGCCCAGCCGACGGCGGCGACCATCGCCTGGGTGGCCCATTCCGGATCGAGGCCCTGGGTCTGCGCCTTGGCCTCCTCGGCGTTGGCCGCGACCTTGCCGAAGAGATCGACGGCGATGGCGAGGTAGCCCTGCTTGGCGAGTTCGGCCGCGACCGCCTTGATCTGGTCGTTGAGCCCCCACCATTCGTGGACGAGGATCACCGCCGGACCCTTCGGGGCGGCGGGATAGGCGACGGCGACCGACAGGGGCTTGCCGCGTGGCGTGGCGATCTGAATCATCTCGACACGGGCCGCCGCGGACTGGGCGAGCGCCGGATCGGCGAGAACCGCGGCGATCGGCAGGCTGGCGAGCCCGGCCAGAAAGGCGCGTCGATCACCGTCCGCCACGATGATCGGCGGCATGTCGCTCTTGGTTCCGCATCCGTCCAGGGTGCACATGTCCATCTCTCCCGATTGTCCACGCCCGGTCGCCGCCCGTCTCTTCACGGGTCTCGCTCGCCGGGTCGAATGCCGCCTTCCCACACGCGTCGAGGCCTACGGGAAAACACCTTCCGACGACACTATAACCACGCGCCCCGATCGTCCTGCCAGCGGAATATGCGGTCCTGCGGCACGAACAGGACGGCGAGCGCGGGATCGTGGTCGTGTTCGAGGATCCAGCGCAGGGCGCGGAAGACGCCGCCGTGGGACACGATGACGAGATCGCCGGAGGTGCCGTCGAACCAACGGGCGAGACGTTCGACGAGCGCCACGTAACTCTCGCCGTCGGGCGGCTGGAAATGCCATTTGTCGCGGCGCAGAGCGGCGCCGGCGGCCGGGTGGTGGCGATCGATGTCGGCATAGGTCAGGCCCTCGAAGCGGCCGAAGGAGACCTCGCGCAGATCGCGGACCACATCGTAGGCGGCCGCGTCGAGGCCGACGGCGGCGCGCACCCGCTCCATCGTCTCGCGCGCCCGACCGAGCGGGCTCGCCTTCCAGGCGAACGAGGCGGGATCGCGGCCGATCTCGCGGAAATGGGCCGCCAACGCCACGCCGTTGGCGTCGGCCTGGGCCTGGCCGGTGGGGTTGAGGGGAATGTCCTGCGAACCCTGGAGCCGAGCGGCGGCGTTCCAGTCGGTCTGGCCGTGGCGGATGTGATAGATCGTCCTCGTCACTCGCGCGACCTCGAAGCCCTGGGTTCGCATCGGGTCTTAGAGCGGTTTCCGATCCGATTGCATCAGTTCGGAAACCGCTCCGGCTCATTGTTGGAGCAAGTTCTCATCGACCGGACTGATTCAGTCCGGTCGGAACATGCTCTAGCGGAGCGGTGTGACGATCTCAACGGGGCGATGGCGCCGAGCGGTCATGCGCGGCGATCGGGATGGGGTCGGGGAGGGACGGCGGCGACCGGTCCGACCGCGTTGTTCTGTCCGCACCCCCCTCCTCCGTCATTGCCGGGCTCGACCCGGCAACCCAGCGGCGGCGAGTCGGCGGGGTCCCCGGGTCGAGCCCGGGGATGACGAGGTGGCGAGGTTGGAGGCCCGACATGCGGCGCGGGACGGGTAGGAAGGCCCCGAAGTTCTCGTAGCCGACGGGGACGGCCGCACCCGAGAGGATCACCCGGCCGAGCGATTTCCGCGTCAGCGCCACCGCGACGGTCCGCCGCCAGAGGCGTGTCCCCGCGCCACGCAAGACGGGCACCCCCGGTCTCCCGCGAGCGCCCGTCGAAATCACGCGGTCCGGGACCGAGCCCGCCTCAGTCCTTGACCACCGAGATGTCCGGGGCGTCGACCGCCTTCATGCCGACGACGTGGTAGCCACTGTCGACGTGGAGGATTTCGCCGGTGACGCCGCGCGACAGGTCGGAGAGGAGATAGAGGCCGCTGTCGCCGACTTCCTCGATCGACACGGTGCGCTTCAAGGGCGCGTTGTACTCGTTCCACTTCAGAATGTAGCGGAAGTCGCCGATGCCGGAGGCGGCGAGCGTCTTGATCGGGCCGGCGGAGATGGCGTTGACGCGGATGTTCTTGCCGCCGAGGTCGACTGCCAGATACTGCACCGAGGCCTCGAGCGCCGCCTTGGCGACGCCCATGACGTTGTAGTTGGGCATGACCTTCTCGGCGCCGTAATAGGTCAGCGTCAGGATCGAGCCACCGTCGGTCATCAAGGGCTCGGCGCGGCGGGCGACCGCGGCGAGGCTGTAGACCGAGATGTTCATGGTCTTCTCGAAATTGTCCGCCGTCGTGTCGATGTAGCGGCCGGTCAACTGGTCCTTGTCGGAGAAGGCGATGGCGTGGACGAGGAAGTCGATCTTGCCCCAGGCGCGCTCGACCTCGGCGAAGACCGCGTCGATCGTCGCCGGGTCGGTGACGTCGCAATGGCCGACGACGATGCCGCCGAGTTCGGCGGCGAGCGGCTCGACCCGCTTCTTCAGCGCGTCACCCTGATAGGTCAGCGCCACCTCGGCCCCGGCCTCGCGCACCGCCTTGGCGATGCCCCAGGCGATCGACCGGTTGTTGGCGACGCCCATGACGAGGCCGCGCTTGCCGGCCATCAGACCCTTCGTGTCGGCCATTTGGAATGCCCTTTTGTCATCGTTCTCGATCGGCGGGTTCTATGGCACGGACGCGGGCGCCCCCGCAAGCGGCACGGAGCGCGCGAAACCGCCCCGACGCCGCCACCGGGACCCGGGCGGGCTCGACGCGGCCGCCGGAGGATGGCCACGATGTCGTGGCAGATCGGAGTCGCGAGGCGATTCGAAGCGAGGTCGGAGATGGCGAGACGAACCACGAGAGCGGCGCGGGCCTGCGTGATCGGACTGGCGGCGCTGGCTTGCCTGGCAACGACCGGCGCGAGCCTCGCGGCCAATGTGCGGGCCGGGTTCCATTCGCCGTTGCGGGCCGGCGCGCGTCCGGGATGCCGCTGGGTCCAGGTCGACGCCCAGACGACGCGGGTCTGCGACACGCGCGGCCAATGTCGCAGTCAGACGTCGCCGGGCCAGCGCATCTGGGCCTGCGGCACGGTGCGCAAGTGAGTCCCGTCCCACGAGCTTGCGAAAGGTCGAAACCTCGTGGGCTCGGGATGACGCCGTCTCAGAAGAGATCCATCTGATCGTCGTCGCGCGGCGCCGGCTTCGCTTTCGCTGCCGGTTTGGGCCTCGGTTCCGCCGCGGGGCGCTCGGCGCGGCGGCGTTCGGCGCGGGTGGGCAGCGGCGTGGCGGCGAAGAGATCGTCGGGGGCCGGGCGCAGCATCCGGGCCGCCGCCTCGGCGCCGACATGGGCGGTGTCGAGCCAATCGGCGAAGTTCTCGGGCGCGATCACCGCCGGCATGCGGTCGTGGATCGGCGCCACCGTGTCGTTGGCCGGCACGGTGAGGATGGCGGCGGTATCGACCTCGGAGCCGTCGGCGCCGGCCCAGGTCTCCATCAGCCCGGCGAAGGCGACGAGACCGCCGCCCGGCGGGGCGATGAAGTAGGGCCGCTTCGGCCCCGCCGCTTCCGCCTTCCATTCGTAGAAGCCGGAGGCCGGCACCAGACAGCGGCCATGGCGCATGGCGCCGCGAAACGACGGCTTGGTCGCCGCCGTCTCGGCGCGGGCGTTGATCAGGAGCGAGAAGTCGCGCGGGTCCTTCACCCAACCCGGCACGAAGCCCCAACGCACCAAGAGGAAGCGACGAGCCCCCTCGCGCACCATCACCACGCCGATCGGCTCGGTCGGGCGGATGTCGTCGCGCGGCGGGTAGTTCGGCAGATCGAGATGAGCGAAGAGGCGCCGCACCTCGTCGGGCGTGGCGGTCAGCGCGAAACGACCACACATGTCGCGGTCTCCCTCCCCTCACCCGCCCGTCCGGGTGGCGCCGGGCGAAGGTAAGCAAATCGTAACCGCTGCAACCTTACCCTGGCGGGATCGGATGTGAAATCAGGCGGATGAGCCATGGCGGACGGGGATGCAGGACTGGCGGATCGCTTGCGACCCGAGGTTCTCGCTGCCGCCAACATCAATCCGAACACCCGCCTCGCCACCGACTACCTCAACCACTTCAACGACGTCGTCATGCTGCTCGAACTGGTGCCGGACATGCCGGACATGGCCGAGGACGTGCTCGGCTGGACGCCGATGGGCTATGTCGACTATTTCCGCGCCTCGCATTTCCGCGAACGCGATCTCGCCGTCGCCGCCTACGGTGCCGCCGATCCGGCGGTGCGCGAGGAGTTCGACGCGACCATCACCCATCTCGACTGCGCCATGGCGGAGGCACTCGAACTGATCGAGCGCCACGATCCGACCGAGCCGGCGACCTCGCTGCGCCTGCGCGACATCGTCACCGAGCGGCTGAAGCCGGGGATCGCGGCGGCGAGCGGCATCGTCAACGGCGCGCCGGTCGTCCACTTCCCCGTCCACGACCACGGCGAATCGGACGCCCAGGCGGCGGTCGACGAACTCTTCCCTTGAGCCGATTGATGCGAGACCCCCCCGAATCACCCGGCGACGGCGTCTTCCCGGGGGTGAGCGTGTGCGTCTTCCGCGACGACGACGTCCTGCTCGTCGAACGCGGCAAGGCGCCCGGCATCGGGCGATGGGCGCCGGTCGGCGGCGCCATCGAGACGGGAGAGACGGCGGAAGCCGCGGCGCTGCGCGAGGTCGCCGAGGAGACGGCGGTGGAGATCCGCCTCGTCGGCCGGGTCGGAACGCGCGAGATCGTGGCGCCGGCGGAGGGCACGAGCGCGGCACGGATCATCCGGCTCGAGGTCTTCGCCGCGCGCTGGATCGCCGGCGAACCGGTGGCCGGCGACGATGCGGCGGCGGCGCGGTTCGTCGGGCTCGCGGCGATCGAGGACCTGCCGCTGATGCCGGGGGTGGCGCCGTGGATCCGGGCGGCGCGGCGTCTCTTCGATGGCGCATCGCGGTGAAGATCTGCTATCGGTCGGGGCGACGATCGCAGGGCGGGACGACGGACGGGCGATGGCGAGGTCTCTGATCACCGGCGCGGGGCGAGCGACGACGCGGGGCGCGGCGGTGGCGGCGCTCGCCGTGGTGGTCGTTCTCGGCTTCCTCGCGGTGGCGACGCCGGCGCGGGCCGAGGAGGCCGCGCCCTACGACGACCACCTGATGCGTCTCGCCGAGATCCTCGGCGCCCTCCATCACCTGCGTCCGCTGTGCGGCGCCGACGAGGGGCAGGTCTGGCGCGAGCAGATGGGGGCGCTGATCAACGCCGAGCAACCCTCGCCGGCCCGGGCGCGCAAGTTGACCGATCGCTTCAACCACGCCTATCGCGGCTTCACCGAGACCCACCGCACCTGCACCGATGCGGCGCGATCGCTGATCGAGCGCTACATGAGCGAGGGCGCGGCGCTGGCCCAGGACGTGGTGGTGCGCTGGGGGCGGACGTGAGGTCGGAGATCGACGCAATTGGATCGCCGCCGTTAACCATTGGACAAGGAATTTTAACGTTCGTTAAGATTGTCCCCAGGCGGAGAGGGTGGCCGAAAGCGGATCGTGCTAACGATCGTGTCGGGATGGACGATGCCCGAAGGCGGCATCGAGAGGAACTCCGAGACACAGAATGCTCGACGAAACCGTGGTCCACGACATCGATCCGACGATCGCCGACAAGAAGCGCGCAGCCTATGAGATGGTCACCGACGCCATGGCGGACGCCGAGGCGGAGGGCATCGAGCGCGACATCGTCACCCAGGCGGCGCTCTTCGCGGTATTGACCGATCTCGTCTCGACCTATGGCGAAGTGGCGGTGGCGGGTCTCGCCGAACGCCTGCCGCAGCGCCTGATCGCCGGCGAGTTCACCATCGACCGCCGTCTGCAGTGACCCCCCCCGGCGGGTTCGCGCCGAAGATCCCGCCCGCTCACACGAAGAACAGCCGCCCCGCCATCGCCACGCCGAAGACGATCAGGAGACCGCCGGCGAAGTGGTTGACGCGCTGGAGCGTCTGGTCGGTCATGCGGTCGCGCAGGACCGACACCAGGGCCGTGACCGCCAACCACCACGCCGACGCGCCGGCGGCGACGCCGATGACGAAGAAGCCGGCGCCGACCCAGTCGCCGGGTCGCGGCGCGAGATTGCCGAGCGAGCCGAAGAGGGCGAGGAAGCCGAGCACCGTCGCCGGATTGGTGATGGTCATGCCGAAGGTCGCGGCGGTGGTGGAGATCAGCGAGGTCGGTTCCGGCGCCTCGTCGGCGAGATGGGGACGGGCATTGGCGATCCTGAGCCCGAAGACCACCAACAGCAGACCGCCGATCGCCTGGAGCCAGGTCGAGTGGCCTTCGACGAAGCCGGAGACCGCCGTGACGCCGAAGGCGGAGACGGCGGCGAAGAAGGTGTCGGCCAAGGCCGCGCCGAGGCCGGCGGCGAGCCCCGATAAGAAGCCGCCGCGGAAGGCGCGCTGGACGCACAGGATGTTCACCGGGCCGACCGGCGCCGAGAAGACGATGCCGACGCCGATGCCGGTGATCAGGAGCCAGACGTCGATCACTTCCGTCTCCCTCGGCTGCGGCGGATGGCGCGAAGGTCCGATTCGCCCTTCCATCGGCGCACCGCATCGATAACATGCCGGCCGCGCCGTGGACGGGCGCACGGAGCGTCGCGATGACCGGACCTGACTCTTGCCTCGACCGTCTCGTCTCCAGGATGGTTACGCGTCGACGTCGGCCGAATGCAAGGGCCTACGTGCCCACGACGTGCCTCGCCGCCGCGGCGATCTGCCTCTTCCTCGGCCTCACGCCGGCCGTCGCCGCCCCTTCCGAGCCGCCCAAGAAGGTCGGCACGGAGCGAATCGTCGTGGATCCCAAGCCGATCGACACCTCACCCTCCGTTCCGCACGGCCCGCCACCGTCGCAGCCCGGTCCGGACGCCGCGCCCGGACCGGGCGACAACACCGCGATCGAGGCGCACAAGGGCGAGGAGGGTCTGCCGCCGGCGGTCGCCAAGATGCGCAAGCGGCTGCTCGACGCCGCCTATTCCGGCGACATGCAGCGGCTGAAGATGGTGATGCAGTCGAACGAGATGCCGCCGGTGTTCTCGATCAACGAGATCGGCGATCCGATCGAATATCTGAAGACCCAGTCGGGCGACGGCCAGGGGCTCGAGCTCCTCGCCATCCTCACCGACGTGCTGGAAGCCGGGTGGACCCGAACCAACGCCGGCAGCCCGCAGGAAATGTACGTCTGGCCGGCCTTCGCGGCGATGCGGATGGACAAGCTCGACCCGGAGCAACTGGTCGAGATCTACAAGATCGTCACCTCGTCCGACCTCGAGGAAATGAAGGCGCTCGGCCGCTACACGTTCTACAACGTCGGCATCGGCCCGGACGGCACCTGGCACTGGTTCAAACTGGCGAACTGAGCCGAAGCCCACGCGACGGCGCCTGCTTCGCCCGATTTCCCTTCGCCGCGGCGCGGGCTATACTGCCGCCATGAACCATGCCGCGAACAAGGCCCTGCCTCGCCCGCTCCTCCTCGTCGGCGCGCCGCTGCTCCTCGGCGCGCTCGGCGTCGCGGTCTGGGCGTGGGTGGCGTTCGGGGCCGGCGTGTGGTTCGACACCGTCGCCACCGGTTTCGCCGCCTGCCTGTGACAGAGCCCCGAGCCATGTCGCGTGATCGCCTCGACCAGGTCATGGTGAAGCGCGGGCTGATCGGCTCGCGGGCGCGGGCGGCCGACGCGGTGCGGCGCGGCGAGGTGCGCGTCGCCGGCAGGGTCGAGATCAGGCCGAGCGCTCTGGTCGCCCCCGACACGGCGATCGAGATCGCCGATCCGGCGGCGGCCTATGTCTCTCGTTCGGCCTTGAAGCTGGTCGGCGCGCTCGACGCCTTCGCGCTCTCGCCCTCCGGCCTCGACTGCCTCGACGTCGGCGCCTCGACCGGCGGCTTCACGCAAGTTCTGTTGGAGCGCGGCGCGGCGCATGTCACGGCGATCGACGTCGGCCATGGCCAGCTCGACGCCGCGATCGCCGCCGACCCGCGCGTCACCGCGATCGAGGGCCTCAACGCCCGCGACCTCGGACGCGACCATCTGGCGCGGCCGCCGGGTTTCGTCGTCGCCGACGTCTCCTTCATCTCGCTCGCCCTCGCCCTGCCGCCCGCCCTGGCGCTCGCCGCCCCGGGGGCTCTCGGCGTCTTCCTGGTCAAGCCGCAGTTCGAGGTCGGCCGCGATCACGTCGGCAAGGGTGGCATCGTCCGCGACGAGGCGGTGGCTCGCGCCGCCGTCGACCGTATCGCCGCCGTCCTCGACGCCACCGGCTGGCGCCCGATCGGACGGATGGCGGCCTCGATCGCCGGCGGTGACGGCAATCAGGAATACGTCCTCGCCGCCCGCAAGGATGCGGCCGGCGGCTGACCTTCGCGCTTTCCCTCTCGCTTCGGAGGGCAAAGTCGGGCAGAAGCGCGGGCGAGAGTACGAGAGGAAGTTGCCTTGACCCAGACCGCGACCGAGACGGTCACCATTTCCGACATCGCCCACAAGGGCGACGGCGTCGCCGTGTTCGAGACGGAAGCGGGGGAAAAGCGCCTGTTCGTCGCGGCCGCGCTGCCGGGCGAGACGGTCCGGGTGTCGATCTCCGGCGAAGGCGTCAACGAACGCGGCCGGATCGAGGAGATCCTGGTCGCCAGCCCCGACCGGGTCGAGCCGGCCTGTCCGGTCTACGATCGCTGCGGCGGCTGTTCGCTGCAGCATTGGGACCAGCACGCCTATCTCGCCTGGAAGCGCCATCTGGTGCAGGACGCCTTCCTCGATCGCGGCATCGAGGCGGAGGTGCTGGACTGCATCGCCACCGGACCGGCGAGCCGGCGCCGCGCCGTGATCGCGGTGCAGCGGCGCACCGGGGCGCCGGTCGCGGGCTTTCGCGAGCGCCTCTCCCACACGGTGGTGGAGGCCGACGGCTGCCTCGTCGTGGCGCCGCGCATCCGCGCCGGCCTGCCCAAGCTGATCAAGCTCTCCCATCTCCTGACCTTCGGCGCCAAGGGCGCGATCTTCACCGTGCTCGACGGCGAGACCGGTCTCGACGTCTCGGTCGCCGAGGCCGAACTGCCGCCGGAGCGGCGCCAGCAGGCGATCGCGCTCGCCCTCGACCTCGGCCTCGCCCGCTTCTCGGTCGATCGCGAGATCGTGGTGGAGGCCAATCCGCCGGTGATCCGCTTCGGGTCGGTGGCGGTGATGCCGCCGCCGGGCGGCTTCATCCAGGCGGTCGCGGCGGCGGAAGAGGCGATGGCGAAGCTGGTCGAGGACGCGGTCGTGGACGCCCTCGCCCGCCGGTCGAAGAAGGCCAAGGGGCCGCCGCGCGTCGCCGATCTCTTCGCCGGCTGCGGCACCTTCACGCTGCGTCTCGCAAGACTCGCCCAAGTCCACGCGGTGGAGAGCGACAAGGCGTCGCTCGAGGCGGCGTCCTTCGCCGCCCGCCACACCCAGGGACTGAAACCCGTCTCGATCGAGGCGCGCGACCTCTTCCGCCGACCCCTGATGGGCAAGGAACTCGCCGGTTTCGACGCGGTGGTGATCGATCCGCCGCGCGACGGGGCGGCGCCTCAGTTCAAGGAACTGGCGAAGTCGCAGGTGCCGGTGATCGTCGCCGTCAGCTGCAATCCGGCGACGCTCGCCCGCGACGCCCGCTACCTGATCGACGCCGGCTGGCGCATGGGCCCGGTGACGCCGATCGACCAGTTCCTGTGGTCGCACCACGTCGAAGCGGTGGTGGTGTTCGAGAAGGGTTGAGGACCGCGGCGCGAATCGGACCGGTCACCCCACATCCTTCATCGCCCGCCGCACCTCGCGGTCGAGCGATTGCAGGAAGGCTTGGCGATCCCTGGGGCCGAAGGGCCTCGGGCCGCCGGTGATCTGGCCGGCGGAGCGCAGATCCTCCATCAGATCGCGGGTGGCGAGCGCCATGCCGATCGAGGCCTTGTCGAAGACCCGGCCGTTGGGCGCCACCACCCGGGCGCCCGCCTTGACGCAGCGATCGGCGAGCGGGACGTCGTTGGTGATCACCACCGAGCCCTCGGCCGCCCGCTCGGCGATCCAATCGTCGGCGACGTTCAGGCCCTGACCGACGATCACCCGCTCGATCGACGGATCGTCGGGCAGGCGCATCCAGGCGTTCGACACCACGAAGACCTTCAGGCTCAGCCGCGACGCGACGCGAAAAACCTCGTCCTTGACCGGACAGGCATCCGCGTCGACGAACAGTGTGACCGAAACCGCGTCAACATTACCCAGCTTCATTTTACTCGATCGGCCCCGCATGTCTTTGGATACGTATATATACTAGAATGCATGTGTGGAATTCTACACGAAATTGGGCGCCACGCAGCCGAAGGGATCGAAATTTAACGCTACGTCAACCTCGTTGATGGTGAATCGAGGGGAACAAACCCTCGTAAGGAATCCCAATGCGCCTCCGTACACGCCTCACGCTGGGAATCGGCGCCGGCATCGTCGCAGCCGTCGGATTGTGCGTCACCACGGGTATGTGGTTCATCGGAGGCCTGATCCAGGACGACGTCGGCCGCCAGCTCCGGGCCGGCTCACGGCAGTTCTCCGCCGAGATCACCGCGCAGGCGCAGAGGGCGCAATCGCTCTCCCATCTGATCGCCAATGTGCCGGGTTTCGTCCACGCCTTCGCCACCCGGGACCGCGCCGCGCTCTCCGAGGCGCTGCTGCCGGCCTTCGCGGCGGTCAAGGCCGAGGGCTTCGAGCAGTTTCAATATCATCTGCCGCCCGCCACCTCCTTCCTGCGCCTGCACAAGCCGGCGAAGTTCGGCGACGATCTCTCCGGCTTCCGCCAGACGGTGGTCGAGGCCAACGGCGGCAGGCGCGACGTGCACGGCCTCGAGGGGGGCGTCGCCGGTGTCGGCATTCGCGCCGTTTCGCCGGTCACCGAGGGGGGACGCCATCTCGGCACGGTCGAATTCGGTCTCGGCTTCGGCCACGAGTTCGTCACCGGCTTCACCGAGCGCACCGGCCTCAGATTGGCGGTGTTCGTCGACGAGCCGACGGCGAGCGGCGCCGGCGCCCGGGCGCTGCTCGCCTCGAGCTTCCCCAAGGATCAGGTCTTCGGCTCCGGCCTTCTCGCCGGCGAGGGCGCCGACCGCTCGACGACGACCGAATTCGACGGCCGCGCCTGGACGATCGCCGGTGAGCCGCTGGTCGACTATTCCGGCAAGCGCATCGGCACCTTCGTTCTGGCCGCCGATCGCACCAGTCTCGACGATGCTCGTGGCCGCGCGATGATGGTCTTCGGCATCCTGGCGGTGACGATGATCCTCGGCGGCCTCGCCATGGCGACCTGGCTGCAACACGACATCGGCCGGCCACTCTCCGGCCTCACCGACGCGATGAGGCGGATCGGCGAGGGCGAAACCAACGCCGAACTCCCCGCCCCCGGGCAGATCGACGAGATCGCCGCCATGGTGCGCGGCGTGCAGGCGCTGGGCGAAGCCACGGCGGCGCGGCGGGCCGGCGAGAGCGCGGCGATCGCGGAAGCCGAGAAGCGCTCGCAACGCGGCCAGCATCGCGAGGAGCGGACCCAGATCTTCGAGCGCGCCATCGGCGGCCTGCTGCGGGAGATGTCCGGCGCCGCCGATCGCATGGAAGCGACGGCGCGCGCCATGAGCAGCGTCGCCGAACGCACCTCGCAACGCACCGACGAGGCGGCGCGCGAGGCGGAGACGACGTCGCATACCGTCCAGACCGTGGCGGCGGCGAGCGAGGAACTGGCGAGTTCGGTCCACGAGGTGCTGCGTCGGGTCGACCGCGCCGCCGAGATCGCCGAACGCGCTCAAGCCGAGGCCGGCAGCACCGACGAGGTGGTGCGCAGCCTCGCCGCGAGCGGCGACCGCATCGGCGAAGTGGTGAGCCTGATCAACACCATCGCCTCGCAGACCAATCTCCTCGCCCTCAACGCCACGATCGAGGCGGCGCGCGCCGGCGAGGCCGGTCGCGGCTTCGCCATCGTCGCCTCCGAGGTCAAGGCGCTGGCCAACGAGACGACCCGCGCCACCGAGGCGATCGCCTCGCAGGTCTCCCACATCCAGAGCGACACCCAACGGGTGGTCGAGGCGATCGGCTCGATCGGCGGCACCATCCGCGAACTGACCGACATCGCCCGCGACATGGCCGGTTCCATGGCGGACCAGGATCTGGCCACCAAGGACATCGCCGTCCACATCCACCAGGCGGCGACCGGCAGCCGTTCCGTCTCCGAGGGGATCGGCGCGGTCGGCGACGATGCCGGCCGGACCGGCGAGGCGGCGGCGGGCGTCCTGGAGACGGCGCGCGAACTCGCCGGCTTCCGCGCGGCGCTCGATCGCGAGATCCACGTCTACATCGACGATCTCAAGCGGGCGTGAGCCGCCCGCTCCCGTGGTCGAAAGGTCGGTGATGCCGAATCACGAGACGGGGGCGACCTCCCGTCTCGATCGAGGGTCAGGCGACGAGGTCGGCCCACTCGACCTCGTGGTCGGTGTGTTTCGGCTTGCCCCCGACCTTCTTCACCGCCTCGATCACCTCGTCGAGGGAGATGCCGGCCGGCACGCCCTTGACCTCGTAGATCTCGGCGCCGCCGCTGGTCGGGCCGGCCTCCGCGTTCTTCAATGCCGGGATCACCGCGCCCTCGTACGCGATCTTGACCATGTATACCGCCATGTCTTCCGCCCTCTCGTCGGGTTTCGTCGGAAATTCGACCAAGCGTGGTCGAGAGCCCGACAGGGCCGGCCGGACCCGTCGGGCTCGGCGAGGGCATCGCATCATTCGTGCCAAGGGCTGACGGCGCGGACCCGGGCGGCACGGCAGACCCGCAAGTCGAGCGTGACGGCGCGATGGAGATCCGGTTAGGATCGGCCATGCAGATCACCACCCTCCTCGCCTCCGCCACCGCCGGCTGTCTCTATGTCGTCTCGCCGGGCCCGGCGGTGCTGGCGCTGGTCGGCATCGGCGCGGCCAAGGGACGAAGGCCGGCGATCCACTTCCTCCTCGGCCACCTGTTCGGCGACGTGCTGTGGTGCTCGCTCGCCATCCTGGCGCTGGTCGGAGCCCATGTCTTCGATCCGCTGCTGTTCGACGTGGTGGCGCTCGCCTGCGGCCTCTACCTCGGCCATCTCGGCTGGCGGGCGGTGAGGGCGGCCTCGGCGCGCGGCGCCGACGACCTGATCGGCAGCCGGCCCTACCGGCGCGGCGTCCTGTTCGGCCTGACCAACCCGAAGAGCTATCCGGTGGCGCTCGCCATGTTCACCGCGCTCTTCACCGGCCAGGCGGAGGCCTTGTCCTTCGACGTCATGCCGGCGTTGCTCGCCGCCGCCTTCGTCGGATTCCTGTGTGGCGACGCCATCCTCGCCTGGATGGTCGGCACCTCCTTCATGCGGCGCCTCTATCTCACCCACGCGGTGTGGATCGTGCGGATCACCGGCGGGCTCTTCCTCGCCTTCGCCGCCGCGACCCTGTGGGATGCGGTGCCGAGGCTCTGGGCCCGGACGTGAGGAGCGCCCCATGACGGCGGAGGCAGGCGCGATCGAGACCGAACGGCTGATTCTCCGGCCGCACCGCGCCGAGGACATCGCCGCCTACGCGGCGCTGTGGGCACCGCCGGCGGAGGGCATCGCCTACACGCCGGTGCTCGACGAGGAGGGCGCCTGGGCCCGGCTCCTACGGCTCATCGGCCATCGCGCGGTCTTCGGGTCCGCGCCCTTCCTGGTCACCGAGAAGGCGGGCGGGCGGATCGTCGGGGAGGTCGGCTTCGCCCATTTTCGGCGCGGGATGGGCTCCGACTTCGACGGCTCGGCGGAGGCGATGTGGATCCTCGCGGCCGATCGGCGCGGATCGGGCTACGCCCGCGAGGCGATGGCGGCGGCGGTCGGCGATTTCGACGGGCGCGGCGGCGGGCGCGGCGTCTGCATGATCGACCCGACCAACGCCGCGTCGCTGGCGCTGGCCGCCCGGTTCGGCTTCGTCGAATTCGACCGCCGGGTCCGCGGCGGCCACGACGTAGTGTTGTTCGAGCGGGTTCGGGTGGGGTGACGGGGGGCGAGAGACGGCGTCGTAGGGCGAAATGGGCGAAGCCGTATTCCGCCGCACGGCGCCTTCGGCAACCGTCCCGGCCCTCGTGGGGGCGCGGCCATCACCCGCGACCGTGGCAAGGGTCGCGCGATACGGCGAGTCGGCCGGCGCATTACGGCTTCGCCTAATGCGCCCTACGAATCGTCCCATCGGTATCGTCCAACGAAAACCCCGCGTCGGATCGCTCCGACGCGGGGGTGCACATGTGTGAAAGCTACATGCCCGTCCGCCCTCAGGCGGCGAGTGCCTTGGCGGTCGTGAGCAGGTCGTAGCCCAGCGCTTCGGCGACGGCGGGACAGGTGACCCGGCCGGCGTGGACGTTGAGGCCGTTGGCCAGATGCGGATCCTCGGCGATCGCCCGCCGCCAGCCCTTGTCGGCGAGCGCCAGGGTGAAGGGCAGCGTGGCGTTGTTGAGGGCGAAGGTCGAGGTGCGGGCGACGCCGCCCGGCATGTTGGCGACGCAGTAGTGGACGATGCCGTCGACGACGTAGGTCGGCCTGGAATGGGTGGTGGCGCGCGAGGTCTCGGTGCAGCCGCCCTGGTCGATCGCCACGTCGACGATCACCGAACCGCGCTTCATGGTCTTGAGCATGGCCCGGGTGATCAGCTTGGGCGCGGCGGCGCCGGGGATCAGCACGGTGCCGATGACGAGGTCGGCCTCGGCGACGAGGGTGGCGATCGCCTCGCGGGTCGAATAGACGGTCTGGAGCCGGGCGCCGAACTGGGTGGTGAGGCGGCGCAGCACGTCGAGCGAACGGTCGACGACGGTGACGTCGGCGCCCATGCCGAGCGCGATGGTGGCGGCATGGGTGCCGGAGACGCCGCCGCCGAGGACGACGACCTTGGCCGGCGCCACGCCGGGGACGCCGCCGAGCAGGATGCCGCGACCCTTGGAGGCGTTCTCCAGCGCATGCGCGCCGACCTGCGCCGCCATGCGGCCGGCGACTTCCGACATCGGGGTGAGCAGCGGCAGGCCGCCGGAGGCCGAGGTCACGGTCTCGTAGGCGATGCAGGTGGCGCCACTGTCGACGAGGTCGCGGGTCTGGTCCGGATCGGGGGCGAGGTGGAGGTAGGTGAATAGAACCTGGCCGGCGCGCAGCTTCTTGCGCTCGATCGCCAGCGGCTCCTTGACCTTGACGATCATCTCGGCGTCGGCCCAGATCACGTCGACGTCGTCGACGATGCGGCCGCCGGCGCGGACGTAGTCACGATCGGTGATGCCGGCGCCACGACCGGCGCCCTTCTCGATCAGGACCTCGTGGCCGTGGGCGACGAGCTCGTGCACCGATGCCGGCACCAGGCCGACGCGATCCTCGTGATCCTTGATCTCCTTGGGGACACCGATGCGCATGAAACTCACCTCCGGAGCGAAACCTCGACCAGGGACCCATCCCGTCGAACGATCTTCGAATGATGAGGCCAACCACGCGCAATTTCTCGCCGAATTGGGGCTTTCAAACGTTTCGTCGAGGCAGGATATTCGTTGAATATTCGATCTGGTCGAATATGCTGCGGCGATGATCCTCGACGACCGCGACCGCCAGATCCTCTCCGAGTTGCAGACCGACGCCCGGCTGACCAACGCCGATCTGGCGGAGCGGGTGCATCTGTCGGCCTCCGCCTGCCTGAGGCGGGTCAATCTTCTGATGGAGAGCGGGTTGGTGGCCGGCGCCCATCTGGTGCTCGACCACCAGGAAGCCGGTTTCGAGGGCACGGCCTATGTGTCGATCACCCTCGACAGCCAGGATCGGGCTCGGCTCGACGCCTTCGAGGCCAAGGTGCGCCATGTCGCGCAGATCCAGGAGTGCTACCTGCTCGCCGGCCAGTCGGACTATCTGATGCGGGTGATCTTCCGCGACATGGCCGATCTCGAACGGCTGCACTCGGAGGTGTTGACGCGCCTGCCGGGCGTGGTGCGGGTGCAGTCGCAATTGACGCTGCGCACGGTGAAGCGGACGACGCGGGTACCGGTGTGAGCCCTCCCCCTCGAGGGGACCGCCGCGCAATTCTGTCGACGCCCTTTTCGACGTCCGCGCGCGATGGTTCGAGCGCACTCGTGGCCCGAGCGCTCCTCACCATGAGGCTCTTGAATTTGTTTCGAAAAATCCAAAAACGCCTCATGGTGAGGAGGGCCGTAGGCCCATCTCGAACCATCGCGCACCGAGGCGAGGAGGGGATCCTCCGAATTACGCGAAGGTCCCTCAGGGATAGAGCCGCGTCTTCTCCCAGACGGCGCCGGGCGCGGCGCGGGTGAACTCGATGCGGTCGTGGAGGCGGAAGGGGCGATCGTGCCAGAACTCGATCGCCGACGGCACCACCCGGAAGCCCGACCAGTGGGGCGGGCGCGGCACCTCGCCGAGCGCATGGCGCAGCCCGTATTCGGCGACCGCCTTCTCCAGGGCGAAACGGCTCTCGAGCGGGCGCGACTGGCGCGAGGCCCAGGCGCCGATGCGGCTGGCGCGAGGCCGCGAGGCGAAATAGGCGTCGGCCTCGGCTCGCGTCACGACCTCGACGACGCCGCGTATGCGCACCTGCCGGCGCAGCGACTTCCAATGAAAGAGCAACGCCGCCTTGGGCGTGGCCTGGAGTTCGACGCCCTTCTTGCTCTCGAAGTTCGTATAGAAGACGAAGCCCGCCTCGTCGAAACCCTTGAGCAACACCATGCGCACGTCCGGCATCCCGGTCTCGTCGACCGAGGCGACCGCCATGGCATTGGGGTCGTTGGGTTCCTTGGCTTCGGCGTCTCTCATCCACTGGGCGAACAGCCGGAACGGCTCCTCGACGCCGGAAAAGTCACCGGACATTAACTCGGTTGGCGGATTGTCGAGGAATTGGTCGGTCATCGTCTTGTGGAGGGTACCTTGGCCGGTCTCGGAAGCGCATCCTACAACGCCCCCGGCGGCAGACGCCAGACGAACCGATCGCAGAGCCGCTCGGCGTCGATCGCGGTGCTGGCCGGCGCGCTGCTTCTCTCCGGCTGCTCGACCATCATGATACCGCTCTCCGGCTGGTCCTCGTCGCAGAACGGACCGCCGCCCGGCGAGACCGCCACCGGATCGATCCCCAAGCCGACGGTCGCCGCCCCCGCTCCCGAGAGCGACGGCGACGTCATCCGCCGCACCGTCGAACGAGCGGCGCGCGCCGACGCGGCGGGGCACATCGCGTGGAGCAATCCGAGCAGCGGCAACTCCGGCACCCTCACCGATCTGGTCGTGGCCAAGGCGTCGAACGGGGCGCCGTGCCGCGACTTCGCCACGACGCTCGCCACCATCGAGGGCGTGGCGATGTATCGTGGCCGCGCCTGCCAGGGCTATGCCGGTCCGTGGGATCTGGTCGACTTCGCCCCCGTCGAGGCCAAACCGGCCGGTTGACGCCGGAACAGGCGAATTTCCTCTGGCGTTCGCCGGCGAACCACACCACATGTGGGGCAACCGAGACGATGATCGTCGACATCGGCGGGCGGGGGCCCGGCGGCGTCGGCCGAAGGTTCATGAGGTATCCTCGATGCGCGACCCCTACGACGTGCTCGGCGTCGCCCGCTCGGCCGGCGCCGACGACATCAAGAAGGCGTTCCGCCGCCTCGCCAAGAAATATCACCCGGATCAGAATCAGGACGACCCGCGCGCCAAGGAATCCTTCGCGGAGGCCAACTCCGCCTACGAGATCCTCGGCGACGCCGCCAAGAAGGGTCAGTTCGACCGGGGCGAGATCGACGCGGAAGGCAAGCCGAAGTTCACCGGCGGTCACGGGTTCGACTTCCGCGGCGGCGGCGGACCGTTCGGCGGCGCGGGCGCCGGGCGCGGCGGCCAACGCGGCGGCGCCGAGTTCGACGACTTTCTCACCGACATCCTCGGCCAGGCCTTGGGCGGCGGCGCGCGCGGCGGCTTCCGCGCCGGCGCCGGCGGCATGGGGGGCGCCGGACCGGGAGGCATGGGTGGCGGACCCGGCGCGAGGGCGCGGGCGCGTGGCGAGGACATCGAGGTCACCGCCCACGTCAGCCTCGAGGAAATCGTCCGCGGCGACAAGATCCGGGTCGAACTGCCGACCGGGCGCACCCTCGAGGTGGCGCTGCCGGAGGGCGTCGCCGATCGCCAGGCGATCCGCCTGAAGAGCCAGGGCCAGCCGGGAACCGGCGGCGCCGGCGACGCCATCGTCACCGTGGCGTTCCAGCGCCATCCGCGCTTCCACGTCGACGGCCACGACCTTGAGACCGACGTGCCGATCGAGATCGAGGACGCGGTCCTCGGCGGGCGGGTGCGGGTGGAGACGCTCGACGGCGTGGTCGAACTGACGCTTCCGCCCGGCACCACCGGCGGCAAGGCGCTGCGGCTGAAGGGCAAGGGCCTGCCGACCAAGGCTGGCGGGCGCGGCAACCTCTACGTCAAGCCGCGCATCGTCCTGACCGACGACGGCGACGCCGAACTCGAGGCCTTCCTGAAGGCCCGCCGGAAGCGGTGAGCGGGTGCCCGCCTCACCCCTTCGTCATCGGGCCGAGGCTAGCCGGGGCGGGGATGTCGGCGGGGACGAAGAAGTCGGGGGCGAGCGGTTTCGACGGGTCGACCCGGTAGTGGTCGAAGTCGGTGACGCCCTCCGACGCCAGGAACGTGTCGTCGATCAGGAAGCGGCCGGTGAAGTCGCGCGACGGCTTGACCAGGATCGCATGGGCCGCGTCGGCCATGATCTCCGGCTTGCGGCTCATGGTCATCAGGGCCTCGCCGACGACGAACTCGATCGCCGAGGTGGCGATCGCCGTGCGCGGCCACAGGGCGTTGACGGCGATGCCCTTGGCGCGGAACTCACCGGCGAGCCCCAGCACGCACAGGCTCATGCCGTATTTGGCGATCGAATAGGCGGTGTGGGGGGCGAACCACTTCTCCTGCATGTCGAGCGGCGGCGACAGCATCAGGACATGCGGATTGTCGCTCTTCTCGAGCAGCGGGGCGGCATGTTTGGTGACCATGAAGGTGCCACGGGTGTTGACCCCGTGCATCAGGTCGAAATGCTTCATCTCGGTCGCCGCCGTATCGGTCAGGCGAATCGCCGAGGCGTTGTTGACGACGATGTCGAGACGCCCGAAAGTCGCCATGGTGGCGTCGAGCGCCCGCACCACCGAGGCCTCGTCGCGCACGTCGACCATCAGCGGCAGGGCCTCGCCGCCGGCGGCGCGGATCGCCTCCGCCGCGCTGTGGATGGTGCCGGGAAGCTTGGGATGGGGCGTCTCCGTCTTGGCGGCGACGACGATGCGGGCGCCGTCGCGGGCGGCGCGAAGCGCGATGGCGAGGCCGATGCCGCGCGTCGCGCCGGTGATGAAGAGCGTTCGTCCCTGGAGGTTGGTCATTCTGCTTCCGTTCATGCTGGACGTGCTAGCGAAGGAATATCGAGGTTAACGTTTACGTCCACCCTCCGCCAGCGAGGATGCCGGGACCGGCATCCATCGGATGGGATGGGACAGGAGAGCAGGGAAGATGATACGCAAATTGGTCCTCGCCGCGGCCATTCTCGCCCTCGTCGGCACGACCATGGCGGAGGCGCAACAGCGGCCCAGGCCGCGCACGCCGCAACGGCCGGCGTGGCAGGACGTGTGCTGCGGCGGCCCCTGTTGCGCCCGACCGCGCGCTCCCCAACCGCGCGTGCCGCAACAGCGCGTGCCGCGCCCGCGCCTGCCGCAACGGTGAGGGGGCAGGATTTGCAGGGCGAGCGGATCGACGAGATCGAGACGGTGAAGGATTCGGCAGGGCGCGCAGGGCGGCGCCTCGTCGGCGGTTGGCCGCGCGCCGCGCTCGCGGTCGGTTTGGCGCTGGGCGGCTGGGCCTGGGGCGCCTACGAGCATTTCGTCGTCGCCCCGCGCGGCCAGGACTTGGCGCGCATCACCTACACGCTCGACCTCGTCGACAAATTCGACGACACGCCGGCGCATCGCGCCTATGTCGAGCTCGCCTTCGACATGAAACCGTGGTGGGACTCGATCGAGGATCTGCAGCGGCAGCTCCAGGCGTCCACGACCGACGACGCCCGAGATGCCCTGATCGCCCGCCGCGACGCCTCGCTCCTCACCTTCATCCAAGATCACGGGCTCGAGAAGAAGATCGATCCGTTGATCGGCTCCTTCGACACGTTCGTCCGCTGCCTCGACACCAACGTCTGCGACCCGGACGTGCTCGACAAGGCGATCGGCATCGACGTCAAGCGAATCTACCGCACCTATCGCCCCTACATCCTGATGCGACGGGCCGCCGGCGGCGAGGGCGCCTCCTACGGCAAGTCCATCGAGGACCTGTTCTTCCGCTTCATCGGGTGAGGCGGCGCGAGCACGCCCGCCCACCCGAGGCCGCCTCCCGCCCGGTTCGTGGCCCCCTCGCGCCTCACTTCTTCTTCGACAGGAAGGCGGCGAAGGCGGCGGCGGCTTCGGGCGAGGCGAGGCGGTGGGAGAATTCCTTGGCTTCCTCGGTGATGCGGTCGAGCACCTCGTCGCGGCTGGTGACGTGGCCGGAGCGCAGCAGGCGGCGGGCGATGGCCAGCGCCTCGCGCGGCTTGGCGGCCAGCGCCCGGGCGGCCGCCATCGCCGTCGGCTCCAGCGCCTCGGGGCCCACCACCTGATTGACCATGCCGACCGAGGCGGCGCGGGCGGCGTCGAAGCCGTTGCCGAGGCAGAGCAGCTCGAAGGCGAGCGGGTGGCCCATCAGGCGCGGCGCCAGCAGGCTCGAGGCGCCCTCCGGCACCAGGCCGAGGTCGAGGAAGGGCGTCTTGAACAGCGAGCGATCCGAGGCATAGACCAGATCGGCGTGGAGGAGCGCGGTGGTGCCGATGCCGATGGCCAGTCCGTCGACGCCGCACACCAGCGGCTTGTCGAGACTGGCGAGCGCCATCAGGAAGTCGATCACCTGGAGCCCGAGGCGCCCGGTCCTCGCCGCCACCAGGAACTCCTCGACGTCGTTGCCGGCGGAGAAGGCGCCGGGCACGCCGAGGAGCAGGTGAACCGCGACGCCGTCGTCGGCCTCGCCGGCAGCGAGCGCGGCGCTCATCGCCGAATACATGTCGGTGGTCAGGGCGTTCTTCTTGTCGGCGCGGTTCATGCGGATCACGGACACCGCGCCTTCGCGGGTGACGGCGATACGATCGGCGGTGGTCATGGTCGTCTCGGCTCCCGGTCGGACGGCTTCACCCTCACCTATACGGCAGGGTGCGCCCGTATCGATCAATGAACCGCAGTCGAGTGCGGCCCTCCGGTAGTCTACGCACAGCGACGTCGCCGCCGCAACCGGGCGCGGCACCGCCGATCCCGCCGAAGCACTTGTCTCGCCGCGCGAAAGCGGCCAAGGAGAGACCGAGGAGGCGCCGCCCGAGGGCTGGCGCGGAGAGGACCGCGATGGCGCGACGAACCACGGCGAACCGCGAGGAACGGGAAAGCGCGATCGCGGCGGCCGTCGCCGCTCTCGCCGCCGGCCGGTTGGTCGGCCTGCCGACCGAGACGGTCTACGGGCTCGGGGCCGACGCCACCGACGGTCTCGCCGTCGCCGCGATCTACGCCGCCAAGGGCCGACCGAGCTTCAATCCGCTGATCGCCCATGTGCCCGACCTCGACGCCGCCGAGCGGCATGGGGTCTTCGACGCCACGGCGCGGGCGCTGGCGCAGGCGTTCTGGCCGGGGCCCCTGACCTTGGTGGTGCCGAAGCGGCCGGAGAGCCCGATCTCCGACCTCGCCTGCGCCGGGCTCGACAGCATCGGCCTCAGGGTGCCGGCGGACGCGGTGACGCGGGAGATCCTGGCGCGGTTCGGCCGCCCGATCGCCGCGCCCTCCGCCAACCGCTCCGGCCGCGTAAGCCCGACCCGGGCGGAGGACGTGGTGGAGGAGCTGGGCGACGCTGTCGCCGAGGTGATCGATACCGGGCCGACGCCGGTCGGGGTCGAATCGACCATCGTCTCGGTTCTCGACGGGACGGCGCGACTGTTGCGGCCGGGTGGAGTGCCGCGCGAGGCGATCGAAAGGGTGATCGGCGGGCCGCTCGCCGACGGCCGCGAGGGCGGCGAGGAGACCGCGCCGCGCGCTCCGGGCATGCTGTCCTCGCACTACGCCCCGAACGCCCGCGTCCGGCTCGACGCGCGCGCGGTCGAACCGCACGAGGCGGTCCTCGGCTTCGGGCCGATCCGGCCACGCGGCTGGGAAGCCGCGCGGGCCTTCGTCGACCTCAGCGCCGGCGGCGACACGGCGGAAGCGGCGGCGCGGCTGTTCCGGGCGCTGCGCGATCTCGATGCCTCGGGCGCCGAGGTGATCGCGGTGGCGCCGATCCCCGAGGGCGGTCTCGGCGAGGCGATCGTCGACCGGCTGCGACGGGCGGCGGCGCCCCGGTCGTGAACCCGGCTGAGCGACCCGACGGCACCCGAGGGCACGGGCGGGTGGGTCCTCGCGCGGCGCGACGAAGGTATGACCGCGTCTTTGATTTCCCTCACGGCCGGGGGGTGACGAGCGCGCCACGATCCGTCATCGTGGCGTCGTGGTTCCGATCGGGACATGCGGAAGGGCCGCGTGTCCTCGGATGCCCCCGCTGATCGGGCGAGCGCGACCCCAGCGAAGGAAAAAGAGCGAATTCGGACCCCACGGGGTGCCGGCGACCGAAAATGCCGAAGGGCGACAGAGCGCACGACGAAGGCGCCACGGTCGGGGGAGAAAGGAAACGCATGTCGACGCTGTTGATCCATCATCCCGCCTGTCTCGGGCACGCGACACCGCTCGGGCACCCGGAGCGGGCCGATCGGATCCGCGTCATCGACCGCATTCTCGAACACGAACGCTTCCAGCCCCTGGAGCGGGAGGCGGCGGCGCGCGGCACCCGCGAGATGGTCGAACTGGCCCATCCCGGCTCCTTCTTCGACGAGATCGCCGAGGCGACGCCGCAGGACGGCCTGACCCGTCTCGACGACGACACGACCCTGTCGCCGGGTAGCCTGGAGGCGGCGCTGCGCGCCGTCGGCGGCGCCTGTCAGGCGGTCGACGAGGTCTTCGCCAAGAAGGTCAGGAACGCCTTCTGCACGGTGCGTCCGCCGGGCCATCACGCCGAATCGAAGCGCGCCATGGGCTTCTGCCTGTTCAACAACGCGGCGATCGCGGCGAAGTGGGCGCGTGAGACCCACGGCGCCGAGCGCATCGCGGTGATGGACTTCGACGTCCACCACGGCAACGGCACCCAGGACATCTTCTGGAACGATCCCAACCTGATGTACGCCTCGACCCACCAGATGCCGTTCTATCCCGGCACCGGCGAGGTGGGGGAGACCGGCATCGCCGACAACGTCGTCAACGCGCCCTTGTGGGCGGGCGCCGGCGGCGCCGATTTCCGCGAGGCGCTCGACATCGCGGTGCTGCCGCGCATCGAGGATTTCCGCCCCGATCTGATCCTCATCTCGGCCGGCTTCGACGCCCATACCCGCGACCCGATGAGCCAGGTCAACCTGGTGGAGAGCGACTTCGCCTGGGTGACGTCGCGGCTGATGGACATCGCCGATCGGCGTTGCGACGGGCGCGTGGTGTCGATCCTGGAAGGCGGTTACGACCTCGAAGGCCTCGCCCGCTCGGTCGCCGCCCATGTGATGACGCTGATGAAGAGCTGATCGGCGCTGAGACCACTTGTCGCAGATGAGCTTCCTCTCCATCTTCGCGCGATGCCCGCACCGGTCCACCGCCTTCCCCTGCTCGTCGTCGTGCTCGCCATCGGCCAACTCGCCGGGTGGGGGACGACCTATTACATGCCCTCGGTGCTGGCGCCGGTCCTGTCGCGCGATCTCGGGCTCGACGCGACCGGCATCTATCTCGGCGTCACCGTCATGATCGGCATCGCCGGGCTCGTCTCGCCCTTGGCCGGGCGACTGCTCGACACCTACGGCGCCGCGCGCTTCCTGCCGACCGGGCCGCTGGCGATCGGCGCCGGGCACCTGATGCTCGCCATCCATCCGTCGGTGGCGACCTGGTACGGGGCCTGGGTGCTCTACGGGCTGGCCATGACCTTCGGCCTGACGCTGGCGGTCAACACCTTCCTCACGCGCTTCGCCGGGCGGACGGCGCGGCGGCAGATCGGCATCCTGGCGCTGCTCGCCGGCTTCGCGCCGACGGTCTTCTGGCCGGCGACGGCCCTGCTCGAGGCCTGGCTCGGCTGGCGCGGCACGCTCTTCGCCTATGCCGGGCTCGAACTCGCCGTGATCCTGCCGCTGCAGGTCTGGATCGGCGTGACCTGGACCGACCGGACCGTGATCCTCGACGCGGACGACGCGACCACCGGACCACGCCGCGATCCACCGCCCGCGCCGCTCGATCCGCGAACTCGCCGCATCGCCATCGTCGCCATGGTCGTCGCCTTCACCACCCAGGGCTTCGCCTCCTGGGGCCTGCCGCTCCACGTCATCACCCTGTTCGAGACCCTGGGTGTCGACCACGCCAGCGCGGTCTCGATCGCGGCGGCGAGCGGGGCGGCGGCGATCGCGGCGCGCGGGCTCGAGGTCGGGCTCGGCCACCGGATGCATCCGCTCACCACCACGGGTCTGGCGATCGCGGTGCTGGCGCCGATGCTGGCGCTCCTCGGCTCGCCGATGAACCCGCTGACCGCCGCCTGGGTCTTCATCCTGGTGTGGAGCGGCGCCAACGGCATTCTCGGCGTGCTGCGCGTGACGCTGCCGCTCTACCTCTTCGGCGCCACCGAATACGGCACGCTGATGGGCCGCATGAGCCTGCCGCAGAACCTGTCCTTCGCGGCGGCGCCGGCGATCTTCGCCGTGGTGATCGCGCGCGGCGGACCGCAGGCGGCGCTGTGGCTGGCGATCCTCGCCTCGCTCACGGCGCTGGTGGCGGCGATCGTGCTGGCGCGCATCGCCCGGCCGAGGGCGGAGCCTCCGCTCGAGGCGATGCCGCTCGCACCCCATTGACAGAGCCGGCGCGGCGGGGCCTCCTCGACCGATCGAACGCGCCAGAGGACCATGCCCCCGTGACCGAGACCGCCGCCGACATCGCCCTGTTGCCCTTCGAAAAGGCGCTCGCCGAACTCGAGGCGATCGTCCAGAAGCTCGAACGCGGCGACGTGGCGCTCGACGAATCGATCGCGGCCTATGAGCGCGGCGAGGCGCTGAAGGCCCATTGCCAGGCGCTGTTGTCGGCGGCGGAAGCCCGCGTGGAAAAGATCCGCCTCTCCGCCGAGGGTCGGCCGACCGGCGTCGAGCCGCTCGACGTCGAGGGGCGGTGAGCCGCGCGCTCCCCCCCTCACCCGACGTCGCGCTTCGGCACCACCAACTTCGCCAGAATGCCCCCTGCCGGAGGCCGACGACGGTGAGCGACGGCGCCATGCCTGTGACGTTCTGGCGACGCTGGTGGGAGGGTTGACGCTCGGCCGGGCGGGGCTGGCGACGGTCGACGTCGCCGCGTCGGACGAGGTCCTGAAGAGCCTGCGCGACCGCCTGAAGGCCCGCCCGCCCCTCGACTGACCGGCCAGCGCCCCGCCGCGACGGTCGCCGATCGCCGCCCTGCTCCTCGAAACGGTGATTTGCAGGGTGCGGCGGGGTCATGTATTCGGTGAGGTGGCGTCCCATCCGCAGGGTCGCGCTCCGGTTCGGGCGGAAGCCTCGGCGCGGAGACATCGCGAGAGACCGAGATTTTGCCGAGCCCCCTCGAGACTCCCCTCCTCGACACGGTGAAGACCCCGGAGGATCTCCGGAAGCTTCCCGACGCCGACCTGCGCCAACTCGCCGACGAACTGCGCGCCGAAATGATCGACGCGGTGTCCGTCACCGGCGGCCATCTCGGGGCCGGCCTCGGCGTGGTCGAGCTGACGGTGGCGCTGCACAAGGTGTTCGAGACGCCGCGCGACGTGCTGATCTGGGACGTCGGCCACCAGTCCTACCCGCACAAGATCCTCACCGGCCGGCGCGACCGCATCCGCACCCTGCGCCAGCCCGGCGGCCTCTCCGGCTTCACCAAGCGCGACGAGAGCCCCTACGACCCCTTCGGCGCGGCCCATTCCTCCACCTCGATCTCGGCGGCGCTGGGCTTCGCCCCCCCGCGCGCCCTCGCCGGCGGCCC
>JAFHCF010000252.1:0-7071 GCA_048497495.1 Prosthecomicrobium sp.
CCATCGACGCCGGGCATTTCCTCTGCGAGGAGGCACCCGAGGAGACGGCGCGCCGTCTCCTCGGGTGCCTCCTCGCAGAGGAAATGCCCGGCGTCGATGGCGTGGCCCTCGAGCGGGGCGCCGGGGGCCATGAAGGGTTTCCAGGCGGCGAGCGGGCCGGCGTCCGGGTCGGTGCCGGTCGGAGCGGCGGGGATGCCGGCGTCGCCCCACAGAACCAGGGTGGGCACGTCGATGCGGCGGGTGCCGGCGAGATCGGCCTCGTCGAGGGCCCGGTCGATGGTCGCCCCGGCGCGATAGTCCTCGCAGGTCGCGGCCAACCGTTCCGGCACGGTGAAGAAGGCGCGGTAGTGGGCCAGCGCCTTCTTGCCGAAGGCCGAGAGGTCCCGCGCCTTGGTCCAGCTCGCCAATGTGTGTTCCAGCCACGCGACCCGGCCGCGCCCGATCAGTCGCTCCGGCATCGGCGCGGGCTGGGCGAGGAAGAGCCAATGGTAGGTCTTCATGGCGAAGCCGGCGTCCATCCGCGCCCACATGGTCGAGGTCGGGACGATGTCGAGCAGCGCCAGCTTGATCACCCGGCCGGGGTGGTCGAGCACCAGGCGATAGGCGACGCGGGCGCCGCGATCATGGCCGGCGAGCGCGAAGCGGGCATGGCCGAGTTCCTCCATCAACCGCACCACGTCGCGCGCCATGGCGCGTTTCGACATCTGGGCGTGGTCGTCCTCGACCTCCGGCACCCCCGACCAGCCGTAGCCGCGCAGGTCCGGCAGGATCACCCGGAAGCGCTCGGCGAGCTTCGGGGCGACCCTCGCCCACATCACGTGGGTCTCGGGAAAGCCGTGCAGGCAGACGAGCGGCGGGGCATCGGCGCGGCCGCCGACGCGGGCGAAGATCTTCACCTCGCCGGTGTCGATGGTCTTCGCCTCCCATCCGGGAAAGAGATCGGGCATGTCCATGGGCGCCTCCGGTCGGTCGCGTCCTTCATACACCGCTCGGGTGACGGTGTCGTGGATCGGTGATGGTACGGATCGGTGGGTGGGTGATGCTTCGAGAGGCGCTCGTGAACCGAGCGCTCCTCGCCATGAGGTGCTTGTCTTCATGTCGAAATCCACCAACCCCTCATGCCGAGGAGGCCGCGCGGCAGCCGTCTCGAGGCATCGCGCGCGGCTCCCGCCTCAGTCCTTGCCCCGCGCCTCGGCCGCCGCCTCCACCGTCTCGTAGATGTGCGGGGCGAGGCCGCGTTCGGCGAGCGCGTCGCCGAGCTTGATGCGCAGGAAGCCGCTGGTGGTGTAGCGGGCGACGTCGGCATAGAAGCGCTCGACCAGGCCCTGGACCATCGCCGTATAGGGGTCGAGCAACTCCGGCTGAATGGTGAAGTTGTCGTAGTTGACCACCGCCCGGACCTTGCGGCCGAGCGGCGCGAGCTTCGCCTCGACGATGGCGCGGATGAGGTCGATGTCGGAGGGGTGACGCAGGGCGTAGCGCTCGAGATTGACGAAGAAGACGCCCCGCGTCTCGTCGAGGGTGAAGCGCTGGGCGAGCGGTTGGCCGAGGAGGTCATCGCGCAGCTCCATCGCCGCCTCGGTGAAGATGCGCGGGTTCATCGGCGCCGGATCGCGGCGGATCACCGGAGCGAAGTCCATCTGGGCGAGGATGTCGCGGGCGACGTCGATGCCCGGCGCCACCTCGATCAGCTCGAGCCCGTCCGCCGTCAGCCGGAAGACGCAGCGCTCGGTGACGTAGAGGACCGGTTGGCCGCGCGCCACGGCGATGTCGCCGGAAAAGGTCTTGTGCTCGACCGCGCCGACGAACTTACGGGTGGCGCCCTCGCGCAGGATGCGCAGACGCCCGTCCTCGATCGCCACCTCGAGGCCGCCGGCGGTGAAGGTGCCGACGAAGACGACGCGCTTGGCGTTCTGCGAGATGTTGATGAAGCCGCCGGCGCCGGCGAGCTTCGGCCCGAACCTGGAGACGTTGAGATTGCCGCGGGCATCCGCCTGGGCGAGGCCGAGGACGGCGAGGTCGAGACCGCCGCCGTCGTAGAAGTCGAACTGGTAGGGTTGATCGATCACCGCCTGCGTGTTGACGCCCGCGCCGAAGTCGAGGCCGCTCGCCGGCACCCCACCGATGACGCCGGGCTCGGCGGTCAGCGTGATCAGGTCGATGATCTTCTCCTCCGCCGCCACCGCCGCGACGCCCTCGGGCATGCCGATGCCGAGATTGACGACGCCGTTGGGCCGCAGCTCGAGGGCGGCGCGGCGGGCGATGATCTTGCGCTCGCTCATCGCCATCGCGGGTATGGCCCCGGCGCGCACCCGGATCTCGGACGAATAGGCCGGATCATATTGCGTGGCGAAGGTCTGCCAGTGGTTCTCGGGACGGGCGACGACGACGCAATCGACCATCACCCCGGGGATCTTCACCTGGCGCGGGTTGAGGCTGCCGCTCTCGGCGACACGCTCGACCTGGGCGATGACGATGCCGCCGGAGTTGCGGACCGCCATGGCCAGCGCCAGCGCCTCGAGCGTCAGCGCCTCCTTCTCCATGGTGAGATTGCCGTCGCTGTCGCCGGTGGTCGCCCGGATGATGCCGACCTGGATGGGGAAGGCGCGGTAGAAGAGATAGTCGACGCCGCCGACCGCCAGACGCTCGACGATGTCCTCGGTGGTGCGGGGGTTGAGCTTGCCGCCGCCCTCGAGCGGATCGACGAAGGTGCCGAGCCCGACCGAGGTGAGGTGGCCGGGGCGATGGGCGGCGATGTCGCGAAAGAGGTGGGAGATCACCCCCTGCGGCAGGTTGTAGGCCTCGACGCGGTTGTCGGTGGCGAGCTTCTGCAGCTTCGGCACGAGGCCCCAGTGGCCGCCGACGATGCGTCGGATCAGACCCTCGTGAGCGAAGTGATTGAGGCCGCGATCGCGGCCGTCGCCCTGGCCGGCGGCATAGACCAGGGTGAGATCGCGCGGACCCTCGCCGGCGAGGAAACGCGCCTCCAGCGCCATGGCGATCTCCTCGGCGAAGCCGATGCCGACGAAGCCGCCGGTCGCCACAGTGTCGCCGTCGTGGATCAGCCGCACCGCTTCCGCCGCGCCGACCACCTTGCCCTTCTCGGCGGATTTCAGAAACGGCAGGGCCGGATGTTGCGGCATGGCGTCGGTCTCCCGGGGGCATCGTTCCCGGGAAGACTGCCAGAAGAGCCCGGGGGTCGCCAGCCGGGCGCGCGGGATCGATCCGAGCGGCGGGTTTCGGGCTCGGGTCTGGTCGTCCTCGACGATCCGACGGCGCACCCTTCTCGGCGCAGCTTCTCCCCCTGCCCCGTCATTGCCGGGCTCGACCCACGGCTGTCCGGTTCAGGCCGTCGTCGACTGCAGCAACCGTCTGACGACACACGCGTTCGAGAGCGTGCTCGGCGATCGTGACACGGCACGGCTTCTTCCCTTCTCCCCTCGCGGGAGAAGGTGCCCGAAGGGCGGATGAGGGGGCGCGCGCGGCAGCGCGCAAGGGGAGAACCAGAGACTTTCCGCCGATTTTAGAGGTCCAGACCCCTCATCCGACCCTTCGGGCCACCTTCTCCCGCAAGGGGAGAAGGAAGAGCGCGCCTGCGCGCGCGGCCTGAACCGGACAGCCATGGGCTCGACCCGGCAACCCATGAAGCCTTGCCCCCGGGGCGGTGAGAATGAGTCCCCGGGTCGGAGCCCGGGGATGACGGGAGGAGAGGGTCGGAAGACGACGGCTGCGATGGGTCTCGGGGAAGGAGCGTCGAACCACCGATCCCCCGCGCCACGCCGAAGGCGCGTCCTCAGCCCTCCGCCTTCTCCCGCGCCACCGCGCGCCAGCCGATGTCGGAGCGGCAGAAGCCTTGCGGCCAGTCGATGACGTCGACGGCGGCATAGGCGCGGGCCTGGGCCTCGGCGACGGTGCGCCCGCGCGCCGTCACGTTCAGCACCCGGCCGCCGGCGGCGAGGACGCGGGCGCCCTCGGCCCGGGTGCCGGCGTGATGGACGGTCACGCCGGGAAGCGCCTCGGCGCGGTCGATCCCGCGGATCTCCGAGCCCTTCTCGACGGCGCCCGGATAGCCCTTCGCCGCCATGACGACGGTCAGCGCCGCCTCGTCCGAGAGCGTCACGGTCTTCCCCGCCAGCGTGCCTTCGGCGCAGGCGAGGAGCAGGTCGAGCAGGTCGCTCTCCAGCCGCTCGAGCATCACCTGGGTCTCGGGGTCGCCGAAGCGGGTGTTGTATTCGATCAGCTGTGGGCCGGCGTCGTCGATCATCAGGCCGGCGAAGAACACGCCCTTGAAGGGGCAGCCCTCGGCCTTCATCGCCGCCACCGTCGGGCGGATGATCTCGGCCATGACGCGTTCGGTCATCTCGGGCGTCATCACCGGGGCGGGCGAATAGGCGCCCATGCCGCCGGTGTTGGGGCCGGTGTCACGATCGCCGACGCGCTTGTGGTCCTGGGCGGAGGCGAAGGGGAGCGCGGTGTCGCCGTCGCACAGCGCGAAGAAGCTCGCCTCCTCGCCGTCGAGGAAGGCCTCGATCACCACTTCCGCGCCGGCGGCGCCGAAGGATCCGGCGAAACAGTCGGTGATCGCCGCGCGGGCCTCGTCGAGCGTCATCGCCACGGTGACGCCCTTGCCGGCGGCGAGGCCGTCGGCCTTGACGACGATCGGGACGCCGACCTGATCGAGATAGGCCAGCGCGGCGGCCTCGTCGCCGAACCGGCCGTAGGCCGCCGTCGGAATGCCGTAACGAGCGCAGATGTCCTTGGTGAAGCCCTTCGAGCCCTCGAGCCGGGCGGCGAGCCTCGTGGGGCCGAAGGCTGTGACACCGGCGTCCGCGAGATCGTCGACGATGCCGGCGACCAGCGGCACTTCCGGCCCGACGACGACGAAGTCGATGCCCTCGGCCACGCAGAAGGCGACGACGGCGGCATGGTCGGCCGGGTCGAGCGCCACCAGGCTCGCCACCCGGGCGATGCCGGGATTGCCGGGCGCGGCGAAGAGTTTCGTCAGTCGCGGCGAGCGGGCGAGCCCATGGGCGAGCGCGTCCTCGCGGCCACCCGATCCGATCAACAGAACCTTCATGGATTGTCCCCCGGCACGCCTCGACGATGGCCCGCGATATATCGACCGAGGGGGAAGGCGTCGAGTCCGCCGTCGCCCGCCCTTGACGCGGCGCGGCAATCGGGGCACCTCGGACCGGTTCCGGAGATCCGCCGATGACCGCCTCGCGCCCCGACCCCTCACTCGAACCGGCCGCCGACACCGGCGTCGTCGCGGACGCGGTGCGCGGGCATTGGGCCGACAACATCCTGCCGATGTGGCTCAGGCCCTACTCGCGGCTGGCGCGCTGGGAGCGGCCGATCGGCTGGTGGCTGCTGTTGTGGCCGTGCTGGTGGTCGGCGGCGCTGGCGGCCGACCATGCCGGACGGGCGTGGCCGAACCCCTGGCACCTCGTCCTGTTCCTGATCGGCGCCGTCGCCATGCGCGGGGCGGGCTGCACCTGGAACGATCTGGTCGATCGCGACATCGACGACAAAGTGGCGCGCACCCGGTCGCGGCCGATCCCCTCGGGTCAGGTCAGCGTCCGACAGGCGCAGGCCTTCCTGGTGGCGCAGGCGTTGGTCGGCCTCGTGGTGCTCTTGCAGTTCGACCGCTTCACCATCGGCCTCGGCTTCGCCTCGCTGCTGGTGGTGGCGATCTACCCGTTCATGAAGCGGGTGACCGACTGGCCGCAGTTCTTCCTCGGCCTCGCCTTTTCCTGGGGGGCGCTGATGGGCTGGGCGGCGGCGCTTCAGCGGCTCGATCCGGCGCCGGTGGTGCTCTACGCCGCCGCCATCGCCTGGACCATCGGCTACGACACGATCTACGCCCATCAGGACAAGGAGGACGACGCCATCGTCGGGGTGCGCTCGACGGCGCGCTTCTTCGGGCGCCACACCAAGGCCTGGCTCGTCGGCCTCTACGGCGCGACGGTGGGCCTGCTCGCCACGGCGCTGGTGCTGGCGGGGGTCGGTCCCTTCGCCTGGGCCGGGCTCGCCGGCTTCGCCGCGCATCTCGTCTGGCAGATCCTGCGCCTCGACATCGACGATCCGGACGTCTGCCTGATGCTGTTCCGCGCCAACCGCTGGACCGGCTGGATCTTCTTCGCCGGCCTCGTCGCCGACGCCGCCCGGCACCTCGCCTGACGGGCACCCTCGAGATTTGTTGCAATCCAGCAACTCTTTCGTTTTTCAAAAATGAAACTCGGAAATATCTTGAAAAAAATATTAGATTTTCGCTAGGCTGAGATGCGGAAAAACTTCCGCCGGAAGTCGATGTCCTGCATGAATCTTGCAATTGACGCGTGTTCCGAGTGCTCAACCCCTGACAATATGGACTTCCCCATGACCGCCAAGGGCCTTCTGCTCGCGACTCTCGTCGCGGGTATCGGTTTTGCCATGCCTGCCGCCGCCGCCGACCGCCATGTCGAGATCATCAACAAGACCGGCATGAACCTGAAGCACTTCTATGCTTCGGTGATGAGCGCCGACTCATGGGAAGAAGACATTCTCGGTCAGGACATCCTCGAAGACGGTGAGACGTTCGACGCCGACATCGACGATGGCTCCGGCAAGTGCAAATACGACTTCAAGGGCGTGTTCGAAAACGGCGAGTCGCTGATCCAACGCGGCATCGACGTCTGCAAGACCTCGACCTACACCTACACCCGCTGATCCCGATCGATCCGAGCTTCCGAGGAAACCGCATCATGCGTCCGATCTATTCCATGTTTCTCGTCCTGGCGCTCGGCGCCTCCGCCGCGTCCGCCCAGATGACCGACCCGAACATGAGCTGCGCCGACTACCTGACCCTCGCCGCGTCGGCGGGTCCGATGCCCAAGACCGGCAATGCCGAGGCCGACAAGATGGCCGCCGACATCGATACCAAGATGAAGGCCTATTGCACCGCCCATCCCACGGCGAAGGCGGTGGAAGCCGCCGAAAAGGCGATGATGGGGGGCTGAGGCCTCCCGGTCACGCCGGCCCGACAGACCGCGAAACCCGCCGCCCTCGAATTCGAAGCGGCGGGGTTCGTCG
>JAFHCF010000253.1:0-6061 GCA_048497495.1 Prosthecomicrobium sp.
GGGGGGGCCGGCTTCTCGATCGGGGTCGCGACCACGCCGTTCTGGCAGTCGCAGATCGGGCTCGCCGCGGGCCTGCTCGGCGCGCTGGTCGTGATCCCCGCCTATACCGCCACCTTGATCCGCAAACTGTCGGAGGCGAAACGTCAGGCCGAGGAGGCGAGCCGCTCCAAGAGCCTCTTCCTCGCCAGCATCAGCCACGAATTGCGGACACCGCTCAACGCCATCATCGGACTGAGCGATCTCCTCGCCGGGTCGCGTCCGGTGGGCGAGGAGCGGGAGATGATCGACACCATCGGCCGATCCGGACGTTCGCTGCTGTCGCTGATCAACGCGCTGCTCGACTTTTCGCGGATCGAGGCCGGTAAGGTCGAGGTGAAGTCGGAAGTCGTCGATCTGCCGGCATTGTTGCGGCAGGTCCGCGAGATCGTCGATGTCATGGCGCGCACCAAGGGCGTGCGGGTGGCGCTCCACGTCACCGCGCGCACACCGCGCCGGATCGTCACCGACCGACGCCAACTCGAGGAGATCCTGATCAATCTGGCCGGCAATGCGGTGAAGTTCACCTCGGCCGGGCTTGTGCTCATCGACGTCGACGTCGAGACGACCGAGGAGGGCACGCAACTCGCCGTCTCGGTCAGCGACACCGGCATCGGCATCGCGCGGGAATCGCTGGCGCGAATCTTCGAGAGCTTCACCCAGGCCGACGGCACGATCATCGACCGTTTCGGTGGCACCGGTCTCGGTCTTGCGATCGTCAAACAACTGGTCGATCTGCACGGCGGCGAGATCGGCGTCGTCAGCACGCCGGGAGAGGGCAGCACCTTCTCGTTCCATTTCGCCGTCGGAACCTCCGCGGCCCCGGCCCCGGCGGAGGCACTGCCGCCGATGGTCCTGCTCGCCCGCCGGGAACAGCGGCTCGATGGCCTCGCCGCGCCTCTGCTGCACGGTCGTGACGTCGCCGAAGCGCGCCGGCACATCGCCGAGCTGAAGGCACGTGGACAACGCCGACCGATCGTTCTGGTCGCCGCGGGAGATGCCGAGGACACTTTCGAAGACATCGCCGAGGCCCTGCTCGAGGGCGCGGCTCCGGATGAGCCCTGCCTCGTCCTGTGGCATCGCACGCCGCCGACCGAGCCGTTGCCCGTTGCTCTCCGACGGCTCTACACCACCGATATCGACACGACCTCCCGGTCGGCGCTCGAAACGGTGGCGATGGTCGTCTCGCTCGCGTCCGAACAGGCGTCCTCGCCGAAGGACACCGTCGTGGCGAAGCGCCGGCTGTCGATCCTGGTCGCCGACGACAACAAGTCGAACCAGATGGTGATCGGCAAGATCCTGGAGCGGGCCGGACACAGTGTCGAGGTGGTGGACAACGGCGAGGCGGCGGTCGACCGGATGCTCGTCGAGCCCTTCGATCTGGTTCTGATGGACGTCAACATGCCGGTGATGAACGGCATCGCGGCGACCAAGTTCTATCATTTCGCCGCTCTCGGTCACCGTCCCGTACCGATCGTGGCGCTGACCGCCGATGCGACGGCGGAAGCGGAGATTCGCTGCAGGGAGGCCGGGATGGCCGCCTGTCTGACCAAGCCGATCGAGCCGAGCGAACTGATCGCGGCGATCGACGCCCTGGTCGGCGATGCCGCGCCCCGGACCCTTCCGGGCGTCCCGGCGCCGACCGAATCGAGCGACGCCGAGGTGACGGCGACCGTGACGGCCCCCGCAATCGACGACGACAAGTTGGCCGATCTGGAAGCACTGGGTGGACGCGACTTCGTCGACGAGCTGATCACGACCTTCGCCGACGAGGCGGTCGCGGCCCTACGGGCCCTGAGCGAAGCCGTGGCGGACGAGGACGTCGTCGCATTCCGCAATCATGCCCATGCGCTGCGCAGCGGGGCGGCGAACATCGGCGCGCTCCGAGTCTACCGGATGTGCCTGGACTGGCGGCAGATCGACGCTCGCGAACTGGCGATCGAGGGCGAGCACCACCTGCGCGATCTGGAGCGGGAATTCGCCGCGATTCACACCGCCATCGGTCAGCGTGACGGCGAGGTGCCGAGACTCTCGGATCGCTCGACCGCGAGGCTCGCCGACAAACGCCGGGCCTGAGCGCCACGCAGCCGATCGATCCGCCGCAGGTCGCCGTCCTCCAGTTTCATCGCCGTCTCGACCCAGAGGTCGGTGATCTCGCGCAGTTCCTCATAGGGGAGCGGTTGGACGCGACGGCCGACTTCGCGCAACATCCGTTGGACGGCGTGGCGTCGACCGTTGCGGGCGATGTACTCGCGCACCGCCGCCTCTCCCTTGCCGTCCTCGACGACGACGTCGACGAGACCCATCTCGTGCAGTTCGGCGGCGGTGTAGATGCGCCCGCCGAGGATCATGCGTTCGGCGCGCGCCGGGTCGAGACGGCGCGAAAGGAAGCTGTAGGCGCCCATTCCCGGAAACAGATTGAACAGAATCTCGGGCAACCCGAACTTGGCGCTACTCTCGGCGATGATCACGTCGGAGGCCATGGCGGCCTCGAACCCGCCGCCGAGCGCGTCGCCCTGGACCAGCGAGATCAGGATGATCGGCAGACCGAAACTGATCGAAGACGTGTAGACGAGATCGATGCAGTCATAGGCGTAGCGCCTGAGGCCCTCGCGGTCGCCGCGACGGATCTGGTCGGCGAAGAGCCCGAGATCGCCGCCGAGATTGAAGATCTGGGGCAGCCGCGATCCATTGATGAGATAGCGGATCGGTGGGGCATCCGGATTGCGTCGGAACAACTCCCGTATCTTGCCGCGCAGGTCGCTCATTTCCGCCAGGAGAGCCGGCGTGTAACTCGGCGCCCCCCGCGGCTTCATGAAGTACCAGAGGATCTGCTCCCCGGCCTCCATCCGCACCTCGAGTTCGCGGTAGTTCGTCGCCGGGAAGGTGAGTTCGAGCGGCAGGGAATCCGCGCTCGGTGGCGGCGATCCGATCGATCTGGATGCGGCGATCGAGCCCCGGGGAGACGCGGAAGCGGATGCCGCCGCCTCGGCTGGCTTCGCCGACGCGGCCACGTCCGTCGGTTCGAGAGTCGGCAGATCGATCATACGTTTCATCCCAACCCATGAGAGGTGGCTCCGGTCCATTCTACAAGAAGTCGACATCTCCGACAGGGCGGAATGAGGGCGACCAAGTAAAAAATAGTTTCTGCTGACATATACATGTCGCTCGGATCGATCTCGGCGCGCATCCCGTCGGGTGGTGTGGAGGCGATCGCCGAGAGGAGGCCATCGGCGATCTCGTGCGCGAGCCGAAGGCCGGCGAGGCCAGATGGCGGCCTTCGCCTTCGAGTGGAACAAGCGGTCGGCTTCGCCGGATTCCGCAGGCTCCCTCTCGCGGAGAGAACGGAGAGGGAGAAGGGATTCGAACCCTCGGCGGCTCGGCGCGGAGGTATGCCGACGATCCGAGGTTCAGCCCATCGAAGGCCGGACGGACGCGCCCGCCCGTTCTCGACCCCGGGCGGCTCACACCACCGTCAGACGCAGGATTTCCCCGCCGTTGGTTCCGACCAGAACCGAGCCGTCCGGCTCTGGAACGACGAACGGCCGAAGCGGCAGTGAAATCGCCGAGCGATTGGTCTCCCTGCCCGTCTCGATGTCGAGGACGTGCAGGACGTTGTCCATCGCCAGCGCATAGAGGCGGCCGTCGGCGGTCGTCAATTCCGCCATCAGCGGCCCCCAGTTGCCGCTGTTCGCACCATAGTCGGTCGTACGGTGCCGCCACCGTTGACCACCGGTCCGCGCATCGATGGCGTAGATCCAGCCGGTCGGGGACCACAGATAGGCGACGTCGCCGGCGACATGGTGGGAATTGATGAAATTGCCGGCGTTGAAACGCCACAACACCGCGCCGTTCCGCGGGTCGATGCCGTAGAGGAGTTCCTTGTAGCTGCCGGCGACCACGACGCCGCCGCCGAAATGCAGTTGCCGCAGATACTGCCACTCCGCCATGCGGTCGCTCTGCCACACCAGCCGCCCCTCACGGGACGACAGCGCGTAGAGCCGGCCGTCTCCCGGCCCGGCGAAGACCATCCCGTCGACATGGAGGGGGGCGTAGCTGGCCAGCGTGTCCGCCACTCCGGCGAAGTGCCACAGGTGCCGCCCGGTCGCCGCCTCCAGCGCGACGATCCTGTGCCCATCGCCGAAGAAGAGGATACCCTCCGCCAGCGTCGGTACGCCGGTCTGGACTTCGGCGGTGTAGGTCCACAGCCGCCGACCGTCGCGCCGGTCCCAAGCCGACAGGGCCTGACCGCTGCCGCAGACGACGACGTCACCGTCGCAACGCGGCCGAAAGACGGCCCCGGGCGAATCGAGCGGCATTTGCCAGTGGAACGCCCCCGGTTGCCGCAAATTCAGCGATCCGATCCGGCTTTCCCCCGCGAACAGCAGACCGTCACCGACCAGCGTCGCCGGCGTCGATCGACGATTGCCGGTGACCCAGCGCCCGACGATCGGCGGCGGCGAGGTGGGGCCGGCGAAAGCCATCTCCGCCGGTCCCAACAACACCCCGGACGCGATCATCCCGAGGAAGTCGCGCCGTGATCGCATCAATCGCACCTCGCGCCCTGCTGGACCCAGCGCAGCAGGATCTGCGTGTTGGGATGATCGCGGTCCTCGGTCGGGCTGATGCCCGGCGGCATGCGATCCTCGGTGAGGTGCTGGAAGACGCCGCTGGTCTCCGGGCTGCCGGGAATGATCACCTTGGTTGCGTTGGCGACGCCCTTGGCCACCGAATCCGCTCCGAGCATGATGCCCTTGTACGTGGACAGGTCGAGTTCGTGGAAGCTGGGAGGTTCCTGATTCGACATGTGGCATCCGGTGCACGCCGGCGTGTCCTGCGCGAACATGTTGTCCTTCGCGAACAGCGGAAGAACGTTCTTCTTGAAGTTTTCGCCGTCCTTGGCGCCGTCGGCGATCCAGGCGCGAATGATGGCGATCGGCTTGCTGTCGAGCGGCACGTTGAAGGCGATGCCCAACGGCATGCGGTTGTTGCGCATACGCCGCCCGAGGACCTCCTTCTTGGCGTCGCTTCCCGGCGTGAACAGTTTGCGGGCCGGCTCTTCGGTGGATCCGGCGATGATGCCGGCGCAGCTCGACAGATCGAGACCACGATAGCTCTGCTCCGGGTCGCCCGAAGAATGGCAGATCACGCAGGCCGGGCCCGGGCCGAACGCGTTCGGTGTGCGCATCAGTGTCGCGATGTAATCGTAATGAATTGGAATATTGCGTTTTAGGATCAATTCCGAAACAGCGGCGTGATCGCCCTCGGCTTTGATCTTTCCAGCCTGCAATTCTTCCATATATGATTTCGCTATACTCTTTTTTCTCTTCTTATGTTCTTCTTCTTCTTTTCTCTCATCCGCGGAAACAGAGAGTGTTCCCGGTATGAAAGTAGCCGCGAGTAACGTCATACCGAATGCCGACGCCAAGGCGATGGTCGTTTTGGTCACTGACATGCTTTCGTTCCCCCGTATTCTTTTCTTTTTATTTCGCGATTTCAATTCCCGACCGAGTCGAGCGAGGGATCGTCACCCCACCAGACGTGTCGCTTCCCGTGAGCCCCGATAATGGGAAGACCGAAACTCTAACCGATTGTAATTTTGATGAAAATGATTTTTTAAGCGATTTTAAGCGATTTCAGAGTTGCAAATGATATCATTATCTCAATAATAATATTACTTGTATCTTTCACGAAGATGTCTGTACATATTTAATATGTCGATGTGTAATCAACTTTTTATCTGTAAAATATGCAACTATACTTAGTACAGGTACGCCAATATGGCGATGAATACGCTGAGGTGATCGCGGCTTCGAAGATCGGCGGTGTCGGATGAGCCCCTCCAACTTTGCCGATACCGCGCCGCTCTACCGGGCGCGGGGACTGTCGGTCGTTCCGATCCAGCCGAGCACGAAAAAGCCGGCGATTGGTGGGTGGTCCGGCATGCACCGGGAGACGACATGACCGAGCTCTACCGGGTCGAGACCCTCGGCAACGGCGAATGCGCGACGATGACGCTCGACGA
>JAFHCF010000254.1:0-40122 GCA_048497495.1 Prosthecomicrobium sp.
GCTCGGAGGGATCCGAACGGCCCGGGTCGACCTCAGCGCTTGGTGCGCACCGGCAGCGGCATGTCGGCGGCGGGGATCGTCGCCACGAGGTCGAGCAGGTCGTTGTCCTTGGCGTCCTTCCGAATGCGGAAGTGATACATGTCCTGCAGCGCCTGATGATCCTCCTTGCGGAAGGTCATCACCCCCTTCGGCGTGTCGAAGCTCATGTTCTCCATCGCCGCGATCAGCTTCTCGCTGTCGGTGCTGCCGGCCTTGGTCAGGCCGGCGACCACGGCGGCGGCGGCCGAGAACCCGCCGGCGACGAAGAAGTCCGGCGGTGCCGAATGGCGCTTCTGGTATTCGGTCTTCAGCCAGTCGTTCATCGGGTTCTTCGGGAAGCCCCAGTAGTAGTAGATGCCACCCTCGGTCCCGGCGAAGCCCTTCCAGGCGTTCATCGCCGGCAGGATGTTGCCACCCGGCATCAGCGCGATCTGGAAGCGATCCGGCTTCATGTCGGCGAACTTCGCCATCGGATGGGCACCGGCCCAGATGAAGCCGATCACCCGCTTGCCCGGACGCTCCTTGAGCGCCCCGAACAGGCGTTCGGCATGGGGGGTGAAGTCGGCGGTGTTGCCGGCGGCATATTCCTCGGCGACGATCGTGGCGCGCGGACGCATCGCCGCGAGCGCCTCCTTGAAGGCCTTGACGCCGTCGCGGCCGAAGGCGGTGTCGAGGCCGAGCATGCCGATCGAGACGTCCTCGTTGGCCGGAATCGCCGCGGCATTGGCGAGCGCGTCCTGATAGGACGAGCGCCCGGTGCGGAAGACGTAGCGGTTCCACTTGTCGCCGGTGATCGAGTCGGCGACCGCCGGCTCGACGATCAGCACCTTCTTGGCCTCTTCGGCGACCGGCAGCATGGCGAGCGCGATCGGCGATCCGGTGGTGCCGACGGCGAGCGCCGCGCCGTCGTCGTTGTAGCACTCCTCGAGCAGCGACTTGCCGCGATCGGGCTTCAACTGGTCGTCCTTGACCAGGACCTCGATCTTGTTGCCGCCGACGGTCATTGTGCCCTTGGTGAGGTACTCGAGGCCCATCATGAACCCGGCCTCGGTCTGCTTGGCATAGGCCTCGAGCGGGCCGGTCTTGCCGGCGATCAGGCAGACCTTGATGTCCGCCGCCGCCGTGCCCATCGTACCGAACACAGTCGTACCGATCACTGCCGCGCTCGCGAGAACGGCGCTCCGCCATCCGGCCATCGTGACTTCCTCCCTGCTTTAAGTCGATTAACTTGACACTTGAGTCATGTCTCAATTTTTCGTATCGGTATGCTCGCCGAACGTCAAGAGTGTTCCGACCCCCGAGGGCCGTCCCATGTCGTCTTCCTCCCCTCTGGCGGCGCTACCGCCGCCCAAGACCAGCCGAGGCGAGCGGACGCGCCACCGCATTCTCGACGCCGCCCAGTCGGAGATCGGCAGCCGCGGGTTCGCCGAGACCTCGATCGGCGACATCGCCCGGGCGGCCGGCGTGGCGCAGGGGACCTTCTACGTCTACTTCCGCTCCAAGGAGGACGTGCTGCGCGATCTGGTGCTCAGGATGGGGCGGCGTCTGCGCCGCCACCTGACCCAGGCGACCCTCGGGCTCACCGACCGGCTGGAGATCGAACGACGCGGCATCCATGCCTTCTTCGGCTTCGTCCGCGCCAATCCCGACCTCTATCGGGTGGTGGCGGAGAGCCAGTTCGTCGACGAGGCGACCTATCGCCGCTACTACGACGACTTCGCCGCCGGCTACCGCGCCGTGCTCGGAGCCGCCGCCGCCGCCGGCGAGATCGCGCCGGGCGACGCCGAGATCCGCGCCTGGGCGCTGATGGGGGTCTGCGACATGGTCGGCCGCCGCTACGCCCTGTGGGACGGCGAGGCCGACATCGAGGCCGCCGCCGAGGCGGCCTGGGGCTTCGTCGCCCACGGCCTCGCCCCGACCGGGGCCCACGCCCGATGACCGCCGATCTCGTTCTCCTCGACGTCGCGGCCGGCGTGGCGCGGCTGACGTTGAACCGCCCGGCGCGCCACAACAGTCTGGTGCCGGACCTCGTCGACGCGCTGCGCGGGGCGCTCGCCCGTCTCGCCGCCGAGCCGCCCCGCCTCGTCGTTCTCGCCGGCGCCGGCCGCAGTTTCTCCACCGGCGGCGACGTCGCCGGCTTCGCCGCGCAGCCGATCGAAGGCCGTGGGGCCTACGCCGAGCGGCTCGTCGGTGGGCTCCACGACGCCATCCTCGACCTCGTCGATCTGCCCTGCCCGGTGATCGGCCGGCTGCACGGGGCGGTGACCGGCGGCTCGGTCGGGCTGATCCTCGCCTGCGACCTCGTCGCCATGGCGCGCAGTGCTTTCCTCGCGCCCTTCTACGCCACCGTCGGCTTCACCCCCGACGGCGGCTGGACGGCGCTGATGGCCCCGCGCATCGGCGCCGCCGCGACCGCCGAGATCCTGATGCTCGATCGGCGCCTCGAGGCCGAGGAGGCGCTCGCCCTCGGCCTCGTCCACGCGGTCGAGGCGGCCGAGGGGCTCGACGCCCGGATATCCGCCTGGGCCGACCGCCTGACCTCGCTCTCCGCCGCGAGCCTCGCCGCCACCAAGGTGCTGCTGTGGTCGCCCGAGCGTCGCGCCGGGCTCGCCGCCGGGCTCGACCGCGAGCGCGAGGCCTTCGTCGCGGCCATCGCCGCGCCCGAGACCGAACGAACCATGCGAACCTTCCTGGGGAGGACGGCGTGAAGACCATTCCCGATCTCTGTCGCCAGCGCGCCCGCCTCTCCGGCGAGGCCCCGGCCTTCGTCGATGCCGAGACCGGCGTCACCCGCAGCTTCGCCGACGTCGACGCCGAATGCGGCCGTCTCGCTCATCTCCTGCGGGCGCGCGGCCTCGCCTCCGGCGACCGCGTCGCCGTGCTCTGCCACAACACCGCGGTGTTCTTCCCGCTGCTCTTCGCCTGCGCCCGCGCCCGCCTCGTTCTGGTGCCGCTCAACTGGCGCCAGACCCCGGCCGAACTGGCGCCGGTGCTCGCGGACTGCGCCGCCCGCCTGCTGCTCTTCGACGCCGCCAATGCCGGCCTCGCCGAGGATCTGGCGGCGGCGGTCGCGATCGAGCGAGCGGCCCTGGTCGAGCTCGAGGCCGAGGCGCGGCGTCCGGGCGAGGCCCTCGAGGCGGTCGCCTGGGACGGCGAGGCGCCGTGGTATCTGCTCTACACCTCCGGCACCACCGGCAAGCCGAAGGCGGTGATCCAGACCGCGACCATGGCCGTGGCGAACGCCGTCAACGTCCAGACCGCCACCGGCATCGGCCCGAGGACGCGGGCGCTCGACTTCCTGCCGCTCTTCCACACCGCCGGGATCAATCTCCATACCCTGCCGATCTTCTTCTCGGGCGGCGCCTCGCGGGTGGTGCCGAGGTTCGACGCCGGCATCCTGCTCGAGGCGATCGCGGCGGGCGAGGTGACGGTGTTCTTCGGCGTGCCGCAGATCTACCAGGCGCTGTCGCTCCATCCCGACTTCGGAACTTGCGACCTGTCGCGGGTCGAGCATTGGGGCTGCGGCGGGGCGCCGCTCTCCGCCGGCCTGATCGAGCTCTTCCTGGCGCGCGGCGTCGCCATCTGCAACGGCATGGGCATGACCGAGACCGGACCGACGGTGTTCTTCATGGATCGGGGAAGCGCCGCCATCAAGATCGGCTCGGTCGGCAAGCCGCAGCTCCTCGCCGAGGTCCGCATCGTCGACGCCGAGGAGCGCGAGGTCGCGCCCGGCGCCTCCGGCGAGCTGCGCTTCCGGGGCCCCGGCATCACCCCCGGCTATTTCGGCAACGAGGCGGCGACGCTCGCCGCCTTCGACGCGGAGGGATTCCTGAAGTCCGGCGATGTCGGGCGGATGGACGCCGACGGCTATTTCTACATCGTCGACCGCATCAAGGACATGTACATCTCCGGCGGCGAGAACGTCTATCCGGCCGAGGTCGAGGCGGTGCTCGGCCGCCATCCGAGCGTGCTCGAGGCGGTGGTCGTCGGCGTGCCCGACCCCCGCTGGGGCGAGGTCGGCCACGCGGTGTTGATCCCGCGCCCGGGCGTCCCGATCGACACGGCCGCGGTCGTCGCCCATGCCCGCGCCCATCTCGCCGCCTACAAGGTGCCCAAGCACGTCACGGTGATGGCGGAGCTCCCCCGCGCCGCCACCGGCAAGGTGCGCAAGCATCTCCTGCGCGACCTCCTCCCGGAGACCGCCCGATGACCTTCGCGCTCGGCCCGCTCCCCGCCCTCGATCACACGCCGACCCAGGCCGAGTTCGAGCTCTTCGCCCGGATCTCCGGCGACGACAATCCGATCCACGTCGATCCGGCCTTCTCCGCCCGCACCCGCTTCGGCCGCACCGTCGCCCACGGCATGATGCTCTATGCGCTGGTCTGGGGGCATCTGCGCCGGGTCCTCGGGCCGGTCGAGGAGAAGGGCCAGAGCCTGATGTTCCCGGCGCCGACCTTCGCCGGCGAACCAATCCGCATCGAGGCGGCGATCACCGCGATCGAGGCCGGCGAGGCGGTGGTCGAGGTGGCGGTGGTGCGCCTCGCCGACGGCTCGGTCGGCTGCCGCTCGACGACACGGCTCGTGGCGCGGGAGACGGGACGATGAAGGTGGGGGACGCGGCCGAACTCGGCCGCCGCTTCGAGCCGGAGGACATCCGCGGCTTCGTCGCCATCGCCGGTGGCGACGCGGACGCCATCTCCACGGTGCCCGAACCGCTGATCGCGGCGCTGTTCTCCAGGCTCCTCGGGGTCGACCTGCCGGGGCCGGGAACCAACTATCTGAAGCAGGAGCTGACCTATCTCGCGCCGGTCCCGCTCTCGAGCGAATTGACCGCACGCGTCGAGATCACCCGCCTGCGCCCCGAAAAGCATCTCTGCGACCTCGCCACGACGCTGGTCGACGCCACCGGCCGGCGGCTCGTCGAGGGCCGTGCCCTGGTCTCGATCCGCGACGTCGCCGGCGCGCCGGCGGAGGCGGGCGGTTGACGGGCGCGCGGATCCCGCGGGCCTCGGACATCGGCGTCGGACCCCCGGTCGTGATGGTGCACGGCTGGTCGGCCGACGGCGACTTCTTCGCCCCCCAGAAGGATCTCGCCCGGCGCGGCCTTCGCGTCCTCGCCCCCGATCTGCCGGGCCACGGGCCTCGGGCGGAGCCCGATTCCAGCCTGACCATCGCCGATCTCGCCGTGGCGCTGCGCGCCTGGCTGATCGAGACCGGGCTCGAGCGCCCGCTCGTCCTCGGCTGGTCGATGGGCGCCTCGGTGCTGCTCGACATGCTGGGGCGCGACGACGCGCCGGAGGTCGCCGGCCTCGTCATCCTCGACATGACGCCGAAGGTCGCCAACGCGCCCGATTGGCGGCTGGGTCTCTCCAGCGGTCACGATCGCGCCGGCATGGCGGCGATGGCCGAAGCGATGGAGCGCGATTGGCCGCGCGTCGCGCACCGCATCGCCCGCGCCCTCTTCGCCCGCGATCTCGCGATCGATCCCGAGCGCCTCGCCTTCGCCGAGACCCGCATGGCCGCCCGCGACGGAGCCACCATGGCGGCGCTGTGGCGCTCGCTCGCCGCCTTCGACGGCCGCGCCACCCTCGATCGCCTCGCCGTCCCCTGTCTCGCGGTGACCGGCGGGCGCAGCCGCATCTACGGCCCGGCGCTGCTCGACTGGTATCGCCGCCACTCGTCCGTCACCCGCGCCGTGGCGATCGCCGACGCCGGCCACGCGCCCCAGTTGGAACGGCCCGACCGCCTCGCCGAGATCCTCGAGGCCTTCGCCGGGGAGATCGGCCTGCGGCGGGGGAGTTGAGGCCTCAGCCCCCGTGGCGGTCGAGGAAGGCCTCGACGCCGAGGGCACGGAAGTCGGGCAGCGCCCGGCGCAGGGTCTCGTGATCCCAGTCCCACCAGGCGAGCCGCTCGATCCGGGCGGCGACCTCCTCGGTGAAGCGGCGACGGATCGGCTTGGCCGGATTGCCGGCGACGATGGTGTAGGGCTCGACGTCGCGGGTCACCACCGCGCCGCCGGCCACCACCGCGCCGGTGCCGACCGAACGGCCGGCGAGTACGATCGCGCCATGGCCGATCCACACGTCGTGACCGATCGTCACCGCGAGATCACGGCGCCGATCGAAGAAGGCGAGGTCGTCTTCCTCGCCGTCGAAATAGGCCGAGGGCCGATAGGTGAAATGGGCCTGGGTGATCCGCTCCATCGGGTGATTGCCCGGGTTGATCCGGGTGTGCGCCGCGATCGAGCAGAACTTGCCGATGGTCGTGTAGATGATCTCGGCGTCGTGGACCACGTAGGAATAGTCGCCGAAGCGCGTCTCGGTGATCCGTGTGCGGGGCCCGACCTCGGTATAGCGGCCGAAGTGGCTCGCGCTGACGATCGCGGTCGGATCGATGGTGGGGGTGGGCGACAGTTTCGACATGGGAAGAGACCTCGGTCGCGCCTCAGGCGGCGAAGGGGAAACGCTCGAGCATCCGGAAGGGCGCGTCTCGGCTCTCCTGGCGGAAGAGCGTGATCGCGTCGACGGCGAGCGGACGGGCGACGCCCTCGAGGAAATCGGCGAGGCCGGCGCGGATCTCGGCGCGCCGCTCCTCCGGCAACCGGCCGGTCAGCGTCATGTGGAAGCGGAAGTCCTCGAAGACGTAAGGGTAGCCCCAGCGGTCGAGGGACTCGATGTGGCGCGGCTCGATGAGTTCGGCGATCCGCCGCGACCGATCGAGGACCCCCAGCGGCGCGCGGAACGGCTCGAAGGCGACGACGCAGTCGGCGGCGAGACCGAGGAGGTCGGGGTGCGGCGCCACCGGCACCAGGGCGATGAAGGCCTTCATCACCGCGACCTCGAGATCGGCGACGGCGAAGCCGCTCCGCGTCTCGGCGAAGCCGCGGGCCGCCGCGCGCAGGAGATCCTCGTCGGTATCCTCCGCCAGTTCGAACGGCGCCTTGAGCGTGGCGTGGAAGCCGTAGCGGCGCGGCTCGGCGGTGAGTGCCGCCCAGTCCGGCGCGGTGAAGGGCGCCGTCACCGGAAAGGGCGACATCTCGCCGGTGACCGCGTCACGGCCGATGACGTGCGAGGCCGCCCGCCACAGCGGCGTGTCGGGCGAGGGCGTGAGATAGACGGCGTAACGCGGGCGCGACATGGGGGGCGGGACTCCTGACATCTTCCGACCGGCGCGAACCCGTCCGGTCGAAGCGATACGGCACTATGGGGCGACGATCGCCGCGAGGAAGGCGGCGATCGCGCTGTCGAGATCGCTGCCGTTGTCGATGACGGCATCGGCGATCGGCCGCTCGTCCGGCGTCAATCGACGCGCCAGCCGTTCCGGCCCGGCTCCGTCGCTCGGCCGATCGCGCGCCGCGATCCGCCCCGCCAGGACCTCCGCCGGCGCCGTGACCTCGATCACCGTGACGTCGGGCCAGCGCTGCCGCGCCTCGGCGACGACGGTGCGCGAGACGTTGATCACCACATGGGCGCCGCGCGCCAGATCGGCGTCGATGGCGGCGGGAATGCCGTACCAGTGGCCGTGCGCCGACCAGGTGAGGGCGAAGCCGCCGCGCTCCCGCACCCCGTGGAACCCGATCTCGTCGGCGACGATGTTGTCTTCGGCCGCCGACGCCGGTCGAGTGATGATCCGCCGGGGAAAGACGTAACGCTGGTCGACCGCGAGCGCCGTCCGCGCCGCCCCGATCAGGGTGTCCTTGCCGGCGCCCGACGGTCCGACCACCAGGATCAGCCGACCCGGCAGTTCCGAGGTGGTCGCCCACCGCGCCCCCATCACGACACCCGCCGGCCGAGGCGATGAACCTCGCGCACCACCGGATGGCCGTCGATCGGCCGCACCCGGACGATGTCGCCGCGCTTGCCGGGGGCGATTTCGCCGCGGTCATGGAAGCCGGTGGCGTCGGCCGGGTTCTTGGAGACGGTGCGGATGGCCCCGGCGAGGCCGCCCATTCCCGCCACGTCGGCGAGGCCGAAGGCGCCCTCCAGCAGGCTGACCGGCACGTAGTCCGACGACAGGATGTCGAGGACGCCGGCCTCCGCCAGTTCGACCGCCGAGACATTGCCGGAATGCGACCCGCCGCGCACCACGTTGGGCGCCCCCATCAGGACCGCGAGACCCGCCGCGTGGGAGGCGACGGCCGCCTCCACCGTGGTCGGGAACTCGGCGACCGCCACCCCGTCCTCGACCGATTCGGCGACGTGGCCGACGGTGGTGTCGTCGTGGCTGGCCAGCGCCACGGCGCGGGCCTGGGCGATCTCGACCAGGGCGCGGCGGAAGGCGGCGGCATTGCGCGCGTGCAGATCCTTGCGGGCGGCGAAGAAGGCGTCGAGTTCGTCCTCGGACGACCCCTTCCTCTTGCCGCGATAGTAGTCGCGCAGCTTCTCCTCGTCGCGGAACTGGCGCTGGCCCGGCGTGTGGTCCATCAGCGACATCAGCCGCACGTCGAAGCGCTCGAGATAGTCCCGGGTCTGTTCCAGCACGTCCTGCGAACAGATCTCGCAGCGCAGATGGGTATGGTGATCGACCCGGAGCAGACCGGTTGTCTTGGCCCGCTCGATCGCGTCGCCGAGCGCGAAGAGACGGGCGCCGATCGACACGCTGTCGCCGTCGGTGCCGGCGCGCAGACTGTCGAACACCGTGGTGATGCCGGCCGCCGCGATCTGCGCGTCATAGGCGAAGACCGCCGAGAACGGTTCCCAGAACACCTTGGGGCGCGGGCTGTAGTGCGGCTCGAGATGGTCGGTGTGCAGTTCCACTAGACCGGGGACCAGGAGATCCTCGCCCCAATTCTCCGCCACCGGCAGGATCCGGTCCTCCTCGACGGCGACGATCACCCCGTTCTCGATCACCACGGTGCCCGGCACGACGCGGTCGGCGAGCACGATCCGTCGCGAGGCGACGACCAGCGAGCCGACGGGTTCCGGCGGGATCGAGGAGGAGATGGTGGTGGGTTCGATGATGGTCATGGCTCTTCGTGTCTTTCAGCGGAAGGCGACGAATCCCGGTGCCCCGAAAGGTCGGATATCGATTTCTCGAGACGGTCGTGTGACCGGACGGGTCAGGCGGCCTCGGCCGCGGCCGCGGCGGCGGCGAAGGCGGTGACGTCGACGACCCGGCTCGCCACCCGGTCGCGCACGTCGAGGTCGTGGAAGATGCCGAGAAGCGCGACGCCGGCCGCCTTCTTGGCCTCGATCAACGCCACCACGGCGGCGCGGTTGGCGGCGTCGAGCGAGGCGGTCGGCTCGTCGAGGAGCAGCAACGGCACGTCGGCGATCATGCCGCGGGCGATGTTGACGCGCTGTTGCTCGCCGCCGGAGAAGGTCGCCGGCGGCAGGCTCCACAGACGCTCGGGAACATTGAGCCGGCTCAAGAGGTCGGCGGCCCGCGCCCGCGCCGCCGCCGGGTCGAGGCCTTGCGCCAGCGCCGGTTCCATCACCACGTCGAGGGTGGCGACGCGCGGCACCACCCGGAGGAACTGGCTGACATAGCCGACGGTGGTGCGCCGCAGCGCCAGGATCTCGCGCGGTTCGGCCGTCGCCACGTCGACGACGCCCTCCGGCCCCATGATCAGGATCTCGCCGCGATCCACGCCGTAGTTGCCCCACACCATCTTGAGGATCGACGACTTGCCCGCCCCCGACGGCCCGCCGAGCACCACGCATTCGCCGGGCGAGACGGTGAAGGCGACATGGTCGACCACCGGAATGGTCAACCCGCCGCGCAGGTGCATGGTGAACTGCTTGGCGACGTCGACGACCGCCAGCATCGGCTCGGGAGAAGTCATGAGCGGCCTCACGGTTGCAGGATCGAGGAGACGAGGAGCTGGGTATAGGCTTCGCGCGGATCGTCGAGGACGCGGTCGGTCAACCCCGCCTCGATCACCCGGCCCTGGCGCATCACCATGATGCGATGGGAGAGCAGGCGGGCCACCGCGAGATCGTGGGTGACCACCACCACGGCGAGCCCCATGTCGGCGACGAGACGGCGGACGAGATCGAGCAGGCGCGCCTGGACCGAGACGTCGAGACCGCCGGTCGGCTCGTCCATGAAGACCAGACGCGGCGCGGTGACGAGGTTGCGGGCGATCTGCAGGCGCTGGCGCATGCCGCCCGAATAGGCCGTCGGCTTCTCGTCGATGCGGCCGACGTCGATCTCCACCCGCTCCAGCCAATCCTCGGCACGAGCGCGGATCTCGCCGTAGTGACGCGCCCCGACCGCCATCAGCCGCTCGCCGACGTTGCCGCCGGCCGAGACCCCCATCCTCAGGCCCATGGCCGCGTCCTGGTGGACGAAGCCCCAGTCGGTGCGGAAGAGGAAGCGGCGCTCGGCCTCCGACAGCGCGGCGAGGCCGCGGGTCGAGCCGTCGCGCAGGCGATAGACGACCTCCCCCGAGGTCGGCGCGAGTTGGCCCGAGACCAGCGACAGGAGCGTCGACTTGCCCGAGCCCGACTCGCCGACGATCGCCAGCACCTCGCCCTCGTGGATGTCGAAGGACACGTCGCGGCAGCCGAGCCGATCGCCGTACCAGCGGGTGAGGCCACGGGCCTCGAGCAGCGGCGGGACGCGGGTCATCGGCGGGCCTCCTCGGACTTCGTCGCGACGAGATCGTCGCCGGCGAGGGCGCCGCGATGGCCTTGCCCCCGGCGGGTCTCGCAATGGTCGGTGTCGGAACAGACGAACATTCGCCCACCCCGGTCGTCGATCACCACCTCGTCGAGATAGGCGTCGGTCGCCCCGCACAGCGCGCAGGGCGCCTCGAAGCGGGTGCGCTCGAAGGGATGGTCGTCGAAGTCGAGGCTCTCGACCCGGGTGTGGGGCGGCAGCGCGTAGATGCGCTTCTCGCGTCCCGCGCCGAAGAGCTGGAGGGCCGGCGACATGTGCATCTTGGGATTATCGAACTTCGGCGTCGGCGAGGGGTCCATGACGTAGCGGCCCTCGACCTTCACCGGATAGGCGTAGGTCTTGGCGATGTGGCCGTGGGTGGCGATGTCCTCGTAGAGCTTGACGTGCATCAGCCCGTAGTCGGCGAGCCCGTGCATCACCCGCGTCTCGGTCTCGCGCGGCTCGAGGAAGCGCAAGGGCTCCGGGATCGGCACCTGATAGACCAGCGTCTGCCCGGCCTTCAGCGGCGTCTCGGGGATGCGGTGGCGGGTCTGGATGACGCTCGCCTCCCCCGTGCGGGTGGTGGTGGCGACGCCGGCGGTCTTCTCGAAGAAGGCGCGGATCGACACCGCGTTGGTGGTGTCGTCGGCGCCCTGATCGATCACCTTGAGGACGTCGTCGGGGCCGAGGATCGCCGCCGTCACCTGGATGCCGCCGGTGCCCCAGCCGTAGGGCATCGGCATGTCGCGGGCGGCGAAGGGCACCTGATGGCCGGGGATCGCCACGGCCTTGAGGATCGCCCGGCGGATCATCCGCTTTGTCTGTTCGTCGAGATAGGCGAAGTTGTAGCCCGACGCCGGCGCGGGGCTCTTCTGGGGCGCGTTCATTCGGCGGCCTCCTCGAGGGTGTCGGCGAGCGGCAGGTCGCGGGCGGCGTGGCGCGCCGCATGCTCGCGTCGCATCTGGCGGACCAGCGCCAACTCGGCCTGGAAGTCGACGTAGTGCGGCAGCTTCAGATGCTCGACGAAGCCGGTCGCCTGGACGTTGTCGGCGTGCGCCAGGACGAACTCCTGGTCCTGCGCCGGGGCGACGACCTCGCCGCCGAGTTCTTCCGTCCGAAGCGCCCGATCGACCAGCGCCATCGCCATCACCTTGCGCTCGGTATGGCCGAAGGCGAGGCCGTAGCCCCGGGTGAAGGTCGGCGCCACGTCCGCCGAACCGGTGAACTGGTTGACCATCTGGCATTCGGAGATCGGGATCGACCCGAGCGACACGGCGAAACCGAGCTCGGCGACCTCGAATTCGACCTCGACCTCGCCGATGCGGATTTCGCCAGCGAAGGGATGGGTCGAGCCGAAGCCGCGCTGGCTCGAATAGGCGAGCGACAGCAGGAACCCCTCGTCGGCGCGGGCGAGCTGTTGCAGCCGCACGTCGCGGGCGGCCGGGATGCGCAGCGGCGCCCGGGTGAGATCGCCGATCTCGCCCTCCACGTCACCCGCCGAGATCGGGTCGGCCTCGATCAGACCCTCCTCGCCGAGGAGTTCCGTGACCCTCGGCATCGGGTCGAGCCCCTCGACGTCGGCCTCGCGTACCGCCGCCGGGGTCTCGCCCGAGGCGGCGAGCGCGAAGTCGATCAGCCGGTGGGTGTAGTCGAAGGTCGGCCCGAGGATCTGGCCACCCGGCAGATCCTTGTAGGTCGCGGAGATGCGCCGGTCGATCGCCATGGTCGCGGTGTCGATCGGGCGCGAGTAGCCGAAACGCGGCAGCGTCGTGCGATAGGCGCGCACCAGGAAAGCCGCCTCGACCAGATCGCCGCGCGCCTGCTTGATCGCCAGCGCCGCGAGGTCGCGGTCGTGGAGCGAGCCCTCGTTCATCACCCGATCGACGGCGAGCGTCATCTGCTCGCGGATCTGGTCGGCGGCGATCTCCGGCACCGCCCGGTCGCCGCGCCGACGGTCGGCGAGCATCCGGTGGGCATTGCGGATGGCCTTCTCGCCACCCTTGACCGAGACATACATCAGCCGATCTCCTCGAGCCGAGTGGTGCGCGGCAGGCCGACCACGTCGGTCGGCCCGGCGAGGATCAGGTCGAGCCCACGCGGGAACAGGCCACGATTGACGGCGCCGCGCGCCGCGAGGTCGGCCGGGCCCCCGGCGATGGCGATCTCGCGGCTTCCCGCGATGCCGGGGCCGGAAAGGCGATAGCGCCGGCCGCTCTCGAAGCCGGCGACCTGGAGGATCAGCGTCGTCGAGGTCGAGGGATCGACGTCGGTGCCGAGCGCGAAGGCGTCGTAGGGCGCGAGCCGGTCGACGGCGCCGACCAGCGCGAAGACGGCGCGGGCCGGGTCGAGGATCGTCGGCGCGCCGGTGTGGAAGGCGAGCCAGGCGTCGATCTCGGGCCGGCGCAGCGCCTCGTCGCGCCACACCGGGGTCTCGAAGTCGGCGAGCGTGGCGATCACCGCCGCCGCGACGGCGGAAAGCGGCGCCGGGGCGGTGGCGATGCCGGCGACGATGCGGCGGGTACCGGGCTCGGCGAGCGCGTCGAGCACGGCGCGAAAGGTCGCCTGGGCGTCGAGCACCGGATCGGCGAAGCCGGCGGTGATGGTCGGGCGCGGGGCGGGGGCGAGGGCGGTGGTCACGTCAGTCGTCTCCGCGCACCAGGGTGAAGAAGTCGACCCGCGTCGCCGCGGCCTCGGCCGAGCGCCGCCGGGCGTCGCGGGCGAGCCGGGCGCGCAGCGGCGCCAGGATCTCCGCTTCGAGGCGGTCGCGGGCGGAGCCCTCCAGCCACAGGGCGTCGAGGAGGGCGGCGTCGCGGGCCCGCGCCCGGTCGCGGCCGAGTACGTGGCCGAAGCCGGTGGTGCCGCAGGCGAGCCGCACCGCCGCCCGACTGACCGTCGTCTCGCCGAGATTGAACGGCGCGCCGCCGCCACCGATTCGCCCGCGCATCATGACGAGGCCGATCTCCGGCGGCCGCAGGTCGACGACGTCGACGGGCGCCAGGGCGCGGACGGCCTTCAGCTCGCTCGCCGTCGCGGCGGCGGCGAGCGCCATCACGGCACGCCGCGCCGCGACGGTCGGATCGTGTTCGACGCCGGCGGGAGCGTCGGCGCGGGGCGTGCGCGGCGGCACGGTCGAGGCGGAGGGTGAGGTCGAGGGGGTCATCGTCGGGTTCATGAGTTGTATATAGATCTAGACGATTATACTTTTGTGACATGATCGTGGCAGAATTGGTTTCGCCCATCGCCGCGAAGCTGCGATGACGGGCCGGGCATGAGACGCGAGGGAGACGGCGCATGTTGGCGCGCGGCACGGGCATCGCCATGTGGCGTCAGGTGGCGGAGATCCTGGAGGCACGGATCGCCGAGGGCGAATGGCCGGCCGGCGGACGCCTGCCGAGCGAGGCGGAACTGGCGTTGCGATTCGCCGTCAACCGCCACACGGTGCGCCAGGCCCTGCGCGATCTCGCCGAGCGCGGGCAGGTGCGCGCCCAGCAGGGGTCCGGCACCTTCGTCGAAGGCGCGCCGCTGACCTACCCGATCGCCACCCGCACCCGATTCTCCGACATCGTCGTCGCCCAGGCGCGCGAACCCTCCGGCGAACTCCTGTCGGCGGAGGTGGTGCCGGCGTCGCCGCCGATCGCCGAGGCTCTGAGGTTGGCGCCAGGCGCCCCGGTGGTGCGGCTCGAGACCACCCGCCGCGCCGACGGCGTGCCGATCTCCTGGGCGGTCTCCGCCCTGCCGGCCGATCGCTTCCCCGACATCGCCGAGGTCTATCGCCGCACCGCCTCCTTCACCGCCGCCTTCCGCGAGGCCGGCGTCGCGGACTATGTCCGCGCCGCGACCCGCCTCGGCGCCCGCGTCGCCGATGCGGTCGACGCCGAGCGACTGGAGATCGCCCCCGGCCGTCCGGTGATCGAGATCGACTGCGTCAACGCCGACCTCGACGGTCGCCCCATCCAATGGGCCCGCGCCCGCTTCGCTGGCGACCGCGTGCGCGTGACGGTCGGGTGAGGGTCGTAGGGCGCATTGGCGAAGCGTAATGCGCCGGCCGAGCCCGAATGGCTACGGAGGTTCCACGCGGGCTCGGCCGGCGGAATACGGCTACGCCTATTCCGCCCTACGCCTTGTATTCGCTTCGAAAACCCGGAAAATGCTTCATGGTGGGGTGCCCCGCGGAGCGGGGCCGCGAACCATCGCCCGCCACGCAACGCCACGCAACGCCACGCCCGCCACGCCGCGCGCGGCGCCTCAGGTCTCCACCCGCCGGTCGCCGATGACGGCGAAGCGGATGCGGGCCGAGATCTGGTCGATCGTCGCCACCGCCACCAGGATCATCAGGACCAGCAGCGACACCTGTTGCCACTCCAGCGTCCGGATCGCCTCGGTCAGATACATGCCGATGCCGCCCGCCCCGACGATGCCGATGATCGTCGCCGAGCGGGTATTGCTCTCGAAATAGTAGAGCACCTGGCCGGCGATCACCGGCAGGATCTGCGGCAGGATGCCGAAGCGGATCTGCGCGAGCCGCGAGCCGCCGGCGGACGTGACCCCCTCGATCGGCTTGCCGTCGACCGCCTCGATCGCCTCGGAGAAGAGTTTGCCGAAGGCGCCGAAGTCCGAGCTCATGATCGCGAGGATGCCGGCGAAGGGGCCGAGGCCCACCACGTTGATCCAGATCAGGGCCCAGATCAGCGTGTCGACGCCGCGAATCGTGTCGAGGAAGCGGCGCGAGAAGAAATGCAGGATCTTCTGCGTCATCACGTTCTTGGCGGCGAGGAAGCTCACCGGGAAGGCGAGGATCGCCGCCGAGAGCGTGCCGAGGAAGGCGATCGCCACCGTCTCGCCGAGCGAGTGGAGGAACAGCCAGAAGCGGGAGGTCGTGCCCGAGGAGGGCGGCACCATCAGCGTCAGGAAGTGGCCGAGCTGGCCGATGCCGGCGCCGATGCGGGCGAAGGAGAAGTCGAGCCGCCACAGCGCGAAGGCGAGCATGCCGAAGAGGCCGGCGACGACGGCGACGGTGAGGGCGCGATCGATCCGCGATCCGGCGAAGATCTCGGGATGGCGCCGCTCGAGGTCGTGGCGGTTCTCCTTGGCCCAGGGGCCGAGCGCGCCGCGGATCCTGCGGGTCGTCGAGATCGACCCGTTCCCGTCGCCGGAAGTCTGCACGACGACGCTCATGCGCGGCTCTCCTTGCCGATGAAGCGGTGACGCAGGCGTTCGGTGCCGAGGTCGATCAGCATCACCGTGGCGATGATCAGGACCAGGATCGCCGAGACGTCGGCGTAATAGAACTTGCGGATCGCCTCGATCAGGTCCTGGCCGATGCCGCCGGCGCCGACGAAGCCCATCACGGCGGCGCCGCGCACGTTGATCTCGAAGCGCAGCAGCGTGTAGCTGACGAAGTTCGACAGGACCTGCGGCACGACCGCGAAACGCACGGTCTGCCACCACGAACCGCCGGCGGCGGTCGAGCCTTCCACCGGCTTCATGTCGATGTTCTCGACCACTTCGGAGAACATCTTGCCGAGCGCGCCGGTGGTGTGGATGGCGATGGCGAACACGCCCGGCATGGCGCCGAGGCCGAAGGCGATGACGAAGATCAGCGCGAAGACCAATTCCGGCACCGTGCGGCAGAATTCCAGAAAACGTTTGACCGAGACGCGGACCCAGGCCGCCCGTCCGAGGTTGCGCGCCGCCATGAAGGAGAAGAAGAAGGCGGCGATCGCGCCGGTGAAGGTGCCGGCATAGGCGATGAGCAGCGTCTCGCCGATCAGCTTGGCCCAATGGACGAGGCCCCACATCCATTCGCCGGGCGCCACCAGAACCGAGCGGCCGAGGTTGTCGCCGGAATCGAAGACGAAGATGCGGCCGATATAGTCGGAGAAGGTGCCGATGCGCCCGAGCATCCGGACGAGATCGACCTCGGCGAACCATCCGGCGAGCAGGATCAGCAGGCCGACACCGGCGAGGCCGACATAGGTGCGCAGGCGCGCGGATCGCATGGCGTCGTCATAGGCCGTCACCAGCGGCCGCAGGCGGTCGTCGGGAAGGCGCGTCAGCGTCGAGGGCATCGCGGCGGTCCGGATCTGGCCGACCGGGACGGTCGGCGAGGGGCGAGACGAACGAAGACCCGCCGGCGGAGGAGCCGGCGGGTCTCGAATTCAGGCGATCAGGACGCCTTCTTCTTGCGCAGTTCGTCGACGAACTTGTTGAGGTCCATGATCGGCTTGTAGGCGTCGTGGGTGACCGGAACCCACGGCTTCGCCTTGCCGTCGGTGAGCTTCTTGAAGGCTTCCGGCTCCTTGGTCGGGAAAGCCAGGATCGCGGCGGCGAGGGGCTTCTTCAGGTCGGCCGGCAGGTCGGACATGATCGCCATCGGCGAGTTCACGATCTGCTCGGACTTGAAGATGATCCGATAGTCGGACGCCTTGACCATGCCCTTGCGCTCCATGCGCAGGAGGTTCGACTCGGTCTCGTCGTTCCACCAGTTGGCGGCGACATCGACGGTGCCCTGGCCGAGCGCGATCACCGCGTTCTCGTGGCTGCCGGTGTAGACCACCTTGCCGAAATAGGTCTCGGGCTCGATCTTCATCTGGTTGAGCGCGAAGCGCGGCACGTTGTTGCCCGAGGTCGAGTTCGGGTCGACCAGGCCGAGGTTCTTGCCCTTCAGGTCTTCGATCTTCTGGTAGGGGCTGTCGCTCTTCACGTAGAAGACGGAGTAGTAGCCCTTGGTGCCGTCGAGATTCACTTCGATCGCCACCGGCTCGATCTTGGCGCCGACCATGACGGCGCGGGCATAGGAGGCCGGGCCGTACATGCCGATGTGGATCTGGCCGGAACGCTGGCCCTCGATCACCGCCGCATAATCCTGAGCGACGCGCAGCGTCACCTTGGTGCCGAGTTCCTTGGCGAGGAAGGCGACGAAGGGCGCATAACGCTCGGTCACGCCGGAGGCGTTCTCGGCCGGGACGATGGCGAAGACGAGCTCGGGATACTTGGCCTTCCAATCCTGCGCCATGGCGCCGGTGGCGGAGAGCGCGACGGCGCCGGCGACGAGGCCGAGCACGGAACGACGATCGAACATGGGGATTTCTCCTCTCGAGGGGATCCGGGCGGCGTGCGGCCGCGCGGAGGTTGGACGTACGCCGGCGGCGTCGTGTCAGACCGGTTCGCGCGCGTGGGCGTGATCCCAGGCGGAACGGATTTCGTCGGGGGTGGGATCGCTCGACTTGGGGATCTCGATGACGTCGGCCGCCTCGAGGCCGTAGAGCTCGCGCACCACCGTGTCGGTCAGATCGCGCGGCGTGCCGTCGAAGACGATCTTGCCCGCCTTCATGCCGATCAGCCGGTCGCAGTAGCGCTTGGCCAACTCGATCGAATGGAGATTGGTGAGGACGGTGATGCCGAAGTCGCGGTTGACCCGGAGCAGGGCGTCCATCACCAACTGGGTGTTGCGCGGGTCGAGCGAGGCGATCGGCTCGTCGGCGAGGATGACGCGCGGCTCCTGCACCAGGGCGCGGGCGATGGCGACGCGCTGCTGCTGGCCGCCGGACAGCGCCCCGGCCCTGTTGGCGGCGAGATCGGCCATGTCGAAGAGTTCCAGCGCCGAAAGCGCGATCGCCTTGTCGTCGGCGCTCCACAGCTTCATCAGCGAGCGCCATTCCGGCATGTGGTCGAGACGGCCCATCATCACGTTGGTCAGCACGTCGAGCCGGTCGACCAGGGCGAACTGCTGGAACACCATGGCGCAGTCGCGCCGCCAATGGCGCAAGCTGGCCCCCTTCAGCGCGGTGATGTCGCGGCTCTCGAAGGCGATCCGCCCCTCGCTCGGCTCGATCAGCCGGTCGATCATCCGAAGCAGGGTCGACTTGCCGGCGCCGGAGCGACCGATGACGCCGACCATCTGACCGGCGGCGATCTCGAGGTCGACGGCGTCGACGGCGATGAAGTCGCCGAATCGTCGGGTGAGGCGTTCGAGCGAGAGCATGCACAACTCCTTCCGGGAACGCCATGCGCGCCCGGTTCTTCCGGGCGAGCCCGGAAGTGACCATGGAAGTTTTCGATGATCTCGCTTATCCGGCGCGGACTACGCTTTTGTGACGATGGTCTGAGCCGCCCCGCTCACTTCATGATGCCCATGCGCTTCAGCACCAGGTAGACCGCGCCCGACCCCAGCGCGCAGACGATCGCGGCGAGCCAGAAGCCGTGGGAGGTGCCGTCGAAGGGCAGGCCGTGGGTGTTCATGCCGAAGAGCCCGGTGATCAGCGTCGCCGGCAGGAACAGCGCGGTCAGCACCGACAGGATGGAGAGCTGGCGGTTCATGTGATCGGCCGCCTTGGCCGAGACCTCCTCCTGGACGATGCGCGCCCGCTCCTGCAGCGACTCGATGTCGCGCGCCAGCGAGGCGAGACGCAGCGACACCCGCTCGGCCATTTCGAAGACCTCCTCGGGCAGATCGCGCTCGGTGTTCTCGACCAGCGCGGCGAAATGCAGCCGCAGCGCCCCGACCTGCCGGTTGAGCCGCAGCGCCATGCGCCGAACCGGACCGACGCGCAATTCGTCGGGATCGACCCGATCGTCGACCACACGATCCTCGATCAGTTCGACCCGATCGCCGAGCTCGCGCAACATCGAGGAGACCTGGGCGACGAAGTGGTCGAAGACCGCCTCGAGCAGCAACTCGCCGCTCTCGAACGTCTTCCCGCGCATCACCTCGCGCCGCACCTCGTCGACCGCCTGCAGCGACCGGCGCCGCCCGGTGACCAGGAGGCGCCCGGCGAGGGCGAACTTCAGCCGGGCGATGTCCTGGGTGTCGTGGTCGATCTCGCGGCGGAAGTCGGCGAAGACACCGAGCAACAGATCGTCGGAGGCGACCAGGCAGAGTTGGTCGTCGGTGTCGAGCAGCAGTTCCTTGGCTTCCTCCGACAGGGGCGCCCGGGTCTCGATCCAGTCGCGGCCGCGCGCGTCGGCGAGATTGAAGTGCAGCCACACCCATCCGTCGGTCGCCGCCAGCGCCTCGGCGACGTCGCCGCGTCTGAGCCCGCGCGCCGCGCCGTCGTCGTCGAACCGATAGGCCCAGACGAGGCCGGGAAGCGCCTCGTCGAGGCCTTCCTCGGCAGTGGCCCGAACCGGTTTCGAGATGTCTTGCATCGAGGGCGTCCTGGCGGAGGTTCGATCGTCGGAAGAAGGGCCCGCGTCGGCGGAGGTCGCGGCGCGTCGGAAGACTGTCGGAAGGGGCAGAAGAGCCATCAAGTCCGGTGTCCATGACAGGCGTGCGACCGCCTGTGGGTGGCGCCCGGCGTGAGGGTCAGGTGATCAGTATGGCGCGGAAGTCGTTGACGTTGGTCAGCGTCGGACCGGTGACCAGACTGTCGCCGAGGGCGCCGAAGAAACCGTGTCCGTCGTTGGCGGCGAGACTGTCGGGCGGGCGGATGCCGAGCCCCCAGGCGCGCGCCAGCGTATCGGGTCCGAGCCGGGCCCCGGCGATCTCCTCCACACCGTCGACGCCGTCGGTGTCGCCGGCGAGCGCATGGACGCCGGGCTCGCCGTCGAGCCCGATCGCCAACGCCAGCAGGAATTCGACGTTGCGCCCACCGCGCCCCGTCCCGCGCAGCGTCACGGTGGTCTCTCCGCCCGACAGCAGGATGCAGGGTCGGGGGAAGGGCTGGCCGCGCCGCGCCACCTGACGGGTGAGGCCGGCCATCACCTTGGCGACGTCGCGCGCCTCGCCCTCGATCGCGTCGGAGAGGATGTGGACGGGAAGGCCCGCCTCTCGTCCGACGACCGCCGCCGCCTCCAGCGCCTTCTGCGGCGTCACCACCAGATGGACCTCGTTTCCGGCGAGGCGCGGGTCGTCGGGGGCGACGCTCTCGCCGCGCCCGCTCATCAGGCAGTCGATCATCGCCGGCGGCAATTCGAGCCGCCAGCGGCGAACGATGTCGAGGGCGTCGGCGCAGGTGGTGGGGTCACCGACCGTCGGGCCGGAGGCGATGTCGGTGGGATCGTCGCCGGGCACGTCGGAGATCACCAGGGTGACGACCCGGGCGGGGTGGCAGGCGGCGGCGAGGCGGCCGCCCTTGATCGCCGAGAGATGGCGGCGGACGCAGTTCATCTCGCCGATCGAGGCGCCGGAGGCGAGCAGCGCCCGGTTGAGCGCCTGCTCGTCGGCGAGGGTCAGGCCGGGCAGGGGGGCGGCGAGCAGGGCCGAGCCGCCGCCGGAGATCAGCGCCAGCACGAGATCGTCGGGACCGAGCCCGGCGACCAGCTCCAGCAGGCGGCGCGAGGCGATCTCGCCGGCTTCGTCGGGCACCGGATGGCTCGCCTCGACGATCTCGATGCGCCGGCACGGCACGCCGTAACCGTAGCGGGTGACGACCAGTCCCTCGAGCGCTCCGTCCCAGGCGTCCTCCACCGCCCGCGCCATCGCGGCGGAGGCCTTGCCGGCGCCGATGACGACGAGCCGGCCCTTCGGCGGCGCCGGTAGGTGGGGCGGAACGCACAGGCTCGGCTGCGCCGCGTCGACCGCCGCGGTGAACATGCGGTCGAGCAGCCGCCGCGCTTCGTCGTCGTTCATGTCCCCTCCCGCGTCGCCGTCACGTCCCTGGCCCAGTCCTACTCCACGACGCGCCCGCGTCAATCGAAGGGGGGCGACGAATCGCGCCGCATCGAGGGCCTTCGCCGCATCGATGCCGCGAGGCGTCCTTCTCGGCTTCGGCGGAGGCGCTCGCCGCGCGGGACGCCTCGGCGGAACGCCTCGGCCGATTTTCCCAGACCCGGAGTATGATCACACGCGGTCCTCGATATCCGCCGCCGACACCTCCCGGTGTTCTTTCGCACATGACCCGCCCGCCGTTCTGCGCGACACTGTCCCGGCACGCGTCGGTGCGTCGTCTTTCCTCGCGGCCGACGCGACCCGACCGGGAGAGGTGAGCGATGAACCACCCGCAGGATCCCGTTCTCCATTTCCACGGCGCCGCCGGCACCGTCACCGGCTCGTGCCAGCGCATCGACGTCGGCGGCGTCCGCATCCTCGTCGACTGCGGTCTCTTCCAGGGATCGAAGACCGAGAAGGAACTGAACTACCGCGACTTCCCCTTCGACCCGCGCGAGATCGACGCGGTGGTGCTGACCCACGCCCACATCGACCATTCCGGCCTGATCCCCAAGCTGGTGAAGGCGGGATACGACGGGCCGATCTGGGCGACCTCGGCCACCGCCCGGCTCTGCGCGGTGATGCTGCCGGACTCCGGCCACATCCAGGAGGTCGAGGTCATGCAACTCAACGGCCGCAACCGGCGACGCGGCCGCGACGAGGTGAGCCCGATCTACACCGCCGCCGACGCCACCGCCGCCGTGGCGCGCATCCGCGCGATCGACTTCGAGACCTGGCAGCGGATCGCCGAGACGGTGCGCATCCGCTTCTGGAACGCCGGTCATCTCCTCGGGTCCGCCTCGGTCGAGATGGAGATCGAGACGGACGACGGGACCCGGCGCCTGCTCTTCTCCGGCGACATCGGTCCCCATCACAAGCTGCTGCAATACGACCCGGTCGCGCCGCGCGACTGGGACTATCTCGTCTGCGAGAGCACCTATGGCGACGTCGATCGCGCTTCGGTGACCGAGGCCGACCGGCGCGCCGCGCTGCGCGCCGAGGTGCTCGCCGCCCATCGTCCCGACGGCGTCCTGCTCATCCCCTCCTTCGCCGTCGAGCGCACCCAGGAACTGCTCGCCGATCTCGTCGGCCTGATGGAGGCGAAGGAGATCCCGGTCTGCCCGATCTTCATCGATTCGCCGCTCGCCGGCCGCGCCAGCCGGGTCTTCGCCGAATTCGCCGACGAACTCGAGCACGGCGACACCCTGGCGCGGGCGTTGACCTCCCACGGCGTCCACTTCACCGAGACGGTCGAGCAGTCGAAGGCCCTCGACGACCGTCGGGACTTCCACATCGTCATCGCCGCCAGCGGCATGTGCGAGGCCGGCCGGATCCGTCATCGTCTGAAGAACTGGCTGTGGCGCGAGGAGGCGACGGTGCTCCTGGTCGGCTATCAGGCCGCCGGCACCCTCGGCCGCATCCTGGAGGACGGCGCCTCGACCGTCCGCATCCAGGGCGACGAGATCAAGGTGTGCGCCCGTATCCGCACGTTCGATCTCTACTCCGGCCACGCCGACGGGCCGGAACTGGCCGAGTGGGTCGGCGCCCGCCTGCCGGTTCGCGCCGGCGTCTTCCTGGTCCACGGCGAGGACGACGCGGTGGAAGCTCTACGGCGGCGCCTGGCGGCGTTCCTGCCCGAGGCGGCGTTGATCGCCCCGCGCCTCGACCAGAGCTTCGCGCTGACGGCGCGCGGCGCCCGCGACGTCGATCCGGGCCGGGAGCCGGCGCGCCTCGATCCGCGGCGGGTCGGTCATCGCGATTGGCACAACGACTTCCAGGCCCTGATCCTCGATCTCGAGGCGGAACTGGCCGGCGCCGCCGACGATCGCGCCCGCGCCGTGGTCCTGCGCCGGCTGCGCCGCGCCCTCGCCTCCGAGTGAGGCGGACGCCTCTCAGGTCGGCATGGCCCAGTGGTTAGATCGAGACGGATGGTTCCCATCCGTCTCGTCAATCAGAACCACCAGCTCATTGACCTCGTGGTCGAAACAATCTGGCGCTTGCGGGACGCGAGCGTCGGATTTTGACCCTAGGGCGCAGGTTCGACCGGCCGCAGCATCTCGCCGAAGAAGCGGCTCGCTCGAAGCGTCGCCACCGGGATGGTCTCGAGCCGGAAGGGGCCGGTCCTCGGGACGACGCCGGTGCGCAGCAGATCGAGCACGGTCGCCGCGTGGGCGGCGGCGCCGCGCGCCAGCGCATTGACCGGGAAGCCCAGGGCGGGCTCCGCCTCGGGGCGGATCCGCCACACCACCGAACGCTCGCAGGCGCCCCCCTCGGCCATGCCCCGGGCGGTGACGTAGACGATCACCTCGTCCTTCTCCACCTTCGGCAGGCCGTTCATCAGGAGATTGGCGAGAAGATCGCGCCGCCCGGCGAGCCCGAGGTCGTCGAGCAGGAACCGCATGTAGTCGAGATGGCCGGGGTGGCGGATCGTCTTGAAGGTGGCGTTGGCAACCGCGACGCCGAGTTGCTCCGGCAGGATGGTCATGCCGCCGGAGGTGACGAAGGCCTCGTAGGGCCGCCCGCCGAGCGTGAAGGTCTCGAGCCCGCCGAGCGGCGGGATCAGGGCGGCGCGGCCGTCGACGATCGCCTCGCTCGGCCTGGTGTATTCGCCGATCAACCCGTCGACGTTCCAGATCCGGCCGTAGCCGAGCCGGTTGGTCGGCACCTGCGGGATGGCGCCGACCCTCGCCACCAGTTCGTCGACGGAGGAGAACCCCGCCACCAGTTCGGTGGCGAGCGCCCCGATCAGCCCGGGCGCCACGCCGCATCGCGCGAAGGCGGCCGGCGCGTCGAGTGAGCGCGGCCGAATGGCCGTGCCGGTGCCGGGACAGAAGTCGAGATGCGGCGCGCCGACCATGTCCGCCGCCGCCGCGACGAGCGGCGCGATCTCCTCCGGCGTGGCGGCGACCACCGCGTCGGCGCCCTTGAGCAGCGCCCGCAGGTCGTGCTGGTGGGCGGCGTCGCAATGGGCGGCCGAGAAGCCCAGGGCGTTCGCCCGGTCGACCGCCTCGTCGACCCCGTCGACGAGGGTGACGGCGAAATCGCCGGTGCGCGCCAGGAGCCCGGCGAGCGCCAGGCCGACGTTGCCGGCGCCGACGATGATGACACGATGGGTGGCCATGGCGATCGGTCCTATTCGTGGAAGCGCTGGAGGAAGCCGCGCAGACGTTCGCTCTCGGGATGGACGAGGACTTCCTCCGGCGTCCCCTCGGCCGCCGTGACGCCCTGGTCGAAGAACAGCACGCGCCCGGCGACGTCGGCGGCGAAGGCCATCTCGTGGGTGACGATCGCCATGGTCATGCCGTTCTCGGCGAGGCGGCGGATGACGGCGAGCACTTCGCCGACCAGTTCCGGGTCGAGCGCGCTGGTGACCTCGTCGAGCAGCAGAACCTCGGGATGCATCGCCAGCGCCCGGGCGATCGCCACCCGTTGCTTCTGGCCGCCGGAGAGGTGGTTGGGATAGGTGTCGCGCTTGGCGGCGAGGCCGACTTGGGCGAGCAGGTCGTGCCCCTGTTCCTCCGCCTCCCGGCGCGATCGCTTCAACACGGTCACCGGCCCCTCGATGACGTTCTCGAGCGCCGTCTTGTGGGGAAACAGGTTGAAGTGCTGGAACACCATGCCGACGTGGCGGCGCAGGGTGCCGACGCCGATGGTGGCGTCGGTGTCGCGGAAGGCGGCGCCGGTCGGCTGACCACGGAACCGCACCTCGCCGCCGGTCGGCGTCTCCAGCCGGTTGAGGCAGCGGATGAAGGTCGACTTGCCCGACCCCGAAGGCCCGATCAGCGCCACCACCTCGCCCCGCATCAAGGTGAGGTCGATGCCCTTGAGTACCTCCAGCAGGCCGTAGCTCTTGCGGATGCCGATCGCCTGGAGGATCGGATCGTTGGTCGCTGGTTTTTCCATACCTTGGGAGATCCTGTCCTGGTGCGTCTCGGAGGGAGGCGGAGGCCGGGGAGCGCGCGTCCCGATCAGTCACTCACCTGAAGACGCCGCTCGATGTAGTCGGCCATCTGAGTCAAGGGCAGCAGCATGGCGATGTAGAGCAGCGCCATCACCGTGTAGGATTCCAGCGGTCGATAGGTCTGCCCGTTCACCACCGAGGCCATGTAGGCGAGATCGGCGACCGAGATCACCGACACCAGCGAGGTGTTCTTGAACTGGATGACCGACTGGTTGATGAAAGACGGCAGCATCCGCTTGAACGCCTGCGGCAGGATGATCCGCCGCAGCGACTGCGCCCGGCTCATGCCGATCGCCGAGGCGGCCTCCCGCTGTCCGCGATCGATCGAGACGATGCCGGAGCGGAAGATCTCCGAATAGAAGGCGCCGACATAGAGCGACAGCGTCAGCATCGCCGCCACCCGGTTGTCGATCGAGCCGCCGACCAGGAGCGGCAGGGCGTAATAGACCCACAGGAGCTGCACCAGCAGCGGGGTGCAGCGGAACAGTTCCTGATAGACCCGGGCGAGCAGGCCGAGGATCGTCCACGACGACAGCCGCGCCGCGCAGGTGACCGCTCCGAAGCCGATGCCGAGCGCGATCGAGCCGAAGGTGTAGACGACGCTGTACCACAGCCCCCACAGGAAGAGGTCGAAGTACTGGGCGACGGTGTGGAAGTCCCACTGATACGTCATGCGCTGGCTCCACCCCGAGAGATCGTGCGTCCACCGCCGTCGCGGTGCGGGACGGACACCGCGATCCGGCCATCTTGGGTCGCGCCGCCCGAGCCGGCAATGCAAAGCTCCGCGTCGGGCTTGTCGGCATTCTTGAAAGCCCGCCCGATCGCGCCCATCGCCGGCGCCCGCCACCTCATGCCGCGACCCCCGTCGCGCCGAGCCCGAGACGGCGTCGCAGCACGTCGGCGATCCGGGTCCTGGACGGGCCCGACACCGGCACCATCGGCAGCCGCATCTCCGGCCCGATCAGCCCGGCGAGCTCGAGCGCCGCCTTCACCGGACCGGGGTTGGATTCCACGAACATCACCTCGGCGAGTTCGGCGAGGCTCTCGTGCATGGCGAGCGCGCCGGCCCGGTCGCCGGCGTGCCAGGCGGCGACCAGCGCCACCATCTCCGCCGGCGCCACGTTGGCGACGACGCTGGTGACGCCGACGGCGCCGACCGAAAGGAACGGCAGGGTCAGCCCGTCGTCGCCGGAATGGATGATCAGGTCGTCGCCGCAAGTCCCGCGCAGCCGGGTGACCCGCTCCACCGAACCGCCGGCCTCCTTGATCGCCACGACGTTGGCGTGGCGTTCGCGAAGCCGGGCGCAGGTGTCGACGGCGATCTCGACGCCGCAGCGCCCCGGCACCGAATAGAGCATGATCGGCAGTCCGGTCGCCGCGGCGGCCGCGTCGTAATGGGCGACGAGTCCGGCCTGCGACGGCTTGTTGTAGTAGGGCGTGACGATCAGGAGCCCGTCTGCGCCGGCCTTCTCCGCCGCCCGGATCTTGGCGATCGTCCTCGCCGTGTCGTTGGCGCCGGCGCCGGCGATCCCCAGGGCGCGGCCGCGGGCGAGCCGCACGGTGCGCGCGATCAGCGCCTCGGCTTCCGCCTCCCCGAGCGTGGCGGCCTCGCCGGTGGTGCCGACCGGCACCAGCCCGGCGACCCCGGCGGCGATCTGGCGTTCCACCAGCGCGTCGAAGGCGGCGTGGTCGACGGCGCCGTTCGAAAACGGCGTGACCAGGGCGGTGAAGACGCCGCGATGGCGGTCGCGGAAAGTGGCCGAGTTCGTCGTGTCGGTCATCGGTTCAGTCCTGACTGGAGGGTTCGGTGGGCGGGACGCGGTCGGCCCGGCGGGCGCGCGCGACCAGGCGGCGCGCCCCGGCGATGGCGCCTTCGGCATAGGCCGAGGGCGTCGCGACCGTATGGGTGAAGGCGGTCGAGGCGACCCCGGCCTCGAAGCGGACCTCGGTGATGCCGACCACCTCGCCTTCCCGGCGCACCAGGATCGACACGGGGCCGAGATCGACCCCGCCCGCCTCGGCGCGCGCCCGGCGCAGCAGCTCGGCCAGCCGCTTCGAGGTGCCCGACGGATCGGTCTTCTTGCGCAGGTGATAGGTCTCCATCACCGTCGGTTCAGCCCCCGGCAAGGCCCGGGCGAAGCCGACCACGGCGGCCTCGAAGGCGTCGTAGCCGAGCGCGAAGTTCGCCACGATCTCGACCGGCCGAAGCCGCGACCAGCGTTCGAGTTCGGCCGCTTGGGTCCCGTCGAAACCGGTGGTGCCGACCACCACCGGCAACCGCTCGGCGCCGATCGACTCCTGGAGGGCCAGCGACGCCGCCGGGGTCGAGAAGTCGATGATCACGTCGCAGTGACAGTTCATCGTGGGGTCGACCGGCCGATATTCGAGACTGCCGCCGGCGACCGGCCGGCCGATCAGCTTCGACGTCGGCGACACCAGCGCCGCCGCCAGTTCCAGTCCGGGGTCGGCGAGGATCGCCTCGACCAACCGCACGCCGATCCGGCCGGACGCGCCGTGAACACCGATCCGCATCGTCCATCCTCCTCGCGTCAATCGATGACGACCTTGGTCTCCGACATCTCGCGCATGGTGATCCGCACCCCCTCGCGGCCAAGGCCGGAGCGCTTGACGCCGCCGAAGGGGACATGCTCGGCGCGGAAGTCCGGGCCTTCGTTGATCATCACCCCGCCGACGACGAGGTCGCGGCCGAAGGCGCGGATCAGCTCGTGGTCGTTGGTGAAGACGCCGGCCTGGAGCCCGTAGCCGCCGGCGTTGACTTCCGCGATGGCCGCGTGGGGATCGGTGAAGCGGCGCACCGCGATCACCGGCCCGAAGGTCTCCTCGGCGATCACCGGCGCGTCGAGCGCGACGTCGGCGATCACCGTCGGCGCCATCAGCGTGCCGTCGGCCCCGCCGCCGGCGAGGAGGCGGGCGCCGCCGGCGAGCGTCGAGGCGATCCGCGTGGTGACGAGATCGACCGCCGCCCGATCGATCACCGGCCCCATCTGGGTGTCGGGGGAGGCCGGATCGCCGACCCGGTGGGCCGCCACCTCGGGCAGCAGCCGGTCGAGGAAGGCCTCGGCGATGTCGTCGTGGAGATAGAGCTTCTTCACCGCCGCGCAGCTCTGCCCGGCGATCTCGAAGCGATGGGCGATGGTGGTGGCGACGGCGCGGTCGAGATCGGCGTCGGCCAGCACGAACAGCGGATCGTTGCCGCCGAGTTCCATCAGGCAGCGGATCAATCCGCTGGCGTTCTTCAGGGCGAGGCCCGCCGCCGGGCCGCCGGTGAAGCTCAGGAGATCGATCGGCGAGCGCGCCAGGGCCATCGCCGTCTCCGCCGCGCCGTGGACCACCTGGAACAGGTGATCGGGCCAGCCGGCGCGCGCCGCCAGTTCGGCGAGCCGGGCGGCGGCCAGCGGCGCCTTGGGCGAGGGCTTGGCCACCACGGCGTTGCCGGCGGCGATCGCCGGCCCGAGTTTGTGGCAGAGCAGGTTGAGCGGGTAGTTGAACGGCGTGATCGCCCCGACCACCCCCACCGGCTGCCACACCACGGTGGCGAGACGATCGGCGCCGCCCGAGACGATGGCACAGTGGAGCACCTCGCCGTCGAGGAAGGTCGCGGCGTCGCCCGACAGCCGCAGCGTGTTGCCGGCGCGGCGAACCTCGTTGCGCGCCTCGGTGATGGTCTTGCCGACCTCGCGGCGGATGATCTGGGCGAGCGCCTCGGCGTCGCGGGCGATCTCCGCCGCCAGCGCCTCGAGCAGGGCGCGGCGCACCGCCGGCGTCGAGCGGCGGAAGTCCGCCTGCGCCCGTTTGGCCCTCGAGACGGCGGCGGCGACGTCGGCCGCGTCGCTGAACCCGACCTCGCCGACCGGCGAGCCGTCGAAGGGATTGGTGACCACGAAGCCGGTGGCGGCGGGCGGGGTGGCGCGTCGGGGAAGAGCCATGGGAACCTCGTCAGCAGTCGGATGAAGGATCGGGAGGCGCCGCGAGCGCGGCGATCGATACGGGGCGGATCGGCCAGCGACGGCCGGTCAGGTCGCGCGCCGTCGGCGGCGCGACCTCGGGGGCGAGGCGGGCGGCGGCCTCCGCCACCCAATGGGCGCAGAAGCGGCCCTGACAGGCCCCCATGGCGAAACGTCCGTTGTGCTTGATCTCGCGACCCGACAACCCATCCGAGCCCGAGACCAGGGCGCGCAGGTCGCCCACCGTTCGGCCCTCGCAGCGGCACAGCACCGTGTCGGGGGGAAGCGCCTCGATCGGCTCGTCGGGTACGGCGGGCGCGAACATCCGCGCCAGGATCGCCTGGGCGCGCCGCTCGCGGTCGACCGCCGCGGCGGCGCTGCTCCGGTCGGCCGGGACGCCCGAGAGCACCGCCACGACGCGATCGGCGGCGTCGCATCCGTCGGCTTCCGCCGCCACCACGCCGAGCACCTCGCGGCAGTCGCCGGCATGGACCACGAAGGGTCCGCCGTCGCCGGCCTCGTGCGGCGCCGGCAGGCCGAAATCGTTGGGCCGAATGCCGTCGTGCAGGGCGATGCGGTCGACCCGCACCTCCTCGATGCGCCCTCGCCGGTCGCGGATCGTCGCGACGAAGCCGTCGCCGTCCACGTCGATGCGGGTCAATCGGGTCGCGAGCCGCCACCGTACCCCGGCCAGCAGCAGCCGGCCGACGTGGTCGAGCGCCTCTGCGATGTAACGCGGATGGGCGAGCAGGCCGAGGCCGGCGAGCCCGTGGCGGAAGGGATCGGCGGCTTCCAACACCGCCACCGGCGGATTGCCGGCCCGCGCCATCTGAGCGCCGAGCGCCACCGTCAGCGGGCCGTTGCCGGCGATCAGCACCCGACCGCGTGGCGCCCGCCCGGTCTCCTTCATCATCACCTGGAGGCCGCCGGCGGTGGTGACCCCGGGCAGGTGCCAGCCGGGCCGCGGCCGCACGCTCTCCACCGCCCCGACTGCCGAGACCACGGCGCGCGCCCGCATCCGCTCGACCCGTCCGCTCGCCCGGTCCTCGATCATCAGGACGCCGTCGCCGTCGAGCCCGAGGAAGGCGCAGCGGGTGCGGATCACGACGCTGCTCGCCGCGACCTCGTCGCGGAGGCGGCGCCACCGCGCCGTGGCGCTCGCGGGCAGTGGTAGCGGCGTCGCCTCGCCGGCGGGCTGGCGATGATAGGCGCCGCCGAGATCCGGGCGCTGTTCGACGAGGACGACCGCATGGCCCCGCGCGGCGATGCGCGCCGCCGCCACCAGGCCGGCCGGGCCGCCGCCGACGACGAGAACGTCGGGATCGCTCATGGCGCGCCCTCCATCGACTGAACCACGGCGCCCTCGGCGGCCGGCGTCAGACAGGCTTCGACCACCCGGCCGTCGAGCCGGACGAGGCAGCACTGGCAGGCGCCGGTGCCGCAGAAGTAGCGGGTCGCCCCGCCGAGCCCGTCGTCGCCGAGGCGACGGACGTCGGCCGCCTCCAGGGCGGCGGCGATGGTCTCGCCGGGGCGGAAGGGGATCGCCCGGCCGTTCCACAGGAAATGGGCGTCGCTCATGCCGAGGCCTCCCCCTTGGCGAAACGGTCCGGGGCGAAGGGCGCGACGTCGATCCCCGGCGCCTCGCCGAGGACCATTCGGGCGATCGTCCGCCCGGTGATCGGGCCGAGGCAGATGCCGTCGCCCTCGAAGCCGGTGGCGACGAAGAGATTGTCGGCGTCGGGCGCGGCCCCGATCAGCGGCAGCCCGTCGACGACCGCCGTGCGCACCCCGACGAAGGCCCGCAGCAGGCGCACGTCGGCGAGCCCCGGCAGAAGCCCGAGAGCGTCGCCGAGCACCCGCGACACCGCCTCGTGATCGTTGTCGCGACGCGCGTCGCCGTCCTCGCGGGTGCCGCCGATCAGGAACTGACCGGTGCGCAGCGGATCGATCACCAGGCCATAGCCGCGATCGACCGCCGTCGCGGCGGTGCGCGGCCGGCTCTTGGTCATCAGATAGCGGCACGACATGATCGCCCCCGGCAGGGCGGCATTGAGGGCGGGCGCCCGTTCGGTCACCAAGAGCTGGCCCTTGCGCGGCCGCAGCACGCCGGCGAGGCCGAGCAGATCCGCCGATCCGCCGCCGGCGGCGACGACCACCGCGTCGGCCTCGATCAGCCCGCGATCGGTGTGGACGCCGACCACCCGATCGCCGCCGACCGAACGCGCCAGTCCGAGGACGCGGCAATCGCGCTCGACCGCGACCTTGCCGGCCGAAAGAAAGCGCCGCACCAGGGCGTAGCCGATGGCGTGGCCCTCGTCGCGCACCTCGATGCCGGCCCGCGCCGCACCGGAGAGCACCGGGACCAGGCCGTGCAGGCGGTCGCGCGCCAGCCGATCGATCGCGATGCCGGCCTCGGCCAGCACGGCGCCGTGGCGGTCGAGCACCTCGACCTCGTCGTCGGTCATGGCGATCAGGAAGGTCGAGCGCGGGGTGAAGAGATCGGCGAGCAGCCCCTCGGCGGCGAGCCGGCGATAGAGTTCGATCCCGGCGAGCGCCGCGGTCATCATCGGGCCGGCGCGTTTGGAGGCGACCGACACGGCGCCGTCGGCGGCGCCGGTCGCCTGGGCTGCGGGGGCGCCCGCCTCGACGAGACGGACGGTGACGCCGGCCCGGCCGAGGAAGTAAGCTGGCGCGGCGCCGACGATGCCGGCGCCGACGATCACCACCGAAGAGGGTCTGGAGGACGCCGACACGTTTGATTGCACCCGAGGTTTCGTTGCTCGGGTCGGAGTGTCGGGGCCGTCGGCCCTTTCGTCGATACAAGAACACGGGGACCGCTCCTCATGATTTTTGTATCGCGACCGATCTCGGCTCCGCCTAGGAAACGCCAGCAAAGAAGAGCCGACCGATGGCGAAGATCAGCCTCACCCTCATCCAGACGTTCTACCAGGTGGCGAGCCAGGGCTCGTTCTCGGCGGCGGCGCGCGAGTTGAACCTCAGTTACCAGTCGGCGGCCAACCACGTCCGCCGCCTGGAGCAGATTCTGAAGGACAAGCTGATCGATTCCGAGCAGGGAGCCAAGCAGGTCTCGCTGACCCCGCGCGGCCGCGCCCTCTACAATCTGCTCAATCCGGAACTCGACATCATGCTCGAGCGGTTGACGCGATTGTTGGAAAACCAGCGCTCGACCCTGCGGGTCGGCATGCCGCAGGCGATCTTCTTCTATCTCTTCCCGCGCGTCCTGGCCGAGTTCCGCGCCCGCCACCCGGACATGGAACTCGCCGTCTACGAGCGCGACACGGTGCTCGCCGAACTGGTCAAGAACGGCAGCCTCGACGTCTGTCTGTCGGAGCGCTACTTCGGTGATCCGGTGGTGCCGCAACGCCTGCTCGGCAGCTATCGCCTGAGCCTGGTCTATCCGCGCCAGTGGGGTCCGCCGCCGGCGATGGACGAGGTGCCGGCCTGGGCGGCGGGGCGCCCCTTCGTCACCTACGAACCCGGCCAGACCCTGCGCAACTACGCCATCGACTTCCTCGGCCGCGAGGGGTCGGCGGTCCACCCGATCATCTCGGCTTCCGGCAGTTCCAGCCTCAAGCTCTGCGTCGAGGAGGGGCTCGGCTTCGCCATCATCCCCTCCTGGTGCGTCCTGCCGGAAGACGAGCGCATCACCTCGGTGAAGCTCGCCAACCTCCCCGAGGTTCGTGTCTATTTCGGCAGCGCCGGCTTCCTGCAGAACAATCCCGCGGTGCAGCAACTGTTCGAGATCTGCCACGACCAACTGGTCGGCAGCGTCCTCGACGATCCCACCTGCGACGAAACTTCGCCAAACCGACCGAAGCGGGCACCGAAGACGCCGCCGACTTACAAAAAATGAGATAAGGACTCGGAGTTCTCTAGCATTGTTCGAAGTCGGATGTCCGATACGCTTTTCATCATCCGGCAGCCTCGTCCGGGACGACAATCGATGCGAACGCGCAAGATGGAGAGCTGGTCATGAGATGGTGGAAACAGATCTGCGGCGCGCTCGCCGTCGCCGGCGCGCTGATGGGTTCGCCGGCCCATGCCGAGAGCACCGTCGATCAGATCAGGGCCAAGGGCGTCCTGAAGATCCCCGGGATTCTCAACGAGGATCCCTATTTCAACAAGGATCCCCGCACCGGTGAATGGCGCGGCTTCGCCATCGAGATGGGCCGCGACATCGCCAAGACCCTCGGCGTCAAGCTCGAGGTGGTGGAATCGAGCTGGGCCAATTCGATCCTCGACGTCCAGTCCGGCAAGGTCGACATCGCCCTCGGCATCACCGCGACGCCGGTGCGCGCCCTGTCGGTGTCCTTCTCCAACCCGACCTATTTCAACAGCTTCGTCATCGTCTCGTCGAAGAGCGAGATCGAAGGCCTGACCTGGGCCCAGCTCAACGATCCCAAGTACACCTTCGCGGTCGACCTCGGCTCGTCGCAGGACCTGATCACCCAGCAGTATCTGCCCAAGGCCAACATGCTGCGCTTCAAGACCCGCGACGAGGCGATCGTCGCGGTCTCCACCGGCAAGGCCGACGGCCTCGTCAACACCATGCTGAACGGTCTGGTGATGACCAAGAAGGTCCCGGCCCTCGGTTCGGTCAAGGTCCCGACCCCGGTGCTCTCGACCCCGTCGGTGGTGGCGCTGAACCAGAACGCCGACCCCAACTTCAAGGCCTTCGTCTCCGCCTGGGCCGACTACAATCGCCGCATCGGCAACAACCAGACCTGGATCGTCGACAGCCTGAAGCCGTTCGGCATCGTGCTCGAGGACATGCCCAAGGGCTTCGGCTTCGGCGGCTGATCGTCCGTCGCCGACACCAATTCCGCGAAATCCCGGGAAGCCACGCATCGCGATGCGTGGCTTCTTGCGTTTGGGCGCGCGCCCGGCGAGGCTCGGCGGCGTGTGATGCGCTATGGTTCACATCGCACGCCGACACCGAAGCGGCGCCCGAGGGACAACGCCATGACCGACTTCACCTTCGAGACGACGCCGAAGATCGTCTGCGAGATCGGCGGCGGCCGCCGGCTCGGGGCTCTGGCCCGCGATCTCGGCATGCGCCGCGCCCTGCTGGTCACCGATGCCGGGCTCGTCGCCGCCGGCCTCGTCGCGCCGATCGAGGCGAGCTTCGCCGAGGCCGGGGTGGCGCTCACCCTCTTCACCGACGTCCAGGCCGATCCGCCCGAGGCGGTGGTCGAGGCCGCCGTCGCCTTCGCCCGCGAGGCCGGCGCCGATGGCGTCGTCGGCCTCGGCGGCGGCTCGTCGATGGACACCGCCAAGCTGGTGGCGCTGCTGGTCGGCACGCCCCAGGCGCTCGCGGGCGTCTACGGCATCGGCCTCGCCCGCGGCCCCCGCCTGCCGCTGATCCAGGTGCCGACCACCGCCGGCACCGGCTCGGAGGTGACGCCGATCTCGATCGTCACCACGCCGACCCACGAGAAGAAGGGCGTGGTCTCGCCGCTGCTGCTGCCCGACGTCGCGCTCCTCGACGGCGCCCTGACCCTCGGCCTGCCGGCCCGCGTCACCGCCATGACCGGCATCGACGCCATGGTCCATGCCATCGAGGCCTATACGACGCGGTGGAAGAAGAACCCGATCTCCGACGCCCTGGCGATCGCCGCGATGCGCCTCCTGTGGGGCAATCTCAGGCGAGTGATCGCCGACGGCTCCGACGTCGCCGCCCGTGCCGCCATGCTGGAAGGCTCGATGCTCGCCGGCATGGCCTTCGCCAATGCCCCGGTCGGCGCCGTCCACGCGCTCGCCTATCCGATCGGTGGGCACTTCCACGTGGCGCACGGGCTCTCCAACGCCCTGGTGCTGGCGCCGGTGATGGCCTTCAACCTGTCGGCGGCGGAGACGCTCTACGCGGAGATCGCCGCGGCGATCCTGCCGGGAGGCGGGCGCGGCGTCGATCTGGTCGAGGCCATGGCGGCCCTGGTCGCCGAGATGCCGATGGAACAGCGGCTCACCGACGTCGGCATCACCGAGGCCGATCTCGATCTCCTCGCCGACGACGCCATGAAGGTCCAGCGCCTGCTCGTCAACAATCCGCGCGACGTCACCCGCGCCGACGCCCTCGCGCTCTACCGCAGCGCCTTGTGAGGACCCGATGAGCCGCAAGACCGAGACGCTCGCCGACTATCCCCACACCCTCGTCATCCCGACCCGCTGGATGGACAACGACGTCTACGGCCACGTCAACAACGTGGTCTACTACTCGTGGTTCGACACGGCGGTGAACCGCTATCTGATCGATGCCGGCGTGCTCGACATCGCGACGAGCCCGGTCGTCGGCCTCGTCGTCGCCACCAATTGCGCCTATTTCGCCTCCGTCGCCTTCCCCGACGAGATCGTCGCCGGCCTCAGGGTCGCCCATCTCGGCAATTCCAGCGTCCGCTACGAGATCGGCCTGTTCCGATCGGGGGCCGAGAACCCGGCGGCGGCGGGCGAGTTCACCCATGTCTACGTCGACCGCGCCACCAATCGGCCGGTGCCGCTCTCCGCCCCCTTGCGCGCCGCCCTCGAACGGATCCGCTCGACCGCGCCGACCTGACCGGCCCGTGACCAAATCTCGCGCGCCGATGGTCGGATCGGCGTCGCGGTTCCTCTCCCGACGAAGACGCCGTGGCCCGGCGGGCGACCGCGGGCGAGGAGAACGACGATGGTGGGAAGATTGCAGGATCTGGCGGCCGAGATCATCCGGCTCCAGGCCGAGTTGGAGGACGAGGTCGGGAAGCGGCGCGCCGAACTCGGCCGGAAGTTCGGGGCGCGTCTCGTCGCCTTCGAACACGACGTCGAGGCCGAGCAACGGCGGTTGCGCACCAGCGCGCTCGCGCTGATCTTCGGGTCTCCCTGGCTCAACATCCTCACCGCGCCGGTAATCTACTCCTTCGTGATTCCCATCCTCCTCCTCGATGCCTGGGCCTCGCTCTATCAGGCGATCTGTTTTCGCGCCTACCGCATCCCACGCGTGAGGCGCTCCGACCACGTCGTCTTCGACCGCGGCCCGCTCGCCTATCTCAATTGGATCGAGGCGCTGAACTGCCTCTATTGCGGCTACGCCAACGGTGTTCTCGCCTATGTCCGCGAGATCGGCAGCCGAACCGAACAATATTGGTGCCCGATCAAGCATGCCCTGCGGATCGCCGATCCGCACCGGCGCTATTTCGAGTTCCTCGACTACGGCGACGCCGCCGGCTATCGCACCCGTCTCGACGACTACCGCGAACGGCTGCGCACCGAGGGCGCGGCCGCGCCGGAGCGTGACCCACCACCGGCCGATTGAACCCTCGTCCGGTCGTCCGTGAGGATCGTCGGGGGGTCGCGCACGATCGATCCCGGGGCCTCATGCGGCTGATCGCCCCGCCGTCGGCCGGCGCGTGGCCCGAAGGGTCTATGCGATCGGACGGCGATCGGCTCGGATCTCTTGCCGGTCAGGAGCCGGTGAGGCGGATCACCTCGCCGCCTTCGGCGAGGTCGAGACGTGGCTCACCAGCACGACGGTGCGGCCGGGCCGGGCCGCCGTGATCGCCGCGACGAGCGCGCGCGCCGCGTCGGCGTCAAGGCCCTCGTCCGGCTCGTCGAGCACCAGGATCGGCGTGTCGCGCAGAAGCGCGCGGGCGACGGCGAGCCGACGCGCCTCGCCACCCGAGAGGCGCATCCCCTCGGCGCCGACGAAGGTGTCGAGGCGATCGGGCATGCGCGCCACCGTCGCCTCCAGCCCGACCAGCGCCAGGACGGCCCACAGCGCCGCGTCGTCCGCCCCCGGCGCGGCGAGGCGCAGGTTCTCGGCGATGGTCGCGGCGAAGATGTGCGGCCCCTGCGGCACCACGGCGATCCGCGCCCTGAGATCGGCGAGCGCCAGATCGCGGAAGGGCACACCACCGAGACGGATCTCGCCGCGATCGGGATCGCGCACCCGCGCCAGGAGATCGACCAGGGTCGACTTGCCGACCCCGCTCGGCCCGATCACCGTCGCGCGCCGCCCCTCCGGCAGATCGAGGTCGAAACCGTCGAGGACCGGCCGCGCCCTGCCCGGATGGGTGAAGCCGATGCCGTCGAGCCGCAGGTCGAAACGCTCCGGCGGCGGGAGCGGATGCGGCGGGTCGACGACCATCGGCTCGCGGTCCCACAGGGCGAAGACCCGGGCGAGCGAGGCGCGCATCGCCGCCCAGCCGGCGAAGGCGGCGGGGATCGGCCCGAAGCTCTCGAAACTCCCCTGGAGCAGCAGCAACACCATCGTCAGCTCGGGCCCGGCCATGCCGCCACCGGCGACGCTCGCCGCGCCGAGCCCGAGGACGGCGACCGTCAGCAGCTCGGAGGCGAAGCCGACGCCGACCTGGGCCCCGGCGCTCCATCCCGCGACACGGCCCTCGGCGGCGAGCAACTCGGCGAAGACGCGCTCGCGATCGGCGATGTGGCGGTCGACCGCCCCGGTCATCGCCAGCGCCGCCGATCCGTCGAGGTCGTCGACGAGCCGGCGTCGCAACTCGGCGGAAAGCCGTGTCGTTTCCGCTCCCGCCGCCCGTGACATTCGGGCCGCGCCGAAGGGCGCGACGAGCCCGCCGAGGACGAAGGCGAACGCCGCGATGCCGGCGAGCCGTCCGTCCCAGCGCGCCACCACGGCGACGGCGATCGCCGCCCCGAGGACGGCGACGGCGAGCGGCGAGATCAGCCGCAGGAAGACCAGTTCCAGCCGGTCGATGTCGCTCTTCAGCCCGGCGGCGACGTCGCCCGAGCGCAGATCGGCGAGGCCCGCCGGGGCGATCCGCTCCAGCCGGGCGAAGAGCGCGGTGCGGGTCGCGGCCAGCACCCGGAAGGTCGCCTCGTGGCCGATCACCCGGTCGAAATAGCGCCCGCCGGTCCGCACGATCGCCGCGGCGCGGATGATCGCCGACGGGGTGAAGTAGTTCAGGGTTCCGCCGGCGAGCCCGGCGGCGGCCATCGCGGTGATGAACCAGCCGGCGACCGCCATCAAGGTGATGTTCGCCGCCGTCGCCGCCACGCTGACCAGGAAGGCGAGGGCGACCCAGCCGAACGAGCCGCGCCACAGACGCAGGAGGCGAAGAAGGTCCCTCATGCGCCCGCCTCCGGTGCCGTCGCGCCGTCGGGGCGCGCCCCGGCGATGCCCGCCCGGACCATCATCTCGGCGAAGCGGCCGCTTCCGGCGAGGAGATCGCGGGGCGATCCGACCTCGATCAGGTGTCCCTCGTCGAGCAACACCACCCGGTCGGCCGCCGCGATCGTCTCGAGGCGATGGGCGATGGTGATCGCCGTCCGCCCCCGCCGCAGCCGGGCGATCGCCGCGCCGACGACGCGCTCGGTCTCCGGGTCGAGATGGGCCGTCGGCTCGTCGAACAGCACCAGCGCGCCGGGCGCGAAGAAGGCGCGCGCCAGTGCCAGCCGCTGAGCCTCGCCGCCGGAGATCCTGACGCCGCGTTCGCCGATCCGCGTGTCGCGGCCCTGGGGCAGACGGGCGACGAAGGCGTCGGCCTGGGCCGCCGCGAGGGCTTCGTCGAGGGCCCGCGTCGGGTCGCCGCCGATCGGCGCGCGCCCCATCGCGACGTTGTCGGCGACGCTCGCCTCGAAGAGATGCGGGGTCTGCGGCAGGTGGACGATCGACCGGCGCCAGAGGGCGAGATCCATCTCGCCGAGCGGTTCGTCGTCGATCAGGATACGCCCCTCGCTCGGCTCGACGAAGCGCGCCACCAGGGCGAAGAGCGTGCTCTTGCCGGCGCCCGACGGCCCGACGATCGCCACGTGCTCGCCGGCGGCGATGTCGAGATCGATCCCCTCGAGCGCGACGCGCCCGTCGCGGTGGACGACCCGAACGCCTTCGAAGCGCAGGCGCGGCGGCCGATCGGTGTCGGGGGCGCGTAGGCCCTCCCGTGGTGTCGTCTCCTCGGCCAGGACCTCGGCGATGGTGCCGAGCGCCGCGAGCGCCTCGATCCGGCCGTGCCGCCGCGCGCCGAAGTCGCGCAGCGGCGCGAAGAACTCGGGGGCGAGGAGCAGGACGAAGAAGCCGGTGCGGAAGTCGAGATCGCCCCACATCAGGCGGAAGCCGACGGCGATGGCGATGCCGGCGATCGACACCGTGGCGAAGAATTCGAGGATCAGGGCGGAGAGGAAGGCGAGGCGCAGCACCGCCATGGTGTCGCGTCCGAAGGCTCGAGCGGCGCGACGCACCTCGCCGACGGCGCGCTTCGAGGCGCCGAGCAGGACGAGATCGCCGAGCCCGCGCACCTGATCGAGCAGATTGCCGCCGAGCCGCGCCAGGCTCGACCACTGGCGCCGGCTGGCTTCCTCCGCGCCCATGCCGGCCAGCACCATGAACCAGATCAGCAGCGGCAGCGAGACGGCGAGGATCGCGAAGGCGTAGATGTCGGCCGACAGCACGACGAGCAGGACGCAGAGCGGCACCACGGCGACGCGCGCCGTCGTCGGCGACCACGAGCGCCAATGGGGCTCGACCGCCGCCACCGCCTCGGTCATCACCGCCACCAGTTCACCGGTCGGCCGGCCAGCGAGCCGCACCGGTCCGGCCGCCGCGACGTGGTCGAGAAGCCGGCGGAAGAGATGGCGCCGCACGGCGGCCGCGGCGCGGAAGCCGAACTTGTCCGCCCCCCAGGCCGCGAACGCCCGTGCCGCCGCGACCGCGGCGAGGGCCGAGAACGTGGCCGGCGACGGCGTGATCGCGGTCCCGCCGAAGACGATGGCGTCGACCAGACCGGCGAGGAGGTAGGCGACGACGACGGCGAGAAGTCCGTGCGCCGCCGCCGCGACCATCGCCGCGCCGGAGGCCGGGCCGGCGACGCGGCGCAGCGATCTGAGGAGGTGCGTCACGTCCGGCTCGGGAGTCTCGCGGGTCACTGCGTCGTCCTTGGGAGGAA
>JAFHCF010000255.1:0-59154 GCA_048497495.1 Prosthecomicrobium sp.
CGCTCGGCGTGCCCGATCTCGGCGCTCGAGAATATGACGGCTCGAGCGCCGAGATCGGAGCGCCGCGCCGAGCGACACCGTCACGCGTCCGTCATACACGGTCCGGCATCTGAATGTTCGACCAGCCCTTTTCTCGATTCACAGCGGTCACGCCATGAATTTCGCCCAACGCTTCACCTTCCTCTTCGCGGCTCCGCAATTCGATGCGGACGATCTGGAAGGGAATCGCATCGGCCAGATCGTCGCCGCGATCGAACGGATGGGCTTTCAGGTCGTCCGCGCGCGCCGCACCGAGGATGCGGAAATCGCGGTTCAGACCGATGCCGCCATCGGCTGTCTGGTGGTCGATTGGGGCAAGAAGGGCCTCGAGGGCAAGCCGGCGTCGCTCATCGGGCTGATGCGCCGGCGCGGCCTCGAGATGCCGATCATCCTGCTGGTCCGGCGCAAGCGCTTCGAGGACATCCCCGTCGAGGTGCTCGACTACATCGACGGCTACGTCTTTCTGGCGGAAGAGACGCCGGAGTTCATCGCCAAGAACCTCGTCAGCCATCTGAAGCAATATGCCGACACGTTGAAGACGCCGTTCTTCGGGGCGCTGGTCGACTACGGCGAGGAAGGCAACCAACTGTGGACCTGCCCGGGCCACAACGGCGGCATCTTCTACAGCCGCAGCCCGGTCGGGCGTACCTTCATGGAACATTTCGGCGAAGCGATCTTCCGCGCCGATCTCGACAATTCCGTCCTCGAAATGGGCGATCTCCTGACCCACGAGGGCCCGGCCCTCCAGGCGCAGAAGGCGGCGGCCGAGATATTCGGCGCGGAGAAGACCTATTTCGTCCTCAACGGCACCTCCGCCTCCAACAAGATCGTGCTGTCGGCCCTGGTCGCCGACGACGATCTGGTGCTCTTCGACCGCAACAATCACAAGGCGGCGCATCACGGCGCGCTGCTGCTCAGCGGCGGCATTCCGATCTATCTCGCCACCGATCGCAACGCTTATGGCCTGATCGGCCCGATCACCGACGACGCCCTCGACGAGATGGTGATCCGCGAGCAGATCCGCACCAACCCGCTCGTCACCGATCCGAACGCTTGGCAGCGCCCACGGCCGTTCCGGGTCGCGGTGATCGAGCAGTGCACCTACGACGGCACCATCTACAGCGCCGAGCAGATCCTCGCCCGCATCGGACATCTGTGCGAATACATCGTCTTCGACGAGGCCTGGGCCGGCTTCATGAAGTTCCATCCGATCTATCGCGGCCGTTTCTCCATGGGTCTGACGGGTCTGGACGAGACGTCGCCCGGCATCATCGCCACCCAGTCGACCCACAAGCAATTGGCGAGCTTCTCTCAGGCCTCGCAGATCCATGTGAAGGACAGCCACATCCGGGGTCAGCGCCGCCGAGTCGAACATCGACGCTTCAACGAGAGTTTCCTCCAACACTCGTCGACGTCGCCGTTCTACCCGCTGTTCGCCTCGCTCGACGTCGGCGCCCAGATGATGAAGGGCCGCTCCGGCGAAGTGTTGTGGGACGACACGATCCGGCTCGGCATCGAGTTGCGCAAGAAGTTGCGCGCGGTCCGGCGTGAACTCGAGCAGAAGGAAGCGCTGCCCGAGCGGCGGTGGTTCTTCGATCCCTTCGTACCGACGCAGGTGACCCTGCCGGACAGCGGCCGTCCCGACGGTTGGTTCGATGCGCCCTGGGAGGCGGTGTCCACCGACGCCCTCGCCGGCAACAGTCGATTCTGGGAATTCGGGGCCGATCGCAGCTGGCACGGCTTCGAGCGCACCGGCGTCGGTTTCGCCATGACGGATCCCAACAAGCTGACACTGCTCTGCCCCGGCCTCGACATGGCCACCGGGCGCTACCAGGCGAGGGGCGTGCCGGCGCCGGTCGTCGCGCAATTCTTGCGCGAAGCCCGGGTCGTGCCGGAAAAGAACGATCTCTATTCGCTGCTGTTCCTGCTCACGCCCGGCGTCGAGGCGAGCAAGGCGGGCACGCTGGTCAGCGCGCTGGTGGCCTTCAAACGGCTCTACGACGACAACGTCCGCCTCGACGACGTGATGCCGGAATTCGTCGCCAAGCGCCCGGGGCGCTACAGCCGCAAGGGCCTGCGCGACCTCTGCGCCGAGATGCACGACTATTACGCCTCGGTGAACATGAGCGGCCTGCAGAAGGCGATATTCATGGCGGAACACCGCCCGACCCCGGCGTTGACGCCGCATGCGGCGGCGCGCTGCCTCACGCGCAACGATGTCGACTATCTGCCGATCGGCCAGGTCGAAGGGCGGATCGCCACCACGCTGTGGGTCGTCTATCCGCCCGGCATCGCCACCATCGTGCCCGGCGAGCGGCTGGACGAGCGGACGCGGCCGATGATCGCCTATCTCGAGGCCTTCGAACGGGCGAGTAATCTGTTCCCCGGTTTCGATGCCGAGATCCAAGGGCTCTACCGCGAGATCGGCCCGGACGGACGGATCTCGTTCCACACCTATGTCGCGCGCGAAAAGGCGGACGCAAGGGCATGACCCCACGGTCCCCCTCCCTTCCCGTCGCGACCGATCCCGACATGACGGATCCCGGTCCCAAGATCGTCATACGCCCCACCGAAGACCGGGATCTGGAGGCGATGCTGGCGATCTATCGCCATCACATCCAGAGCGGTATCGAACCGGGCGTCTTCGACGAAGACGATACGCTTCAGATCGTCGACCTGAAGCGTCGGCGCAAGAACATGAAGGGTAAGCGCCTGCCGCATCTGGCCGCCGAACGGGACGGAAAACTGGTCGGCTATGCCTATGCCGTGCCGTTCCGGAAGCGGCCGGCCTATCGCTTCACCGTGAAACACTCGATCTACGTTCACCGGGATCATGTGCGATCGGGCGTCGGGCGCGTGCTGCTGCGGGCCCTGATCGACGCCTGTGCGCTGGCGGGCTTCCGCCAGATGGTCGGCTACATCGATGCGGCGAACGAGGCGTCGCTCAGGCTCCACCGCATCTTCGGCTTCAACGAGGTCGGGCGGCTGCCGGCGATCGGCTACAAGTTCGGCAAGTGGAGCGACACGGTGATGGTTCAGCGCTCCCTGGGTCCGGGAGATCGGACTTCGCCCGTCGTCTGGTGACACGCGCCCTGTTCCGCATTCGCCATCCCCGCGGGTGGGCGGTTCGAACCTGTCGCTCCGGCTCCCTGTCGGAGCAAGTTCTCATCGACCCGACCGATTCAGTCCGGTCGGAACCTGCTCCAATTCGCCTTCCAATCCACGATACGGCCCTGCCAGTACACGATTTCCTTCCCCTCGATTTCCCAGGCGACCTCGCCGGCGAAGGGAAGCCACATGTTCTCCTGCCGGCGATAGTCGGTGAAGCGTCCGCGCCATGGTGTCGGCAGAACCGGCGCCGTGGCGGAGCGTTGTCGATCCGGCGCGAATGCGCCGGCGATCCGGCCCTCGCCGTCGAGGCTCAAAATCACTTCACTCGCGGTTTCGCCGGCACCGGCGCTGACGGCCAGTGTGTCCGGGCCATCCGTGCGCCAACGCAATTCCGCATTGTGCAGGATCGCATCCGGCGCCCAGGCGATCTCGGCCAGGTAGCGCATCAACTCGCCACGCACGAGCGCCGGCGAATGTTCGGCGTGCGCCAGTGGAATAAACCCGAGCGCCTCGACGTCGAGCCGCCCCTCGCCGTCCACCAGAGCATCGCGCGCCGAGATCATGCCGAACGGGCCGGCATGCGCCAGCCAATCGAATGCGCAGGTGCGCGTCGAGATCGTCTGGGTCGCGGTGAAGGACATCCAGGATGTGGAGGTCAAACTCGTCTTCATCCGTCCGGTTTGCTCGAGACGAACGGATCGTGTCTCGGATGCGGGGTCGGCGCCGAGCCGCAGGGCGAGATCGTGGACGGCGGCGGGTAGCCGCAGCGCCCGTTCGTGTCGAGTTTCGACCATTTCGCGCCCTCGTCTTCTCAGGACTGTTCAAGATGCGGCAAGAACAGACCGCACTCATGTCGACGCAATACCTCCGGCGGACAATGTGCGACGCCCGTCACGGCGAGAGCACAACCGATGCCGCCCCTGGACAAGCCGAAGACGCAGGAGAAATAGCCGAGCAGCGGGTGGCTCCGAAGCCCGTCTCGGATCATGGCTCGGGCGCTCCGGGCAGGGCTGCGGCGCACGGTGCGCGGTGTCGGAGCAGAGTCGAGAACGTCAGGGTGTCGGCCCGACGGTGAACGGTGGATCGAGCATCACACCAACACCGCGTCGACCGGTCGGCGCGCCGAATAGGGCAACGCCGCGCCGTGACCGAAGCGCATCACGATGTCGGGGCGCCGGCCCGGCATGCCGACGAGCGCCGCGAGTTCGGGCCGCAGGCCGGGAACCTCGACGGGCTGGTTGATGAAGGCGTGTTTCAGGCCGAGCGCCGTCGCCTGCAGCGCGAAACGCTGGCAGGCGCGACCGGCGAGAACCCAATGTTCAGGATCGTTCTTCTCGGCGACGAACACCGCGATGCCCGCGGACGACGCGATCTGGCGGGCGTATTTGTCGTTTTCCGTGTCCGCCTCGAAGACGAAATCGAGCAGGAGGGGTCCGAGCCAGGCCGGAAGCGCGGGATTGCCGGTCGTCGCGCTGAACAGACCATCGCCCGTCTCGATCGCCTGGCGTGGACTGAAGCGGAGCCAGGTCTTCAGTTCCCGCAGGAACGACGGGTCCGCCATTTGCGCGCTGTTGCCGGCGATCACGAGATCTCGGACCCGGTCGATCTGGGCGCGCTCCGTGATCAACACCAGATCGATGCCCGGGACCGCGGCAGCCAGGGCGAGCGCGGCCAGATCGCCGGCGCCGACCGGCCTGCCGTCGAAGTCGCCGCGCGTCGATTGTCGCTTCGGGATCGCATCGAAGAGAGCCGATTCTCCCTTCGACGCACCGCCGAAGGCGACGGAGACCGCGCCGCCGTTCGATGGGTCGAAGCTCGGCTGGCCGGACTTGCCGCGCATGGCGGCGGCGATCACCAAGTTCTCCGCCGCGCAGCCCAGACTTGCGAACAGGTGGTGGTCATCCGGATCGACGGCGGCCAGGCGCCGTGTCAGGTCCGGGACGATGTCGATGCCGCGCGGATCGACCTTGAACCGCCAGGGTTGCGTGTTGTGGCTGTTGGCCGCGAGTGTCGCCCAGCGGATGAGATCGCGTGTCTCGGGCACATCCTTCAGGACAGCGCGCGTCCGGGCGACGGAGGCGTCATACTCCGCCATCGAGCCCATTCCTCGAATGGCGGCATAGGCGGCGCCAGCCGCGGCGACCGCGACAACCGTCCCGCCCAAGAGAATCGTCCGTCGATCGACCATGGTCGTCCCTCGTTCGAGCTCTCGGCCGAACGCCCGGCACGACCGCGGCCAAATCACTCGTAGCAATCCGACGTCGGCATCCACAAGTTCGGAATCTACCCACGCCGAATGGCACCGAATACACGGCCCGACATCACGTCCGGCCGAGGGGAGCCATCTGACCGTCGGAGTTTCGGGCCCACGACCCCGTACCCGAGAGGCGTCCCCGCGGCTCGGCCTCGCACCATCGTCGCCCGGCATGAGATCGCGGGTTCGCGGCGAGCGTCGGATCCTCGACGAGGGGAACGCGTCTCGGATATCGTTCGGGATGGGGCGGACGTATCGAAAGCCGCCGCCGTGACGGGTGATGTGGCAGGGGAAGGGCATTTCGTCATCCATGTCATGCGAGACGGGCCGCGAAAGCCCATTCCACAAGGGGTGCGAGATGCCGTAACAGTTGGAAATTCAATGGGAAGGCTGATAGCCTCCCGCGAAACGGCCCTCCCCCTCGCGGGAGGAGGGCGGGGTGGGGGCGGATCCGAGAATGAGGGCACCGGAGAGGGATACCGGCGCGGCAAGCCCCTATGGGGTCGGCGGCGAACCCTGCCGATGCGCCTGCTGGATCTCCCTCCCTCGCTTCGCTCGCCGGGTTTCCGCGTGATGTGTTCCACCCCTGACCAGCCTGTGGCCGATCCTCGATGAACCTCACTCTCCTGGCGGTCCAGATCCTCAACGGCCTGCAGTTCGGCGTGATCCTGTTCCTGGTCGCCGCCGGGCTGACGCTGGTCTTCGGGGTGATGGACTTCGTCAATCTCGCCCACGGCGTTCAATACATGATCGGCGCCTATCTGACGGCGACCGCGGTGGCGGCGACCGGCAACTTCGGGCTCGGGCTCCTCATCGGCCTCGCCGGCGCCCTGGTGCTCGGCTTCGCGCTCGAGTGGCTGTTGTTCCGCCATCTGACCCGCCGCGACCATCTCGAGCAGGTGCTCGCCACCTTCGGCGTCATCCTGATCGCCACCGACGGCGCCCGGATGATCTTCGGCCCGGCGCCGCTGCCGCTGCCGGTGCCCGAGTTCTTCTCCGGCGCGGTGGCGATCATGCCCGGCCTGTTCTATCCGGTGTGGCGGCTGGTGATCATCGCGGCGGGATTGTTCATCGCCTTCCTGCTGTGGTTCCTGATCACCCGGACCCGCATTGGCATGCTGGTCAGGGCCGGATCGACCCACCCGGAGATCGTCTCGGCGCTCGGCGTCGACATCGATCGGCTGTTTCTCCTGGTCTTCGCCTTCGGCGCCATGCTCGCCGGCTTCTCCGGCGCCATGGCCGGGCCGATCCTGTCGGTGGAGCCGGCGATGGGCGACAGCGTGCTGATCCTCGCCTTCGTCGTCATCGTCATCGGCGGCATCGGCTCGGTGCGCGGCGCGCTGGTCGCCTCGCTGATCGTCGGCCTGGTCGACACCCTCGGCCGCGCCTTCGCCACCGACATCCTGCGCCTCGTCGTCGATCGCTCGTCGGCGGCCCAGGCCGGACCCGCCATCGCCTCGATGGCGATCTACCTGTTCATGGCCGGGGTGTTGATCCTCAAGCCGTCCGGCCTCTTCACCGGTGAACGGGCCTGGACGAAATGACGGCCACTCCCGCCCCCACCGGGCCCGGCGGCCCGACGCTCGCCGCGCGCCTCGGCGCCGTCGCCCTCCATCCGGCGACCACCATCCTCGGCCTCGCCCTCCTGGTGGGGCTCGGGCAGATCCTCGGCCAGAGCTTCTGGGTGACGCTCGCCGCCCGCACCGCCATCCTCGGGCTGGCGGCGCTGTCGTTGTCCTTCGTGCTCGGCCAGGGCGGACTCGTGTCCTTCGGCCATGCCGCGCCCTTCGGCATCGGCGCCTATGCGGTGCTGATCGCCGGGGAATACGGGGTGAGCGAGGCGCTGCTCATAGCCCCCCTCGCCTTCCTCGCCGCCGCCCTCTTCGCGCTGCCGACCGGCGCCCTGGCGCTCAGGACCCGGGGCGTCTACTTCATCATGATCACGCTGGCCTTCGCCCAGATGGGCTATTTCGTCTTCGCCGCGCTCTCGGCCTACGGCGGTGACGACGGGATGGGGCTCTCGACCAAGGCGACGCTCCTCGGGGCGACGTTCCTGCGCACGGAGGCCAACCTCGCCTGGGTGGCGATCGGCCTCCTCGCGGCCGTCACCTGGCTGCTCCATCGGACCACCCGTGCCCGCTTCGGCTTCGTGCTGCGCGCCGCCCGCGACAACGAGGCCCGCACCGCCGCCCTCGGTTTCTCGGTCTACCGCACCCGGCTCGCGGCCTATGTGCTCGCCGCCGGCATCGCCGGGCTCGCCGGCGCCTTGATGGCCGAGCAGACCGGCTTCGTCTCGCCTTCCTTGATGAACTGGCATCGCTCAGGCGAACTCATCGTCATGGTGGTGCTCGGCGGCAGTCGGCGGCTCTCCGGCGCGGTTCTCGGCGCCATCGCCATCGTGCTGGTCGAGGAGTTCCTCGGCGGCGTCACCGAATATTGGAAATTCGGCCTGGGCTTCCTGATCCTCGCGGTGGTCGGGGCGAGGATCGCCGACGTCCCGGCACATCTGGGGAGGCGCGCCCGTGGCTGAGCCGATCCTGCGCCTCGTCGATCTCGTCAAGCGCTACGGCGCCCTGCCGGTCACCGACCACGTCTCGCTCGAGGTCGGGGCCCGCGAGATCCATGCCCTGATCGGCCCCAACGGCGCCGGCAAGTCGACGCTGGTCGGCGAGATCGCCGGGGCGGTCGCCCCGGATGCCGGCCGGGTGATCTTCGACGGCAGCGACGTCACCCGGCTCGGCGTCGCCCGCCGCGCCCGCCGGGGCCTCGCCCGTGTCTTCCAGACCTCGAACGTCGTCGCCGGCTTCACCGCGCTTGAGAACGCCCTGCTCGCGGCGGCGGCGACCGACGGCTCCTCCTTCCGCTTCTGGACCCCGGTCGGCGCCGAGCGGCACCTGCGCGACCGCGCCCTGACGGCGCTCGAACGGGTCGGCCTCGCGGGCCGCGAGCACGTCGCGGCCGGCGCCTTGGCGCACGGCGAGAAACGCGCGCTCGAACTCGCCATGGGCCTCGTCCAGGAGCCGAGGTTCCTGCTGCTCGACGAGCCGATGGCCGGCACCGGCCGCGAGGAGACCGAGCGGCTGACCGAACTCCTGGCGAGCCTCGACGGCGAGATCCCGATGCTGATCGTCGAGCACGACATGGCGACGGTCTTCCGTCTCGCCCACCGCATCACCGTGCTGATCGGCGGAGCGGTGGCGATCACCGGCACCGCCGACGAGATCCGCGCCGACCCGATCGTGCGCGGCGCCTATCTCGGCGAGGAGGTGGCATGAGCGGCTCTTCGACGCCCCTCGTGGCCCTCGAAGCGGTCGACGCCGGCTATGGCGAGGCCCGGGTCCTCTTCGATCTCTCGCTCGCCGTCCACGCCGGCGAGGTGGTGACCCTGATGGGCCGCAACGGCATGGGCAAGACGACCACCATCCGCACCCTCTTCGGCCTGGTGACGCCCACCGCCGGCCGGGTATGGGTGCGCGGCCGCGACATGACCGGACGTCCGCCGCATGCCATCGCTCGCGAGGGTCTCGGTCTGGTGCCCGAAGGGCGGCAGATCTTCACCCGGCTGTCGGTCGACGAGAATCTCGTCGCCACCGCCTCGACGACGCGCCGGTCGACCTGGACGCTTTCCGCGGTGCACCGGCTGTTTCCCCGCCTCGCCGAGCGCCGTCGCAACATGGGCGACGAACTGTCGGGCGGCGAGCAGCAGATGCTGGCGATCGGCCGAGCCCTGATGACCAACCCCGATCTCCTCGTTCTCGACGAGGCGACCGAGGGGCTGGCGCCGGTGCTGCGCGACGAGATCTGGGCGGCGCTCACCGCGTTGAAGCGCGAGGGCCTGGCGATCCTGGTGGTCGACAAGCATCTCGAGGCGTCGATGCGGCTCTCCGACCGTCATATCGTGATGGAAAAGGGCCGTATCGTCTGGCAAGGCGCCTCCGCCGCCCTCGCGAGCGATCGGACGCTCGCCACCCGCCATCTGGAACTGTGAGCCCGGATCGACGAGGTTCACGCCGCCACCTCTCGGAGACCGCCTCGATGACGACCACCGCGCCCACGCCGATCGACCCCGTCGCCGAGGCGGCCTATGTCACCGACCAGCGCCGCGCCGATTGGCCCGCGACCATTGCCGGTTTCGAGGCGGCCAGCGCCGAGGTGGCGAGGCTCCCGGGATTCGAGGCCGACGTCGTCTTCGGGCCCCATCCGCGCCAGCGCTACGACCTGTTGCCGGCGCGCGGGCCGGCGCGCGGGGTCGTCGCCTATTTCCACCCCGGCTGGTGGCAGATGCGCGACAAGACGCTGTTCCGCTGCCTGATGCCGCTGTTCTCGGCGCTCGGCTGCGACGCGGTGATGGTCGGCTATCCGCTCTGCCCGGACGTGGCCCTCGCCGATCTGACGCAAGCCGCCCGCGCCGCAGTGCCGGCGCTCGTCGAGCGAGCGACGCGGGTTCACGGCCGTGCCCTGCCGATCGTCGCGGCGGGTCATTCCGCCGGTGGGCATCTGGCGGTCGAACTGGCGTCGACCGAATGGACGGCGCGCGGCTTTTCGGCCTCGCCGATCGCCGGCGTGGTGGCGCTCTCCGGCGTCTACGATCTGGCGCCCTTGGTCGCCACGTCGCTGAACGTCGCCCTGCGCCTCGATCCGGCGAGCGCGCGAGCCGCCTCGCCATTGTTCCGCGTCCCCACGGAGGGCTGCCCGGCGCTGTTCGCCGTCGGCGGCGGCGAGACGGCGGCCTTCCTCGATCAGAACCGTCGGATGCACGCGGCCTGGGCCGGCGCCGGCCACGCCGCATCGGCGATCGAGAGCGCCGACGACGACCATTTCTCGCTGATCACCCGCCTCCTCGACGAGGACGACGGTCCCCTTCGTCGGGCGGTCGCGGACCTCGTCGCCACGGCGATCGCGGCCGGCGCCGCCCGAGGCGGCTGACCGGCGCGCGAGGTTCCGCCGGTGCTCCGCCGTGGCGTCAGCGCGACCGGCCGCGACGGCCGGGCAACATGCGGGTCAGGACGTCGTCGCGAAAGACGGCCGCATGGACGAAGGCCGCCGCCGCGTGGAACGTCGCCAGCCCCAACAGGGCCTTGGTCGCCAATCGGTGCACCGGCGCGGCGACCCCGGTGACATACATGGCGAGGAACCCGGTGAGCGGCAGAACCACGATCAGCGCGTAGAGACCGACGTGGGTCGCCGAGGCCAGGAGCTCGAGCCGGCGCGCGCGCTCACTCGGAGGCGTGGGTGTCGGTATCGCCGCGAACCCGCGGCGCGAGGTGAAGCGCAACCCGAGCCGCAGAAGCGCCGCCAGGAAGATCAGCCCGCCGGCGACCGCGTGGACCTTGTGGAGCAGGAGATCCGCCGGCTGCGGCGCGAGGCCGAATTGATGGGCGACATGGGTGCGGGCGATTGCCCAGGAGGTCGGGATCTGGGCCAGGCACAGGCCGACGACGAGCCAATGGAGCGCCTGTTGGACGGGCGACCATTTCGGCGGCGGGACGGCGTCTTCGGCACTCCGCATCGTTCTCGTTCTCCTCTTGCGCGGGGTGTTCGGCCACCCGGTCGTCACATGCGGTGGTCCTGGCGGACGATGCCGTTCGCCCGCTGCAGCTCTCGGACATAGGCGACGATCGCCGCCACCTTGCGGTCGTCGACCTCCGGCTGGGCCGGCATGTCGCCGAAACGCCAGTGGTGGGCCCGCACGCCACCGCGCACCGCCCGGAAGAAGGCTTCGTCGGCGTGGTGGCCGGGGTTGTAGATCGGATGGACCAGGGGCGGGCCCTGATCGGTGCCGATGCCGTTGTCGCCGTGACAGGCGGCACAGACGGCGTCGTAGTTCGTCTTGCCGATCGCGCCACCCGTCGAGAGCTTCGGGACGACCAGGGCGTGGGCGGCTCCGGTGGGGGAATTGCCGGGGCGCAGTGCCATCACGCCGGCTCCGGCGAGGACGACGGCGCTCAGGACCAGGACGGCGGTCTGTTTGGATTTCCGCATCATGTCGAATGTCCGGGAATGGGAGGCGGGCCTTGCGACCCTCCCCCCGGGCGCGCCGGAAGGGAGGGTGGATCGAGGCCGGCCGATCGAGATCGGCCGGCTCGGGCGGGGCTCAGCCGACGCCTTCGTAGGCGAGGAGGCCCATCATGCCGGTCGCCATGTGGTAGAGGTGATGGCAGTGGAAGGCCCAACGACCGGGGTTCGTCGCATCGAACGCGATGGTCACCCGGCGCATCGGCGGCACCAGGACGGTGTCGCGCATCGCCCCGGCGAAGCGTCGACCGTCGATCGCCACGACCTGGAAATGATGGCCGTGCAGATGCATCGGATGGGACATCATCGACATGTTGCCCATGGTGATCTCCACCCGATCGCCACGCCCGACCGGCACCTCGGCCATCGACATCGCCCAGTTGTAGCCGGTCATCGTGCCGGTGAGTCCGATCATGTGGGCCTTGTCGGGACTGCGGAGCGCGAGCGGTTCCCTGCCCCGCAGGCTCGCCTCGAAGGTGAGATCGAGCACCGGTCCGGGCGAGGCGCCGACGGCGGCGATCCGCTTCACCTCGGCGCCGGCCGTCGCCAGGATGAGGCCGGTGCGCTCGACCGCGCCCTCGCGCAGCGCCAGGATCGGGAAGGCGCCGCCCTCCTTCGGGATCCGAAGCCGCAGATCGAGGCGCTGGGCCATGGTCATCGGGAACCGCCGCCCGCCGACCGGTTCGATCGGCTGGCCGTCGACCGCCACCACGGTCGCCTCCAGCGCGCCGGTGTCGAGGGTGAAGGCGGTGGAGGTGGCGGCGTTGACGACACGCAGGCGCACCATGCCGCCCTTCTCGACCCGCGTCACCTGCGGGTCGCCGAGGGTTCGGTCGTTGGCGAGATAGGCGTCGTAGTCGATGTCGTTGAGGTCCATCGCCATGCCGCCCATCGAGCCGTGCCCCGCCATGGCGCCGCCGCCCATGCCCTGGCCCATCATGCCGCCCATCGCCCCGCCGCCGGGCATGGCGCCGTGGTCCATCGGCATGGCGTGGTTCATCATTCCCGCCATCCCGCCCATGCCGGCGCCAGCCATTCCCGAGCCGCCCATGGCGTGGCCGTTCGAGGCGCCGTCGGCCGACGGCTTGCGCAGATCCGCCAGAATCTCCTCGGGAGAGCGGAAGGCGAAGTCGTGCAGCATCAACACCACCTCCTGCTCGTCGGCGGCGCGATCGGCCGCCGTGCGCACGATCAGCGGCGCGGCGAGCAGGCGCTGCTCCTGCAGCGTGTGGGCATGCATCCAATAGGTGCCGCCGTCGCCGACGGGGAAGTCGTAGGCGCGGCTCTCGCCGGGAGCCATCAACGGCTTCGGCAGATCGGGAACGCCGTCCTGATCCCACGGCGGCGTCAGCCCGTGCCAATGGATCAGGGTCGGCTCGGCGAGCCGGTTCTCCAGCGCGACGGCGAAGCGCGCGCCGGCATCGAGGACTAGACCCTGGCCGCCGTCGCGGCGCACCAGGCCGAGCACCGAGGCGGCGCGGCCGTCGACGTCGATGGTTCGGGTCACGGCGGCGAGGGTCTCGGGCGCGGCTTCGGCACGAGCGGCCGACGGGAGAAGATATGACGAGGCGCCGAGGGCCGCGGCCCCGCGCAAGAGTTCACGACGGTTCATGGGATGGTCTCACGGATCACGAGGGCCATCGCGGAGGATGGCCGGAGAGATGGCGACGGCGAACGGGTCATCCCCGGCGCGGTCGGCCTCGATGCGTCCGCGAACGGACGCGGTCTCTCAGATCGTCGATCTCGGGGGGCCGAGCGGCGGCGCCGTGTTCAGCCCTTCGGGCAGGGCGGTGTCGCCGGGACGCGCCACCGCGACCGTGTCGACGACGACCGGCACGGCCTCCACATGGCCCAACGCCGGCCCGAAGCACATGCCGGCACAGCAGGCATGGAGGACCGCGCCGTGTGTTTGGGAGCCTCGGCCGGCCGCACCGTCGAGATCGGACCGGTGATGATCCTGGTCGACGGAGTCGGGCGTCGAGCCGGGGTTCATCATGCTCATGTGGGCGCCGTCGGCGCAGTTGCTCGCGTTCGCCGCGCCGAACGGCGAGGCGACGAGCACCAGTGCGAGACAGAACGCCATCACCATGCGCAAGCAGAACGCCATCGGCTCCCTCGCTTTCCTTCCCACAACCTAGCACGACCGGCACGGCGACGTAGCGGATGCACGCCTCCGCCGGGACCACAATCGCGTGAAGCGCGATCCGAGTTCGAGATCGGCGGCCCGCGACCACGCGACGAGGTTTGAACGGGGGGAGAAATGGTGGGCGGTGAGGGGATCGAACCCCCGACCAACGGCGTGTAAAACCGTCGCTCTACCGCTGAGCTAACCGCCCACGTCCGAACGCGGGGTGATCGGTTCGGAGAAATTCTCGGCGCGAGCGACGGCGTCGAACGTCCGGCCGACGCCGAAGGCGACGGGCCGCTTCGCGGTGCGCAGCGATACCAGATCATCGCGAAGGGGGAAAGTGCGCCGGGCTCGGACATCCGAAGGGTGGGCAGGTCGCGGCGCATGGACCGCCGCAATCCCCGTCGGCCCTCGTGGGCCGGTCCCGTCTCGCGGAGCCGTGTCGTTCGACCCGGACCTGGATGGCGGAACTCGGGAGCCCCGTCCCCTCACCGGCGCGGTGCCGAGGACGCATGCCGAGATCCTCGGCGGGCGCCCGCCGGCGCCGATCCGCCGACGACGGGGCGGGGCCTTGGCGGCCGCCGAACCCGTCGTTTGCGGCGGGCGGCGTCCAGACGACGCCGACCGGTGGTGTCGTCAGCCGTTGACGGCGTCCTTGAGAGCCTTGCCGGCGCGGAACTTCGCGGCCTTCTGGGCCGGGATGGCGATGGTCTCGCCGGTGCGCGGGTTGCGGCCTTCCGAGGCGGCGCGGGTGGAGACGACGAAGTTGCCGAAACCGGCGATCTTGACGTCGTCGCCCTTGGCGAGCGCGGACGTGATCGCGTCGAAGGCGGCTTCCACGGCCTCGCCGGCGGCAACCTTGGTCTGGCCGGTCTTGGCGGCCACTTCGGCGATCAGGTCGTTCTTGTTCATCTGGTGCTTCCTTCGGTTCTTGATCTTGACGATGGCCCGGCGTGGCCACCGGGTGCCACCGGACGCGGGGCGGTCGCCGTTCGGCTCGTGCGACCCCGATCGCGCCGGAATGTGCGCGCCGATCGATCCCCAGGGCCACGGGGGCCCCGCTGAACCACGATCGGACTTGCGCCACAAGCCCCGAAAACCGGCGCTTCGCAAGGGGTTTCTCGCCTTCGCCGGTGGATTTTCGACCGAAAAGAAAAAAAAACGCCCGAGAACATCCGGCGAAACGGCCCCGACGAACGTCGAAGCCCCGCGGGACGGCTCCCGCGGGGCTTCGATCGGTTCACCATCGGCCGAATCGCCCACTCAGTGGGCGGTCACGCCCGCCGCGTCATCCTCGCCCGCCTTGGTGAGCGGTTGAGCCGGCTCTTCCCATTCGATGCGCTCCGGCATGCGGGTGAGCGCATGGGAGAGCACCTCGTCCATGCGGCTGACCGGCACGATCTCGAGCCCGCTCTTGACGTTCTCGGGGATCTCGGCCAGATCCTTGGCGTTCTCCGCCGGGATCAGGACCTTCTTGATGCCGCCGCGCAGCGCCGCCAGCAACTTCTCCTTGAGACCGCCGATCGGCAGGATGCGACCGCGCAGCGTGACCTCGCCGGTCATCGCCACGTCGTGATGGACCGGGATGCCGGTCAGCACCGAGACGATGGTGGTGGCCATCGCGGTGCCGGCCGACGGGCCGTCCTTCGGGGTGGCGCCTTCCGGCACGTGGACGTGGACGTCCCGCTTCTCGAACAGCGGCGGCTCCAGGCCGAAGTCGAGGGCGCGGGAGCGGACGTAGGACGCCGCCGCCGAGATGCTCTCCTTCATGACGTCGCGCAGGTTGCCGGTGACCGTCATCCGGCCCTTGCCCGGCATCGCCACCGCCTCGATCGTCAGCAACTCGCCGCCGACCTCGGTCCAGGCGAGACCGGTGACGCAGCCGACCTGGTCTTCCTGCTCGGCCTCGCCGTGGCGGAAGCGCGGAACGCCGAGATAGGCCTCCATCTGCGCCACGTCGACGTCGATCTTCAGCGCCTTCTTCAGCACCAGATCCTTGGTCGACTTGCGGGCCAGCGTCGCCAGCTCGCGCTCGAGATTACGCACGCCGGCTTCACGGGTGTAGGTCGAGATCATCGCCCGCAGGGCTTCGTCGGAGATCGAATATTCCCCCGCCTTCAGGCCATGATCCTTCATGGTCTTGGGGATCAGGTGCCTGCGTGCGATCTCGATCTTCTCGTCCTCGGTGTAGCCGGCGATACGGATGATCTCCATGCGGTCCATCAGGGGCGCCGGGATGTTCAGCGTGTTCGCCGTGGTCACGAACATCACGTCCGAGAGGTCGTATTCGACCTCGAGGTAGTGGTCCATGAAGGTCGAGTTCTGTTCCGGATCGAGCACCTCGAGCAGGGCCGACGACGGATCGCCGCGGAAGTCCTGGCCGAGCTTGTCGATCTCGTCGAGGAGGAACAGCGGGTTGGACTTCTTGGCCTTGCGCATCGACTGGATGACCTTGCCGGGCATCGAGCCGATGTAGGTGCGGCGATGGCCGCGGATCTCGGCCTCGTCACGCACGCCGCCGAGCGACACGCGCACGAATTCACGGCCGGTCGCCTTGGCGATCGACTTGCCGAGCGAGGTCTTGCCGACGCCCGGCGGGCCGACGAGGCACAGGATCGGCCCCTTCAGCTTGTTGGCGCGGCTCTGCACGGCGAGATATTCGACGATGCGTTCCTTGACCTTGTCGAGGCCGTAGTGCTCGAGATCGAGCACCTCCTGGGCGTTCTCGAGGTCCTGCTTGAGCTTGGAGCGCTTCTGCCAGGGAATGCCGAGCAGCCAGTCGAGGTAGTTGCGCACGACGGTGGCTTCCGCCGACATCGGGCTCATCTGGCGCAGCTTCTTGAGCTCGCCGGTGGCCTTTTCGCGGGCCTCCTTCGACAGCTTGGTCTTGACGATGCGCTCCTCGAGTTCGGCGAGCTCGTCGCGGCCGTCCTCGTTGTCGCCCAGCTCCTTCTGGATCGCCTTGATCTGCTCGTTGAGATAGTACTCGCGCTGGGTCTTCTCCATCTGGCGCTTGACGCGCGAGCGGATGCGCTTCTCCACCTGGAGAACCGAGATCTCGCTCTCCATGAAGCCGAGCACCCTCTCCAGCCTCGCCGCCACCGAGGTGATGGCGAGCAACTCCTGCTTCTCGGGGATCTTGACCGCGAGATGGGAGGCGACGGTGTCGGCGAGCTTGGAATGGTCGGCGATCTGGGTGACGGTGCCCAGCACCTCCGGCGAGACCTTCTTGTTGAGCTTGACGTAGTTCTCGAACTCGGAGACCACCGAGCGCCCGAGCGCCTCCATCTCGACCTGCTCGCCGATTTCTTCCTCGACGACGCGAGCCCGCGCCTCGAATATGTCGGAGCGCTCGACGAACTCGACGATCTCGGCCCGCGACGCGCCCTCGACCAGCACCTTGACGGTGCCGTCGGGCAGCTTCAGGAGCTGCAACACCGAGGCGAGCGTGCCGATGCGGTAGATCTGGTCGGTCGACGGATCGTCGTCGGCGGCGTTCTTCTGGGTGGCGAGGAGGATCTGCTTGTCCGCCTTCATCACCTGCTCGAGCGCGCGAATCGACTTCTCGCGGCCGACGAACAGCGGCACGATCATGTGCGGAAACACGACGATGTCGCGCAGCGGCAACACCGCGAAGATGTCGTCCGCCGGTGCACCGGTGGTTTCGGGGAGATTTTCGACGGTCATGTCTTCGTCCTTTCTCGCCTCGTCGCCTGCGGGCCGGGCACGACGTGCCCCGGCTTCGGCGCCGGATCGGCGACCGTCGCCTCACGAAACGAAAGCTCCGGCCCACGCGGGGCCTAGCAACTTTCGTTCCGATCGGCGGAGCCCCTCCTCGTTCGCCCCATTTGAGCGCGATGACGAGGTCTCCTGCGACCGTCCCGTTCTCCCATTAGGTGGCTACCCCCAGCCCGCAAGTCAAGGAAAAGGCCGGAGATCTCCCCCGGCTCCTCCGAGAGGGTGAATTCATCTGCAACATCCGTGACTTGGATGCTCGGAATTTCTCGCCGGCGCCGCTCGCGGCGCCTTCGTCCGGCCTCCGGACGGTGTCTGGGGAGGTGACGGAGAACGAGTCGGACCACCAACGAAAACGCCCGGCGACCCTTTCGGGCGCCGGGCGTCGAATGTCGCGAAGCCGACGGATCAGGCCGAGGACGCGGCTTCCGCCTCGTCCTCGTAGGTGTAGAGCGGGCGGGCATTGCCGACCACCACCTCGGGCGAGATGACGATCTCCTTGACGCCCTTGAGGCCGGGCAGCTCGAACATGGTCTCGAGCAGGATGCCTTCCAGGATCGACCGCAGGCCACGCGCGCCGGTCTTGCGCTCGATCGCCTTCTTGGCGATCGCCTTCATCGCCTCCTCGGTGAACACCAGCTCGACGCCCTCCATCTCGAACAGGCGCTGATACTGGCGGGCGAGCGCGTTCTTCGGCTCGGTCAGGATCTGCACCAGGGCGTCGACGTCGAGATCGCCCAGCGTCGCGATGATCGGCAGACGGCCGATGAACTCGGGGATCAGGCCGAACTTGACCAGATCCTCGGGCTCGACCTCGGCGAAGAGCGCGCCGGTGCGGCGGTCTTCCGGCGCCTGGACCTTGGCCCTGAAGCCGATCGAGGTGCCGCGGCCGCGGTCGGAGATGATGCGCTCCAGGCCGGCGAAGGCGCCGCCGACGATGAACAGGATGTTGGTGGTGTCGACCTGCAGGAACTCCTGCTGGGGATGCTTGCGGCCGCCCTGCGGAGGCACGGAGGCGACGGTGCCTTCCATGATCTTCAGGAGGGCCTGCTGCACGCCCTCGCCCGACACGTCGCGGGTGATCGACGGGTTGTCGGACTTGCGGGAGATCTTGTCGACCTCGTCGATGTAGACGATGCCGCGCTGCGCCCGCTCGACGTTGTAGTCGGCCGACTGGAGGAGCTTCAGGATGATGTTCTCGACGTCCTCGCCGACGTAACCGGCTTCGGTCAGGGTCGTCGCGTCCGACATGGTGAACGGCACGTCGAGGATGCGGGCGAGCGTCTGGGCGAGCAGGGTCTTGCCGGAACCGGTCGGGCCGATCAGCAGGACGTTCGACTTCGCCAACTCGACGTCGTTGTTCTTGGAGGCGTGGTTCAGCCGCTTGTAGTGATTGTGGACCGCGACCGACAGCACCTTCTTGGCGTGTTCCTGGCCGATGACGTAGTCGTCGAGCACCTTGCGGATCTCGCGCGGCGTCGGAATCCCGTCGCGCGACTTCACCAGCGAGGACTTGTTCTCCTCGCGGATGATGTCCATGCACAGCTCGACGCATTCATCGCAGATGAACACCGTCGGTCCGGCGATGAGTTTCCTGACTTCGTGTTGCGACTTGCCGCAGAACGAGCAGTAGAGTGTGTTCTTGGTGTCGCTTCCGGTGACTTTGCTCATCGTCGACCTCGTATGCGCGGTCCTGTCGCGCGTTCCGACGAGTGGTGTCGACGACACCCCTCCCCATCCCGCTCGGCCCCGGCGCCACCATGGGCACCCGAGCACTTGCGAATCCGCCTCCCTTCGACTTCGCCCTAGACTAGTGGAGCAATGATCAAAGCCGTCTTAACGCTTCGATCGCCCGCCAGCCTCGGCGACGGCTCGCCCTCGAGAGGGGGTGCCGTCGTCCTTCCGTCGTCGGATCGGCGGCTCCCTCGCGAGGGAATCCGCGTCACTTCGTTCGTCGTTCGGCGGTTTGTCGGATACCCGACGCGCCTGCCGGCGACCTCTCTCAACGCCCGAAAGCGATGCGATCTTCATGCCACGCAAGTCCGAACATGGGTCCGAACCGCGTCGAAATCAACCGGCGGCCGCTTCGAGCGCCGCGCGGCTGGTGATCACCTCGTCGACGAGACCGAAGGTCTTGGCGCCTTCGGCGGTCATGAAGTTGTCGCGCTCGAGCGCCTCGTGGATGGCTTCGAGCGTCTGTCCGGTGTGGTGGACGTAGATCTCGTTGAGGCGCTGCTTCAGCGCCAGGATCTCCTGGGCGCGAATGGCGATGTCGGAGGCCTGACCCCGGAAGCCGGCCGACGGCTGGTGCACCATCACCCGCGAATTGGGCAGGCAGTAGCGCGCGCCCTTGGCGCCGGCGGCGAGAAGCAGCGAGCCCATCGACGCCGCCTGACCGATGCAGATGGTCGAGACCGACGGCTTCACGAACTGCATCGTGTCGTAGATCGCCAGGCCCGCCGTCACAGAACCGCCAGGCGAGTTGATGTACATGGCGACTTCCTTGTTGGGGTTCTCCGCCTCCAGGAACAGGAGCTGGGCGCAGACCACCGTCGCCATGAAGTCGTCGACCGGACCGGTGACGAAGACGATGCGTTCCTTGAGCAGGCGGGAGAAGAGATCATAACCGCGCTCCCCGCGATTGGTGACCTCCCAGACGTTGGGGATGATCATGCCCATGGCCTCGATGGGATCCTTCATCGGTTTTACCTGACCTTTCGAACCAGTTCGTGGCCGCGTCGACCGCCCCGGACGACCGGTGGAGGCACGCGCCTTGCCGTCATCTCGGTCGCGAGACGTGGGAGCACGCGACATGGAAGAGCCCGAAGACCCGCCTTTTCCCGATACATATAGTGTGGGGTGATGAGAAGGAAGGGGCGCGGGCCCGCCTTTCCCCCCTCGCCTCGCGATATCGTCAACGCCGGCCGCCGGGTGCGATCCGCGAACAGCGCCAGAGGCTTGTGGAAATCCGTGAACACCGAGCCGGCGAAACGACGACGGCCCACCGGGATCGGCGGGCCGTCAAAACGATCGGAAAAGGCGCGAGAGGCGATCGAATCGCCCCCGATCACGCCTCCTCGGTCTCGGCGAGGAGGTCTTCCTTGGTGACTTCCTTGTCGGTCACCTTGGCCTCGGAGATGATCAGGTCGACCACCTTCTCCTCGAAGATCGGCGCGCGCAGCGAGGCGAGCGCCATGGCGTTCGAACGGTAATAGTCGAACACCTGCTTCTCCTGGCCGGGGAACTGGCGAGCCCGCTCGACCAGCGCCCGCGACACTTCCTCGTCGGTGACCTTGATCTCGCGCTTCTCGCCGACTTCCGACAGCACCAGCCCGAGACGGACGCGGCGTTCGGCGATCTTGCGATAGTCGGCCTTGGCGGTCTCCTCGTCGGTGCCCTCGTCGGCGAAGGACTTGCCCTGCTCGGTGAGCTCCTGCTGCGCCTGACCCCAGATGTTCTCGAACTCACCCTCGACCAGCTTGGTCGGGAGCTCGAACTGGTACTGGGCGTCGAGCTGGTCGAGCAGCGCGCGCTTGATCTTGGCACGGGTGGCGCCGGCGTACTGCGCCGCGATCTGGTCCTTGATGATCTCCTTGAGCTTGTCGAGGCCCTCGAGACCGAGGCCCTTGGCCCACTCGTCGTCGATCGTCAGCTCGCCCGGCGTGGCGACGCCCTGCACCTTGCAGGCGAATTCGGCTTCCTTGCCGGCGAGATGAGCGGCGCCGTAGTCGGCCGGGAACGACACCTTGACGGTGACGTCATCGCCGGTCTTGACGCCGATCAGCTGATCCTCGAAGCCGGGGATGAACTGGCCCGAGCCGAGCACCAGATCGACGCCGTCGGCCGAGCCGCCCTCGAAGGCCTCGCCGTCGATGGTGCCGACGAAGTCGATCTTGACCTTGTCGCCCTTCTTGGCCTTGGCGGTCTTGGCGCGGTCGGTGAAGGGGCGATTGCCCTCGGCGAGCTGGGCGATGCGCTCGTCGACTTCCGCGTCGGCGACGGTGACGACCTGACGCTCGATCTCGATGCCCGACCAGTCGAGGATCTCGAAGGTCGGCAGCAGCTCGTAGACCGCGGTGAAGACGAGATCGCCCTCGCCGGTGACCACCTTCTCGGCGTCGCAGCCCTCGGCCAGCGCCACGTCGGGGTTCAGCGCCGGGCGTTCCTTGCGGTCCGCGACGACGTCGCGGATCGCCTCGCCGATCACCTCGTCGACGATCTTGGCCATCTCCTGAGCGCCGACCAGGCGCTTGAGATGGGCGGTCGGCACCTTGCCCGGGCGGAACCCGTTGATGCGGACGGTGTCCTTGAGCTCGGCGAGGCGCTTGTCGAGGCGCCCGACGAGATCGCCGGCCGGCACCGTGATGGAGAGTTCGCGCTTGAGGCCCTCGGAAAGGGTTTCGGTCACCTGCATGGGATCGACGTCCTGGATCAGTGGATTGTCGCGGGAACGGGTCGGACGACGGTACGCGCGTGCGCGCACGGCCGCAGGTTCGAACCCGCCGTGGTGCGGCTTCATAAGCGCGTCATGGGGGATAGGACAAGAGAAAAAGCAGCCGAAGGCCGGATTCTCCCCGTTCGAGCGGCCGCTCCGAGCGGTTCGCAAGGCGATGGACGCTTGCGCGCGGGCCGGCGATGGACCACCGTCGACCGGCCGCCTCGTCGGCCCCATCACCCCGAAGACCGGTGCCGATCCGCCCATGACACGCCCCCGCGACGCACGTAGCCCTCTTCTCCTCGCCGCCGCCGTCGCGCTGGTGGCGCTCACGCTGGCGCTCCAGGGCGGCATCCTTCACGTGATGGGGCAGCCGCCGATCTGCACATGCGGCGTCGTGCGGGTCTGGGTCGGCGATGTCCGGGGGCCGGAGAATTCCCAGCAGATCACCGACTGGTACACCTTCAGCCACGTCATTCACGGCATGATCTTCTATGGGGCGACGCGGCTCGTCGCGCCGCGGCTACCGCTGCTCGCGGCGCTGGCGATCGCGCTCGGCATCGAGGCGGCCTGGGAACTTCTCGAGAATTCGCCGATGGTGATCGAGCGCTACCGCGCCCAGGCGCTGGCCCAGGGCTACAACGGCGACAGCATCCTGAACTCGCTGTCCGACACTTTGGCGATGGCCCTCGGCTTCGCCCTCGCCCGGATCCTGCCGAGCCGCGCGACGATCGGGCTGGCGCTCGCCTTCGAGATCTTCACCGCCGTGATGATCCGCGACAACCTGACCCTCAACGTCATCCAGTTGATCCACCCGGTCGAGGCGATCGCCGCGTGGCAGGGCGGGCTCGGCGGGGCGTCCTCACCCTGAGGCGGCACCCACCGGGCGCGCCCGGACGGACGAAACACGGATACGGGTCGTCGATCACGGCTGCGCCGTGCTCGGCGTGTTCTCGGCGAAATATTCGTGATTGTCGGCATTCCTGACGGCTCGGCCGGGATTGTTCCTGGCCAGTGCCTTGGCCCCGGTCTGCCCATAGGCGTGGTCCTGGGTGCCGCCGAGAACCGTGAAGTGGCTCGATTCGTGGACGAGGGTTCCGGCCTTGGAATCCGTGCCGATGGTGGGAGCGGACCAGAAGGCGCCGCACAGATAGACCTTGTAGGGCTCGTCCGGGTAGACGTAGGCGAAGGTGTCGGGTTCCGTGCAGGTGCAGTCGAAGGCGTAGCTCCGGTTCGCCAAGGCCGTCGAAATCTTGCTGAAATGCGCCTGGACCAGGGCGTAGCGCGCCGACGCATAGGCGCCGAACCACAGTTTCGAGCGCCGCGCCGCCGGACGCCGGGCGACGGCCGTGTTGGCGAGGGCGAGATGGGCGTTGCGGGCCATCGTGCGGGCGCCGGTCAGGGCCGCCCTCAAGGCGTTCTGCCGGGTCACCGAGCAACTCTTGAAGCTGGTGGTGGCCGGCCCCGACAGCGAAGGCTCGTCGACCGGCGCGAATCTGATCGCACGACCGGCGGAGACCCGGAGGGTCACATCGGCGCTGACGAGCGGCACGCTGGCGCCGGCATCGAGCCGACCGGCGGCCTCGTCGAGGCCGGGCGTCACGGCGGCGACATCGATGAGGGTGCTGTCGAATCGCACCTGGTAGGTCCCGACCTCGGCGATGGCGTAGACCGCGGCCAGGTCGACCCGGACCGTCTTCGCCTCGCCGGCGGCGAGGGTCAGATAATCGGACGGCCGCGGCTTGCCGCGCTTGACCATGGGGCCGGTGTAGCGGACCGGCCGGCCGTCCTTCGTCACCTGGAAGATGTTGTTGCGGATGCTCTCGAACGGCGTGTTCCAGATCAGAACGCTGACCGCCCCGGCCGACCGATTGGTCAAGGTGAAGTCGACATGGACGCCGACCGCGGCATCGAACGACGTGGCGGGAACCGACAGGCTGGCCGAAAGACCGCCGGCGGTCTGCGCCACCGCCTGGGTCACCAACCCGGAAAGCGCTCCCGCGAAGGACGCGACGAGAACGACGATCCGCAACCAATTCCGTAGAACGCGTTCGATCATTTCACTTGCCCCTCTGAAATTCCGCGCGGATCATTCCATATCCGACGAAACGCGCAATCGACATGACGTATCGAAAGGTCGCCTGCCGCCAAATCCGGTCACCGTGCCGGCCGAGCTACGCCTCCGCATGGATCGAGGAGGAGCGGGAGCGCCGCTCGTCGGTGGACGATCGCAGTGCGAGGGCCGTCACAGACATCCAGCGGCGGGATCGATCGCTCGGTGAACCGGCGACACGAGGTCGACCGCGTCCGTCCTTCCCATTCAGGTGGCTTTCAGGTTGCCGGCGCAGGGTCCGCCGGCGGAAGGATCGCAACGTTCGACGCTCGGCCGGGCGGCCGAACAGCGGGGACGTCGCGCCGTTCCGCCGGACTGTCGCCGACGTTTGCGAGCATTGCCGCGCATTCCGATTCGGGCGAAGGCGACCCGATGTCGCAATCACGAGGGCCGCATGAACAGAACCACCAGGATCGCCATCGGTAGCATCGTCGTCGGCATCGTCGTTCTCGCACTGAAGATGATCGCCTGGTGGCTGACGGGGTCGGTCGCTCTTCTCTCCGACGGGCTCGAGAGCACCGTCAACGTCGCGACCGCGATCGCGGCCCTCATCGCGATCCGCGTGGCGGCCCAGCCCGCCGACGACGAACACCCCTACGGGCATCACAAGGCGGAATTCTTCAGCGCCACGCTGGAGGGCGCCATGATCGCCGTCGCGGCGATCCTGATCCTTCGCGAGGCCTATGGCGGCATCATGAATCCGCGTCCCCTGGATGCTCCGCTCGAAGGTCTGCTGGTTAACGGATTGGCCAGCGGTCTGAACGCCGTCTGGTGCTGGGTTCTGATCTCGCAGGGCAGGAAGTTGCGGTCACCGGCATTGGTCGCCGATGGTCGCCATCTTCTGACCGACGTGATCTCCTCGGCCGGTGTCGCGATCGGCGTCCTGCTGGTCGTCGTCACCGGTTGGACGATCCTCGATCCGATCCTCGCCGCGATCGTCGCGCTCAACATCCTGTGGGCCGGTTGGAAGGTGATGAAGGAGTCACTCAGCGGCCTGATGGACGAGGCCGTTCCCGCCGACGTCCTCGCCCGCATCCACGAGATCATCGCCGCCAACGCGACCGGCGCCATGGAGGCGCACGACCTCAAGACCCGCCATGCCGGCAGAGCGACCTTCGTCGACTTCCACCTCGTCGTACCGGGCCGTCTCTCCGTCGAGGAAGCACATGGGATCTGCGATCGCATCGAAACGGCGCTCGCCGCCGAGATCGAACATGCGATCGTCACGATCCATGTCGAGCCGGAGGCCCGAGCCGAGCACAAGGGCGTGCTGGTTCTCTGATCGGTCGCCTTCGGTCTCGGCGACAGCGCGCGTGTCGAAGTCCCGCAGGACCCGAGCGGGCTCGCGAGTCTGTCGAGGCATGGTGCGGGTGAAGGGACTCGAACCCCCAAGGCTTGCGCCGACGGAACCTAAATCCGTTGTGTCTACCAGTTCCACCACACCCGCGTGCCGACCGAGGTAGCCCGAACCGAGGAGCGAGGCAAGCGCCCAGGGCTCGGGCGCGATCGGGCCCGGTCCCGTCAATCCGTTCCGCCGAGTTCGATCTCGTCGTCGTCGTCGTCCGCGTCGTCCCAGCCGCGCCGGCGCTCGGCCTCGTAGAGTTCGGCGAGGATGGCGGGGAGACGGCCGGCGAGATCCTCGGCGATCAGGCCGGGGCCGGCGCGACGGCCGGCCTCGCCGTGCATCCACACCGCCGCGCAGGCCGCCTCGTAGCCGGGAAGGCCGCGCGCCAGGAGCCCGCCGACGATGCCGGCGAGCACGTCGCCGGAGCCGGCGGTGGCGAGATCGGCCGGGGCGTTGTCGGCGATCGCGGCGCGCCCGTCGGGGGCGGCGATCACCGTGTCGGCGCCCTTGAGGATCACCACGGCGCCGGATCGGGCGGCGGCGCGGGCGGCGCGCTCGGGCTTGGCCAGAGCGGCGTCGGCCCCGTTGGCGGCGAGATCGGGGTAGAGGCGGGCGAACTCGCCCTCGTGCGGGGTCAGCACCACGGGCGCGGCACGGGCGGCGAGGCCGGCGAAGGTGGTGGCGGGATCGCCGGCGATCGAGGCCAGCGCGTCGGCGTCGAGCACGACCGCCGCCGAACCGGCGAGTGCCGCGGCGACGAGGGCGCGGGTGGCCTCGCCGACGCCCGCCGCCGGGCCGAGGACGACGACGTTGCGGCGCGCGTCGGCGAGGATTTCGGCGAGGCCGGCCGCGCCCTCCATGCGGGCGAGCATCACCGCCGTCAGATGGCAGGCGTTGACCACCAGCGCATCGGGGGGCGAGGCGAGCGTCACGAGACCGGCGCCGGCGCGCAGCGCCGCCTCCGCCGCCAGGCGCGCCGCGCCGGTGCGGGTCATCGGCCCCGACACCACCACGGCATGGCCGCGCGAATATTTGTGGTCGCCGAGCCCCGGCGCCTTCAGATGATCGCGCCACAGCTCGGGCGCGTCGCGGCGCAGCCTCGGGGCAATTCGGTCGAGCACCCAGGGCCGGATGCCGATGTCGGCGACCAGGACCTTGCCGCAGTGGAGTCGACCGGGCAGCAGCAGATGGCCGGGCTTCATGCGGAAGAAGGTGACGCTGAGTTCGGCGGTGATCGCCGCCCCCATCACCCGACCCGTCGCGCCGTCGATGCCCGACGGCAGGTCGACCGCGATCACCGGGCGTCGCGCCGCGCCGACCGCCTCGACCACGGCCCGCGCCTCGCCATCGAGCGGTCGCGACAGACCGGCGCCGTAGAGCGCGTCGACCACCACTTTTGCGTCCGCGAGCGCGCGCTCGATTCCCTGCATCGTCTCGATCGCGCCGGACCAACGCTCGGCGGCGAGACGGGCGTCGCCGACGAGCCCGTCGCGGGAGCCGAGCAGCGCCAGCCGCACGACATAGCCGCGCTCGCGCAGGATCCGCGCCGCGACGAAGCCGTCGCCGCCGTTGTTGCCCGGCCCGCAGAGGACGAGGACACGGGTGCCGACGGTGTGGCGATGACCGACCGCGTCGGCGACGGCGCGCCCCGCCGCCTCCATCAGACGGATGCCGGGCGTGCCCGCCTCGATGGTCAATCGATCGGCACGGCCCATCTCGGTGGGGTCGAGAAGTTCGATCACGACGTCGCTCTCCCTGGGGTTCGGCGATGGTATGCGCCATTCGGCGTTCCGGCTCCAGCCCCCCGGCTCACGGCGCTCGCGACGGGCGAACTCGGGCGATCCGGCGCCGGTGTCGGCACATCGGCGGCATCGGACGATCCATTGTGCGATGCAACTGCCCAATTTTTTTTCATTTGCCCAATCCTTGCCCTCGGGCCTAAGCTCGCGACGCTGCGCTGCACGCGGGAAAAGCCTTCAAACCTCGGAGCGACCGGGATTTGGCGGTTCCCCCGGGTAGGTGGCACGCGGTGTGCTATTGACGGGCGCGGGCCGGTCTCAGGACCCGTCCCTCACATTTCTTCGGAGTAACAGTACGGCGATGAAGAAGATCGAGGCCATCATCAAGCCCTTCAAGCTCGACGAGGTGAAGGAAGCCCTTCAGGAGGTCGGTCTCCAGGGCATCACCGTCACCGAAGCGAAGGGCTTCGGCCGGCAGAAGGGTCACACGGAATTGTACCGCGGTGCGGAATACGTCGTGGACTTCCTGCCGAAGGTGAAAGTCGAGATCGTGTTGCCCGACGAAACGGTCGAGAAGGCCGTGGACGCGATCCGGAAGGCCGCCCAGACCGGCCGGATCGGCGACGGCAAGATCTTCGTCTCCAACATCGAAGAAGCGGTGCGAATCCGTACCGGTGAAACGGGACTCGACGCCATCTGAGCGACGAGATAGATCCTCCCCGTCTCATTCCCCCCTCCCCGCCCCAGCCCGACGCGGCGACCGGGCACCGGACCCGAGCACACATCAGCGAAAGGGAAGTTTCCCATGACGAAGACCGCGAAGGATGTTCTCGCTCTCATCAAGGAGCAGGACGTCAAGTACGTCGATTTCCGTTTCACCGACCCGCGCGGCAAGTGGCAGCATGTCACCTTCGACGTTTCGCTGGTCGATGAGGAGATCTTCGCCGAAGGCACCATGTTCGACGGTTCGTCGATCGCCGGCTGGAAGGCGATCAACGAGTCCGACATGGTTCTGGTCCCGGATCCGGAGACGGCGTTCATCGACCCCTTCTTCGCCCAGACCACCCTGGTCCTGGTGTGCGACATCCTCGAGCCGTCGGGCGACCGCTACGGCCGCGATCCGCGCGGCATCGCCAAGAAGGCCGAGATGTATCTGAAGTCGACCGGCATCGGTGACGCCGTCTACTTCGGCCCGGAAGCCGAATTCTTCATCTTCTCCGACGTCAAGTACTCGGCCAATCCGTACAAGACCGGCTTCCAGGTCGACGATCCGGAACTGCCGATCAACACCGACACCGACTACGAAGGCGGCAACCTCGGCCACCACGTCCGCACCAAGGGCGGTTATTTCCCGGTTCCGCCGATCGACAGCTGCCAGGACATCCGCGGCGAGATGCTGGCGATGATGGCCAAGATGGGCGTCGCCGTCGAGAAGCACCATCACGAGGTCGCCTCGGCCCAGCACGAGCTCGGCATCAAGTTCGCGCCGCTGACCAAGGTCGCCGACCACCTGCAGATCTACAAGTACGCGATCCATCAGGTCGCCGCCGCCTACGGCAAGACCGCCACCTTCATGCCGAAGCCGATCTTCGGCGACAACGGCTCGGGCATGCACGTGCACCAGTCGATCTGGAAGGACGGCAAGCCGACCTTCGCCGGCAACCTGTACGCCGATCTCTCCGAGACCTGCCTCTACTACATCGGCGGCATCCTGAAGCACGCCAAGGCGCTCAACGCCTTCACCAACCCGTCGACCAACTCCTACAAGCGTCTGGTCCCGGGCTACGAGGCGCCGGTGCTGCTCGCCTATTCGGCGCGCAACCGATCGGCGTCCTGCCGTATTCCGTGGGGCAACTCGCCGAAGGCCAAGCGCATCGAGATCCGCTTCCCCGATCCGACCGCCAACCCCTATCTCGCCTTCGCCGCCATGCTGATGGCCGGCATCGACGGCATCGTGAACAAGATCCATCCCGGTGCCGCGATGGACAAGAACCTCTACGATCTGCCGCCGAAGGAGCTCAAGAAGATCCCGACCGTCTGCGGCTCGCTCCGCGAGGCGCTCGAGAGCCTGAAGAAGGACAGCACCTTCCTCACCGCCGGCGGCGTCTTCGATCCGGACTTCATCGAGAGCTACATCGATCTGAAGTGGGAAGAGGTGATGCGCTACGAGATGACGCCGCATCCGGTCGAGTACGAGATGTACTACTCCTGCTGATCGGTCCCTCGGACCCATCCACCGATCGATCGGGGGCGCCTTCGGGCGCCCCCTTTTGCTTCAGCGTAGGCGTCTTCCGCGCACCCGATCGCGCAGCCGCGAGATCGCCGGTTCGCTCACCGCCGCGATCGCCCAGGAGAAGAGCACGGCGGCGAGCATCGCCAGCCCGACGAACCACCACGATCGCGCCGCGCCGAGGACCTGCAACGTCAGGACCGCCGTCATGTGGTCGATGTAGATCGGATAGGTGAGTTCGCCCACCTTCTGGTCGAAGCGGGTCAGCGCACGCCGGCTGTCGATGCGCACCCCGGTGAGGGCGACGAAGGCGGCGAGGAGACCGAGGAAGAGCGCGACTTCGCCGAGACGCGCCTCGGCCAAGGGCGACGCCATGCCGAGCCCCGTCACTCGCCAGATGCAGAGTGCCAGCGCCACGGCGGCGAAGAGGCCGGCGACGATCGCCGTGAGGCGATCTCCTGGCGCCCGCGCCCGGAGCCGCCGGTGGGCGATGCCGAGGACGAAGAAGGGCGCGTTGGCGATCGCCGCGTCGCGCGCCTCGGCCAGCGCCGGGAGGGCGACGACCAGCACCGCCAGACCGGCGAGCGTCAGGATCCGCCCCATCCCCATCCCCGTTGCCCAGGCGACGAGGAGGAGGCCGAAATAGGCGAGATAGAACATCATCTCGATGCGGACCGCCCAGATGATCAGCATCAGCAACGGCTGCGACGCGATCCAGGACGCCGACTGCGGGATCGGCAGCATCGCGCCGAGATTGGCGAGGAGGAGGCGCGGCGACCAGAGGTCGTCGACGACGAGCGGCCGTCCCTCGACCGGCAACATGGCGAAGCCGGCGCCATGGAGGACGGCGCAGACGAGGAGGAAGGCGGCGAGACCGACGACATAGGTCGGCAATATCCGCAAGATCCGGTTGACCAGGAAGGCGAAGGGCCGCTCGCGGTAGACCAGTTCGGCGGCCTCGTCGATGATGTGGCCGGAGAGCACGAAGAACAGCAGAACGGCGATCGATCCGGCTTCGAACGGCCGACCGACGATCGCGACATGGTCCGGTGAGAACCGCGCGACGACGTGTTGCCACACCACCAGCAGAGCGAGGAACACCCGCAGCACGCCGAAGGGCGTGTGGCCGATGGCGACGAATGCGGGCTGCGTCTTGCCGCCGTAACTCATGCGACCACCTCTCCGATCCCGCGGGTGGTCTCCCCTCGGGAAATCTACGCGAAGGCCCCACGGAACCCATGTTCCACGGTGTCCTCGCCCTCGTCCGACGTCATCGCTCGGCGCCGGGTCGGGCGACCTCGCGCCGGACCGGACGTCCGCTCCTCGAGGTCTCCGCCACGCTCGACCCCGAAAGCAAGATCCGGGCGCATGAAACACCGATTCTCGTGGCGGCGCCTCAAAGAGGGATGAAGATCGAGCGGGAATGGCCGCATCGCGGTGAACGCGCGCGCCACCGCCCCCCTACCGGCCCACCGGATCCCGTATTTCAGAATGATTTCAATGTAGCTCCGTACTCATACGCGCTATTGCAACTCGTTCTCATTTGCGATAAATCGCGGATCGGGCCGCATCGCGGTCGCCCCTTTCGATCCGGAGCCACCGATGCGCCCCTCTCCTTCGAGCCTCGACGAGGCCTTCGTCGCCCCGCGCGGCCCGCGTTCGCGTGGCCGGACCGATCGCGCCGACGACCGGACCGCGAGGCCGGCGTTCCCGCACTAGCCGAGGCCGGCGGCTCGGATCGCCCGAGCCGAGCTTTCCGCGACGTCGCAAGGGCATGGCCGAGCGCGGATCGGAGCTCGGGTGGGACCGCCGGCCCGCGATTTCTCTCGCCGCTTCTCCTCTCTGTCCGTGGATGTGTCTCGCCGATGTTGGTGCCCTTTCTCATCATGCTGCGTGAAGGTGTCGAGGCGGCGCTCGTCGTCGCCATCGTCGCCGGATATCTGGTGCGGACCGGACGCGCCCATGCGCTCGGCGCGGTGTGGGTGGGAGCCGCCGTCGCCGTCGCCGGCTCCATCCTTCTCGGCGTGGCGCTCGAACTCACCGCCTCCGAACTGCCGCAGAAGATCCAGGAGCTGTTCGAGGCGGCGGTCGGCATCTTCGCCGTGATCGTGCTGACCTCGATGGTCTTCTGGATGGGCAAGGCGGCGCGCTCGATCCGCGCCACGCTCCATGCCGGCATCGAAACCGCCTTCCAAGGCGCCTCCCACGGGCGCGCCCTGGCGCTGCTCGCCTTCTTCGCCGTGGCGCGCGAGGGCCTCGAGTCGGTCCTCTTCCTGATGGCCGCGTGGCAGCAACGCGAGGACGTCGGCATCGAGGCGCTGTTCGGCGCCCTCCTCGGTCTGCTCGTCGCCGTCGCTCTCGGCTACGCCGTCTATCGCGGCGGCCGGCGGCTCGATCTCGCCTCCTTCTTCCGCTGGACCGGCGTCTTCATCCTCTTCGTCGCCGCCGGGATCGCTTCCGGCTCGCTGCGCTCGCTGCACGAGGCCGGCCTGTGGAACCAACTTCAGGCGATCGCCTTCGACACCAGTACCGTGCTGCCCGCCGACGGTCCGCTCGGCACGCTGCTCTCCGGCATGTTCGGCTATCGCGACGCGCCGACCGTCGGCGAGGTGGCGATGTGGCTCGCCTATCTCGTCCCGGCCCTCGCGCTCTTCCTGCGCGGTGCCCGCCCCTCCTCCACCCCGACAGCGGCCGCGGAGTGACCATGCTCGATTCTCGTCGTTCCCCCATCACCGCGTCCTCGCCGTCGACGACGACCGTCGCCGAGCGCCTGGTCCCGACGCGCGAGGCCTTCGGCCTTCTCACCTCGACGCTCGCCCTCGTCCTCGCCATGGTCGGCGGGGCGGACGCGGCGGAAGACGTCCGGCAGGTTCCGGTCACCGTCACCGCCAAGGGCTGCGAGCCGATGGAGATCACGGTGCCGGCGGGCCTCGTCCGCTTCGTCATCACCAACCGGTCGTCCCGCGCGCTCGAATGGGAGATCCTCGACGGCGTGATGGTGGTCGACGAGCGCGAGAACATCGCTCCGGGCTTCAAGGCGAGGCTCACCACGCGGTTGAAGCCCGGCACCTTCGAGGTGACCTGCGGCCTCCTCGACAACCCGCGCGGCCGGCTGATCGTCACCGGCGAGACGCCGAGCGGCGGCGCGGCCAAGCCCTCCGCCGCCGATCTCCTCGGCGCCGTCGCCGAATACCGGGTCGGCGGCCACGCCGAACTCGCCGAACTCGCCGAGGCGGTCGAGCGCCTGCGCGCCACCGCGCGCGCCGGCGACCGGGCGGCGAGCCTCGCCGCCTTCGGCTCGGCCCGCGCCGCCTTCCTCGCCACCGCTCCGGTGCACGATCTCGTCGGGGTGAGCGCCGGCGCTCTCGCCGACGATTTCGCCGCCCTCGACCGCGCCCTCTTCGCCGATCCGCCGGTGGACGCCGCGCCGATCCTCGAGCGCCTCGACACCGACCGCGAGGCCTTCGCCACCGCGTTCGGACCGCTCGCCGCCCCGGCCGACCGGGTCGTCGCCGGCACATTGGCGCTCGCCGCGACGATCGTCGTGGAAAGCGAGGCCGCCGAGCCCCCGGCATCGACGCTCGCGACCATCGAGGCGCGGCGCGCGGCGATCGAACGGGTGGTCCGGCTCTTCGCCGGCCATGCCCGGCTCGTCGATCCGCAGGCCGGCGCCGCCCTCGACGCGGCGCTCGCCGGGCTCGGCGCCGAACTCGCCGCCAACCCCGGCTCGATCGCCGGCTTCGCCGACGCGCGCGCCCTTTCACCCGAGCGCCGTGCCGCGCTCACCGGCGCCGCGCGCACCCTCGCCGAGCGCCTCGCTCCTCTGCCGGGCCTGCTCGGCCTGTGACCATCGGAGACCCCACCATGTCCGCCTTCGATCGCCCCACCCGCCCCGATCGGTCCGCCCTCGCCTCCCCGGATCGCCGTGGCCTCCTGCTCGGCCTCGCCGCCGGTGGCGTCGGCCTCCTCGCCGAGAGCCGCGCCGCCTCAGCCGCCACCGATCCCACCCCGGGCGCAGCGGTCCCGACGACGCCTCCCTCGCTCGTCGTCCCCTTCCATGGCCGCCATCAGGCCGGCGTCACCAACCCGCAGCCGCACGCCGGTCTCGTCGCGGCCTTCGACGTGCTGGTGGAGAGCCGCGAGGAGTTGCGCGCGCTCTTCGCCGACCTGACCGAGCTCTTCCGCTTCCTCGCCGAGGGCGGACGGGTTCCGACGGAGGATCTCGCCTATCCGCCGCCCGACAGCGGCGTGCTCGGTCCGGAGATCCTACCCGAACGCTTCACCGCGACGCTCGCCCTCGGCGCCTCGCTCTTCGACGAGCGTTTCGGTCTCGCCTCGTTGAAGCCGCGACAGCTCTTCGAGATGATCGCCTTCCCCAACGACGCCCTCGACGACGATCTCTGCCACGGCGACATCTCGATCCAGTTCTGCGCCGAGACGCTGGAAGAGGTGATCCACGGGCTGCGCGCGGTGATCAAGGCGACCCCGGACCGCTTGGCGGTCAAATGGAAGCAGGAGGGCTTCACCGCCACCCACGGCCAGCGTCGCGGCGCGCTCGGCACCGGCCGCAATCTCCTCGGCTTCAAGGACGGCACCGCCAACGCCGACGTCGCCGACGCGGGCCTGATGAACGACTACGTCTGGGTGGGTCGCGGCGGTGACGAACCGGATTGGACCGTGAACGGCACCTACCAGGTCATTCGGCTCATCCGCAATTACGTCGAATTCTGGGATCGCACGCCGCTCGGCGAGCAGGAGAGCATCTTCGGCCGCCGGAAGGACGACGGCGCGCCGATCGGCCATGCCGAGGAATTCAGCGTGCCCGACTATGCCGGCGACCCTGAGGGAAAGAAGGTTCCGCTCGAATCCCACATGCGGCTCGCCAATCCGCGCGACCCGGCGGAGACGGCCAAGCTGATCCGTCGCGGCTTCAACTATTCGAACGGTGTCACCAAGTCGGGGCAACTCGACATGGGACTGCTCTTCGTCTCCTACCAGTCCGACCTCCAGGCGGGCTTCCTCGGCGTCCAGACCCGGCTCAACGGCGAGGCGCTCGAGGAATACATCAAGCCCTTCGGCGGCGGTTATTACTTCGTCCTTCCCGGGGTTTCGACACCCGGAGGACGTCTCGGCGACGCGCTCTTCGCCGCCGCCGAAACCGCCGCCGCCCCCGAACCGAACCCCCGGAAAGGTTGATCCGATGCATCCTGCTCGTCTGCGTCTCCCCCTGCTGTCGCTCGGCGCGGCACTCCTCGCCGCCACGACCGCGATGGCCGCCCCCGTGGCGCCCACCGAGCTCGTCGCTCCGATCTCGGACTACAAGATCTGGGTCCAGACCGAGGTCGCGGCCCTCCAGAAGGCCACCAAGGCCTTCACCGACGCGGTTCGCGCCGGCCAACTCGCCGAGGCGAAGGCCCTCTACGCGCCGGCCCGCGTCCACTACGAGCGGATCGAGCCGATCGCCGAACTCTTCTCCGATCTCGACAAGGCGATCGACGTCCGCGCCGACGACTTCGCCAAGAAGGAGGCCGACCCCGAGTTCTCCGGCTTCCACCGGCTCGAGTATGGTCTCTTCGCCAAGGGCTCTGCCGCCGGCCTCGCCTCCCATGCCGACAAGCTCGACGCCGACGTCGCCGAGTTGAGGAACCGCATCAAGACCCTCACCGTGCCGCCGTCCAAGGTGGTGGGCGGCGCCGCCGTCCTCATCGAGGAAGTCGCCAAGACCAAGATCTCCGGCGAGGAAGATCGCTACAGCCGCACCGATCTGTGGGACTTCGCCGCCAACGTCGAAGGCGCCAAGAAGATCCACGACCTGCTGCGGCCGCTGACCACCAAGGCCAACCCGAAGCTCATCGGCCGGATCGACGCCAACTTCGCCAAGGTCGACACCGTGCTCGGCAAGTATGCCGTCGCCGGCGGCGGCTACCAGAGCTACGACAAGTTGACCAAGAAGGACCGCACCCAGGTGCGCGGCCCGGTGACGGCGCTCGCCGAGGATCTCTCCAAGCTGCGCGGCACCCTCGGCCTCGAGTGAGGCGGGCGCCCCGACACGCCCTGCTCGAGATGACGGAAAGGCGGCCCGGGTGGCCGCCTTTCTCGTTCGAAGAAGTGGCTCGCGAGACACGAAGGCCCGTGGAACTTTCGTCCCACGGGCCTTCGCCCTCGTCCGACGTCATCGCTCAGGGCCGGGTCAGGCGACCTTGCGCGGCACCAGACGTTCGCTCTTCAGGGCCTCCGCCACGCCCGAACCGCCGGCCTCGTGGTATTCGGCGTCCTCGTTGACGTTCCAGGTGTCCCAGACCCGCTCGCCGGCGAGGATGTTCTCGACCGTGAGCATCGCCGTCATCATGGCGTGGTCCTGGTTGTTGTATTTGTGCATGCCGTTGCGGCCGACCAGATGCAGCGTCGGATAATTCCGCTCGAGATCGAGGCGGATCATCGTGACGTGATGCTTGTAGTCGTCGTCGTAGACCGGATAGGCCTTGGGCTGGCGCACGACGCAGGCGTCGACGACCTCGTCCTCCTTCACCAGACCGATCTGGGCGATCTCGCGCTTGGCCAGCGCCGTCAGGTCCGCGTCCGACATGGTCCACATGTCGTCGCCCTCGAAGCAGAAATATTCGAGGCCGAGGCAGGCGAGATCCGGATCGGGCACCATCTCCGGCGACCACGAGCGGAAGTTCTGGACGCGGCCGACCTTCACCGCCGGATCGTGGATGTAGATCCAGTTGTCGGCGAAGAGATCCTTGGCGGTGGTGATCAGCGCCACGGTGATGAAGTCGCGATATTTCAGCGAGCGGGCCGAGAACAACGAGATCGGCTTCGGCCTGATCGCGTCGCCGAGTTCGCGGATCGGCGCCGAGGAGATCACGTGATGGGCGGTATAGGTCTCGATCGAGCCGTCGCCACGACGAGCCTTCACGGTCCACACGCCGGTGTCGGCATTCCACGACATCTCGTGAAGCGAGCGATCCATCAGGATCCGCCCCCCTCGCGCGCGGGTCTCGGCGGCCGCCGCCTCCCACATCATGCCGGGGCCCTTGCGGGGATATTCGAAGGATTCGATCAGCGTCTTGATGACCTCGCCGCCCTCGGAGCGGGGCTTGCGCAAGCCCCGCGTCAGGGCGTTCCACACGGCGGCGCCGAGGTTGAGGCCCTTGATCCGCTGCGCCGCCCAATCGGCCGAGATCTCGTCGCAGCTCATCCCCCACACCTTCTCGGTGTAGGTCTTGAAGAAGATGCGGAAGAGCCGCTCGCCGAAGTGGTTGCGGACCCATTGGTGGAAGGTCTTGGGATCCTCGATCCGATTGACCCGCGCCCACATGTAGGAGAGCACGCAGGCCCCCGACTGGAAGATGCCGAGGTTGGTCAACGCCTCGAAGGCCTTCAGCGGGTAGGAATAGAACTTCTGGCCATAGAAGATCCGGCTGGAGCGCGGCCGTTCGATGAAGTCGTCGGGCAGCAGTTCCTTCCACAGGGCGACCACCTCCTTCGACTTGGAGAAGAAGCGGTGACCGCCGATGTCGAAGAGGAAGCCCTTGTAGTTCACCGTCCGCGAGATACCGCCGACGAGTTCGGGATCGCGCTCGAGCACGATCACCGTCTTGCCCTGCTTGGTCAGCAGGTAGGAAGAGGTCAGGCCCGCCGGACCGGCACCGATGACGAGAACGTCGGCATCCACACTCATGATACGCATCCCTCGACCGGATCGCCCGGTTGTCTTCGGCGCGAGGTCGATCCTCGCTCGGGGTCTCGCGTCGGCGCATCGTCGATTTTGTGAAACACGCGGAAAATCATGGACTTCCCCGGCTTCACCGGATCGGCGACGCCACGCCGGTAACTGCGGTCATTATGATTTTAGTGGTCCAAGAAAGCGTAAACACACGCTCGATGAGCGGGCTTCCGCGCCCCATGGTCAACGCGGGGTTAACGTCTCGGCCTCCGTCGCGGCGAAGGCGGTGGCGGGTTGGACGCGGAAGACGCGGATCGGACCTCGCGACGGGATCTCCTCGAGCCGCCCCGGCACGCGGCCCGTCATCAGGCGGACCAGCAGGCTGTCGGGCTCGGTCTTCTCGGCCGAGGCCGCCGTCACGGACGCCGTGCACAGCACGACGTAATCGACCCGCCGTTCGTCCATCACCTTCAGCGCCGCATCCGGCGGGGAGCGCAACATGCGGTCGCCGTCGAGAATGCCGCGCTGCATGCGGTGATAGGGAGCGCTCACCACCGAATGGGGCGTGGCGGCGAGGATCGAGGGCCCGATATTGATCTCGGCGGCGACGAGGCCGGGCTCCAACCGAGCGAGGCCGGCATAGTTCGACAGGGTCATGCAGGCCGACCCCTTGCCGGCGCCCGACGGCGGTGGCGCGGTGTTCGACGGCGGCGCGCCCTCGGCGCCGGTGTCGGAGGTGGTCTGTTCGGCGGTCCACGACGCCGGCGCCAGACCGGCGACGACGAAGGTGGCGAGTGACGAGGAGGCGAGCACCGAGCCGACCAGCACCGTGACGGTGGCGGAGCGCCCGCGTGCTTCCGACTGCCGCGCCGCCCGGCCGATCGCGGCGGCGATCAGCGGCAACGACAGGACGTCGGCGTAGATGATGGTGCGGATCTGGAAGAGGCCGATCACGGTGGCGAGGCCGGCGGAGGCGACGATCAGCCAGAACGGCACTGACCGCCGGGCCTCTCCGTCGTGCGCCAGGAAAGCGGTGGCGATCGCGGCGATCATCGGCACGATCAGCGCCACCAGGGATTCGACCGGGTGGGCGGAGAAGAAGACCCACCAGGGCTGGATTTCGGTGACGCCGTCGAGCCAGACGGCACGAACCTCGGGCAAGATCTGGCCGAAGGGCCCGCGCAGGCAGGCCGGTTCGGGCACGGCGAAGGCGACGATCGCCAGCACCGCGACGACGACGAGGCCGACCGCCCGCATCGCGAGGCGCTTCGGCGCGACGGCGGCGACGGCGGCGAGGCCGAGGCCGCCGGCGACGCTCAGCCCGACGTAGTTGGCCGACAGCGCATCGCAGGCGCCCCAGGTCCACAGTGACGGCGGCATGGTGCCGGCCATCAGCGCCAGGATCGCCACCGCCAGTGCCACACCATAGGCGACGGCCTCGTCGCGACCGTCCTCGGTGAAGACGAAGCGATGAGCGACGGCGAGCGCGGCGAAGACGATATAGGGCAGCGTCTCCATGCCGACCGCCATCATCACCGCCGAGATCAGGGCGAGCCTCACCCCCCGCGCCCACCCCGGCGGATCGAGAAGCACGGCGAGCAACCACAGGGTCAGCGCGATCTGGACATTGTGGTGATCGATGCGGCCGGGGACGAACTGGCCGATCACCGGCGAGCAGGTGGCGGTGAGGTAGAGCGCCGGCAGCGCCGCCCAATCGCCGCCGAGCCGGCAGGCGATGCGCCGGACCGCCAGGAGCGCCGGGATCAGCACCAGCGTCGGCCACAGATACATGGCGGCGCGCTCGGCCGTCGCCGGGGAGACGAACACTTCGCCGATACGGATGAGGATCGCGATCGGCAGATCGACGAAGCGCGACCAGTGCATCGGCAGGCCCGCCGGCGGGTCGAGGCGATACTGGTGGAGGTCGAACCAGTTCTGACCGGCGAGGAAGTCGCGAACCTCGACCAGCCGCATGGCATCGTCGGTGTCGTTGAAGACGTCGCCGACCGTCGCCCAGCTCGAGACGAAGTGGGTGACGACGAAGAGCCAGGCGATGGCGACGAGCAAGGCATTGGGCTTCATCAGCCGGGCGAGCAGATCCGAGGACGGCGTTGCCGCCGGCGCGGCGGTTCGGCCATTGTCGAGATTTCCATCGGTCAAGGCGGGCTCCCCGGATCGTCGTCACCGGGATCTTGCACAGATCGCCTGAATTTTCGGTTTCGTCGGCGGCCTTCAGTCGAGCGTCTGGCGGAAGCGCGCCAGGGCGATGCCGGCGAAGAACAGGATGAAGCCCGCCATCACCCCCATCTCCCAGGCGATCGCCGGCAAGGCGGCGCCCTTCAGCATGACGGCGCGGACGACGCGCAAGAAATGGGTGAGCGGGAAGATCTCGCCGATCCACCGCGCCCATGTCGGCATGCCGGAGAAGGGGAACATGAAGCCGGAGAGCATGATCGACGGCAGGAAGAAGAAGAACGTCAACTGCATCGCCTGCATCTGGGTCCGGGCGAAGGTCGAGATGAAATAGCCGAGCAACACCAACGCCAGGACGAAGGTCAGGACGGCGAAGAGCAGCAGCGACAGCGCCCCGACGAAGGGCACGTGGAAGAGGAACTTGGCCGTGGTCAGGACAACCGCGACCTGCACGGCGCCGACCGCCAGATAGGGCAGCACCTTGCCGAGCATGATCTCGATCGGCGTCGCCGGCATGGCGAGCAGGTTCTCCATGGTGCCGCGCTCGGTCTCCCGGGTCAGCGCCATCGAGGTCATCATCACCATGGTCATCTGCAGGATGACGCCGAGAAGCCCCGGCACGACGTTGTATTGCGATACGCCCTCGGGGTTGTAGCGGCGGTGGACGACGACGGCGAGTCGCCGATCCTCTTCCGCCGAGATGCTCGCCTCCTCGCCCTTCTCCCGCGACAGCGCGTTGCGCGCCACCGTGCCGAGGGTGCCGATGGCGCCGGAGGCGACCGCCGGATCGGTGGCGTCGGCGTCGATCAGGATCGTCGGCCGGTCGCCGCGGTCGACACGGGTGGCGAGATCGGAGGGCAGCGTGACGACGAAGGCGACACGACCAGATTCGAGCAGATGGTCGGCCTCGCGCTCGCTCGTCGGCCGTTCGACGAAACGGTAGTAGCCGGTCGTCTCGAGCGCCGTGACGATGGCCCGGGTATAGTGGTCGTTGCCGAGCGCCAGCAGCGCCGAGGGCAGGCCCTTGGGGTCGTTGTTGATGGCGAAGCCGAACAGCACCAGCTGCATGATCGGCACGCCGAGCATCATGGCGAAGGTGATGCGATCGCGCCGCATCTGGACGAATTCCTTCGTCAGGATGGCGCCGAGCCGGGCGAGCGAGAAGCCGAAGCCGAAGGCCATCACGCCCCTCCCCGTCGCGCCGGCAATCGCTCGTCCTCGGGCACGGCATTGTCCTCGGCACGCGCCATGAACTGGATGAAGACGTCCTCGAGGCTGGTCTCGCCCCGAGTGAAGGCGAGCCCGGTCTGTTCGGTGAAGGCGGCGAGCGAGGCCTCGAGCCGGGCGCGATCCCGGCCGACGACGTGCAGCGTGTTGCCGAAGGGGGCGACCTGGTCGACGCCGGCCAACCTCTCCAGCCGCTCGACGTAGCCGGCATTGCCGTCGCGGGCGACATAGGTGGTGAGCCCCGCCCCCGTCACCACCTCGTCGACCGTGCCCTGGGCGAGCAGCTTGCCGTAGGAGATGTAATGGATGCGGTGGCAGCGCTCGGCCTCGTCCATGTAGTGGGTGGAGACCAGAACGGTGAGGCCGCCGGCCGCCAGCAGGTGGATCTCGTCCCAGAAGTCGCGCCGCGCCTTGGGGTCGACGCCGGCGGTCGGCTCGTCGAGGAGGAGGAGCTTCGGCTTGTGCATGATGCAGGCGGCGAGCGCCAGCCGCTGTTTCCACCCCCCCGAGAGCGTCCCGGCGAGCTGCTTGCGGCGCGAGGTCAGCCCCAGATCGTCGAGGGTGCGACGGACGTGATCATCGACCGGCTTCAACTCGTAGAGGCGGGCGACGAACTGGAGGTTCTCCTCGATCGTCAGGTCTTCGTAGAAGGAGAAGCGCTGGGTCATGTAGCCGACCTCGCGCTTGATCTCGCGGCTGTCGGTCAGGACGTCGTGGCCGAGCACCGTGCCCGATCCGGCGTCGGGGGTGAGCAGACCGCAGATCATCCGGATGGTGGTGGTCTTGCCCGAACCGTTGGGCCCGAGAAAGCCGACGATCTCGCCCTTCTCGATGGTCATCGAGACCGCGTCGACGACGGTGCGGCCGCCGTAACGCTTGGTCAGGCCCTCGACCGCGATGATGCTCACCGTCCCTCTCCCGCCAGCGACACGTCGACGATCTGCCCGGGCTGCAGCCGGGTCGCGGCCCCTTCCGGCCGGGCCTCGACCAGATGGACGAGCTTCTGCCGCGTCTCGCGCGAATAGATCACCGGCGGGGTGAACTCCGGTTCGGCCGAGAGGTGGGTGACGCGCGCCGTCAGCCCGGCCTCGCAGCCGTCGCACTGGACGGCCAGGGCGGCGCCGAGGGCCAGTCTGGAGAAGGCGGTCTCCGGCACCCAGAGCTTCAACTTGACCGCGCCGTCCGGCAACATCGTCACCACCGGCGCCTGGGGTCCGGCGACCTCGCCCGGGCGGCGGACGAGATCGGTGACGCGGCCGGCGGCGCGGGCGACGATGGTGCGCTCGGAAAGCCGCCAGCGGGTGTTGTCGAGCGCGGCGCGGGCCTGGGCGACGCGGTTCTCGGAGGCGCGGATCGTATCCTCGCGCGACGGCAGCCTCGCCACGGCGAGATTGGCCTCGAGTTCGCGAATGCGCGCCCTGGCGACGTCGCGCGCCGTCGTCGCCTGTTCGAGCTCGGCCTGCGTCGAGAACCCGCGTTTCGACAGATCGACCCGCCGCGCCAGCGTGCGCTCGGCCTCTTCCGCCTGGGCTCTCCCCGAGGCGAGGGTCGCGGCGATCACCTCGATCTCCTCGGGCCGGCGGCCACGCTTCAGATCGGCGAGTTCGCTCTCGGCTTGCGCCAGCCGGGCGCCGGCATCGGCGACGGCGATCTCGACGTCGTCGGTCGTCATCACGGCGATCGCCGTGCCGGGGGTCACCCGATCGCCGAGTTTGACCGAGACCGAGGCGATCCGCGCCGTCTCCAGCGGGGCGAGCGAGACGTATTCGCCCTCGACATAACCGACGGCGAGTGGGCTCGGCCCGCAGGAGCCGATCAGGGAGCCGACGAGGGCGACCGAACAGAGCCATTCCATCATGAGAGTGCGTCCCTGGCAGGGGTCGGGGCGGCGCGGCGCGCCGCGATCGTGGCGCGGATCGAGACGGTGACCACCGAGAGGATCGTCTCCAGCCGTTCCGCGTCGATCTCTTCCCAACCGAGGCGGGCCAGCGCCGTGGCACGGCCGACGCGGAAGAACATGATCTCACCGAGCATCGCGGAGACCGCGATGACCACGGTCTCCGATGTCGCCTCCTCGCCGGTGGCGCGGGCGAAGAGCCGGCACATCGCCTCGTGGCGCGGCCGGATCAGCGTCTCGTAGAGCACGGTGAAGGTCGGCGAGGGGTCCATCTGCTCGCGCACCATGAAACGGGCGATCGATTCCGCCTCCGGGCGCCCGAGCATGAAGAGGCCGAGGCCTCGGACGACGGCGATGAAGAGGTCACCCGCCACGTCGGGGGCGAGCCGGTCGATGGCCGCCGCGGAGGAATCGACCTCGCCGACGCTGTCGAGCACGATCGCCACGATCGCCTCGCCGCAGGCGCGGTGCAGACCCGACTTGCCGCCGAAATGGTAGGCGATGCCGGCGATGTTGACGCCCGCCGCCCGGGCGATCTCGCGCGTCGACGTGCCGTCGTAGCCTTGGCGACCGAAGAGATCGATGCCGGCGCGGATCAGGGTCGAGCGCGTATCGTCGGCCTCCGAGCCGAGCGCGGCACGCGCCGCCGGCGCGGTGGCGGTGGCGTCCAGAGAGACCTGTTCGGGCGGCACGGGGCGGGGATCGATGTCATTCATGGTGCGAGAGAATAGCCGCGATTTTCATTGGGTCAATCGTTTGATTGAGATTTCTCGATCCCCTCGCCCCCTATTCGAGCAGCCACGACCCGCCTGCCACCGGCTTCGGCTTCGCGTTTCGCCTCCCCGGGGTTACCCTGGGGGAGGACGATCGGATCCGACGCGGTGGTGATCGCCGATCGCGACGAGGAGAGCGACATGGCCGTGGTGGCGTTCTGGGAGAAACCCGGGTGTGGCGGCAATGCCCGGCAGAAGGCGCGACTCGTCGCCTCCGGCCACGTGGTGGTCACCCACGATCTCCTCACCGAGGCGTGGACGGCGGTGACACTGCGCGGCTTCTTCGCCGACCTGCCGGTCGCCGATTGGTTCAATCGCGCCGCTCCGAGGGTCAAGGCCGGCGAGATCGTGCCGGAGACGATGAGCGCCGAGGCGGCGCTCGCGGCGATGATCGCCGAGCCGCTGCTCATCCGCCGTCCGTTGATGGAAGCCGAGGGCCGCCGCATGGCCGGCTTCGACGAGGCCCGTGTCGATGCCTGGATCGGTCTCACCCCGGTCGCCGACCCGGTCGGCGAGGGCTGCGCCCGCCCCGACGCGGCGACCCACGCCCCCTGCCCGGCGCCGCGCTCGTGACGCCGCGCCGGCCGGGGGTCAGGGCGTGATGCGGGTCGGCGCGTTGCTCGCCGGGGCCGGCGCGCGCTCGTCGTCCTTCTGGAATTCGAAGATCCGGCGGAAGATGCCGGGGGCGATGGCCGAGAGCGGGTTGATCTCCAGGATCGGGTCGTTCACCGCGCCGAAGACGCGGAAGGTGACGCCGACGAGCCCTTCGTTCGACCCGGCGCCGGTGATCGCGCCGAAGACCGGGATGCGCCCGGCGAGATTGTTGAGCCCATAGGCCGGGATATAGGTACCGGTCAGGGCGATGCGCTGGTTGTTGAGGTCGATCTGGCCGGACGCGGTGGCGCCCACCGAATTGCCCTTGGCCACCCCTTGGGTGACGGTGATCACCCCGTCGCGCATCGAGAACTGCACCGAGGAGCGCGAGAAGTCGGTCTGCGGATTGATCTCGACGCGCCGCACCTGGATCTGCTGGGTGCCGTTCGCCGTCTGCTGCGGCGCGGCGCGGCCGGCCTTGGGTTCTTCCAGGAGATGGAAGTCGTCGAGCCGTGCCCCACCTTGCGCGACGCCCGCCCCCCCGAGGCGCGCCGTCATCGTCAGCCGCCCGCCCTTGATGCGGTCGAAGGCGTCGATGAAGCTCAGGAACGCGCCGGCGTCGTCGGCGGAGACGGTGAGCCGCCGCCGCGCGCCCTCCGCCTTGATCGCCGCCGAGATCGACCGCCCGCCGGTCGAGCGGGCGCTGGCCTGGAGCGTGGAGAAGGCGCCGCCGCGATAGCGCCCGTCGACCGTGACGTCGGTGAGGACGACGTCGTTGAAGCCGACCAGCCGGGCGGCCCTGAGCTTCAGCACCATATCGGTCGGCTTGGCGCTCGCCGCCGGCGCCGCCTCATCGCCGGCCGGCTTGCGGTTCGCCTGCATCAGGCCGCGCAGATCGAAGTTCTGGCCGTCGTAGGAGATGTTCAACGTCTGATCGCCGCTCCGCGTCATCTTGATCTTGGCGACATCGCCCTTGCGCAGCGCGAAGCGCGAGAAATCGGCCGAGACGAGGCGATGATCCTTGTCGAGGCCGACGGAGCCGGCGATGGCCAGCCCTTCCGATTCGATCGCGAGGTTCTCGAGCTTCACGCCCTTGTCGTCCTCGATCAGATCGAGCGACGCCTTGGCCGGAACGCCGGCTCCCTTGCTCCAGCCGAATTGGGAGAGCACCAACCGCGCCGGGGTGAGATCGACCTCGACCCGGCGGCGGTTCTCGCTCTGGGGCGACTGGTTGACGGTCATCGCGATGGCGCCGTGCACCATGTCGCCGAGATCGAGCCCGATGCGTTGGCGCGCCGCGTCGTCGAGCACCATCTTGAAATCGCGTTTGTCGGAAGTCTTGGAGCCGCCGTGCGCCTCGTACATGTCGACCTCGGCGACGACCCCGTCGATCTGGGCGCGCCCGGTCACCTTGGTCCCGCGCGGATCGGCGACGATGCGGAACTTGGCGTCCTGGAACTTGCGGCCCTGGATCGGATGGGGGCTCGAGAAGCGATCGAGCGTCGCGTCGATCTTGTAGTCGATCGACGACATCTTGATCTGCTTCTCGAACAGGATGTCGATCTGGCCCGCGACGGTGGCGGTGCCGGTGAGCCCGTCCGCCTTGATGCCGGCCTGGTCGAGCACCGCGAGCGGCTCGGCATCGGCGATCTCGGCCAGCGCCGGAACGTCGCCGGACATCTGGAAACGGAATGTCCCTCTCGGCGGCTTGACGAAGATGTCGGGAACCTGGAAGCGGAGCGTCTCGAGCGTCGGCTTCCTCGAGGCGCGGGTCGCCACCTGGCCGCGCTCGACGACGAGGTCGAGCTTGCGCTCGGCGATCGTCAAGCGCCCCTCGGCGGCGGCGATCGGCGGCAGATTGCCGAAGACGCGGAAGCGGGCGCCCTCGAAGCGGGCGTTCATGCGGAAGGCGCCGGGCGGCCAGGTCTCGGGATGATCGAAACGCGGCATGTCGAGGCGGATCGCCGCGTCGACGAGGCGGCCGCCCTCGACGTTGGGAATGAACCAGTCGCGGGTATCCGGCGCCACCCAGTGCGGCCAGACCCGCTTCACCTCGGCGACGTCGAGCGGCGAGAAGCCGAGATCGAGCCGCATGCGCGGCTCCTCCCCGGAGAAGTCGAGCCGGCCCACCGCCTTCACCCAACCCTTGCCGAAGGTCGCGGTGGCCTGCGCGATGTCGAGCAGCTTCGTCGCGGGATCGAAACGGGCATCGAGCCGGCCGCCGTCGACGACGAGCGGGCTCCCGGGCACGTCGCGTGGGCGGAAGTTGCCCGAATCGGCCACGAGATGCACGTCCCAGGGGCCGTGGCCGGTGGCATCCGGCACGATCCGCCCATGCAGCGTCATGTTGGTCTCGCCGACCGCCAGATAGAGGTTTCTCACCTCGAATTCGGAGCGCTCCGACTTCCAGTCGATCTGCATCTGGCCTTCGTCGACGAGGATCGAATCCTCCGGCATCGGACCGAAGCGGAACTCGCCCGCCCCCAGACGCAGATCGACCGAGGCGCCGTCGAAACGGTCCTCGCCGTCGAAGCGCAGCGACAGGCGCGGATAGAGCGGCATGCCGATGTCGAAGGCCGGCCCCGGCGGGCCGAAGAGATCGCGGCGGGTGACGTCGTCGGCGACGAAGACGAGCCGGCGCCCGCCGTCCGCCTCGCGCAGCGCCGTCAGCCGCATCGACCAGCGCCCGATCTCGCCGCGCGCCGAGAAGCCGACGTCGAGTTCGCCCGCCGGCCCGTCGACGACCGCCTCGCTCTCGATCTCCGGGATACGCACCGACCGATCCACCCCGCCGACGGTCTCGCGCATCAGATCGATGGTGGCGTTACGGATGACGAAGTGTTCGATGCCCTCCGCCCGCGCCTTGGTCACGGTCCGCTCGACGGCGCGACCGATCTCGCGCGCCTCGGCGATCGAGCGCAACGGATGGGCCGGCGGAACCCCGACGAGCGCCGTCGCCGCCCCGGGCTTCGTCGGCATCGCCACCGTCGAGGAGACGGCGGCGGCGGAAGTCTCGAGCATCGTCGTCTCGGGCGCCGCCGCGCCGGCCTCGCTCTGCGCGGCCGCCATGCCGCCCGTATCGATGGTCAGATGGGGATCGATCAGCACCAGCGAACTCGGCCGCACCTCGCCGGAGAGGAGCGGCAGCATGCGCAGCCGGATCTCGGCGCGCGGCACATGCATGGAGAGGATCCCGGCCCGATCGACCGAGATGTCGCCGAGATCGACCAGCAGGCCCTTGTCCCACGACCAGTCAAGCCGGGCGCGGCCGACCTCGGCCTTGCCGCCGGGGCCGGCGATCTCGCCGAGGAGCGTCTGGGCGGAGCGGGCGGCGGTGGCGACCTCGACCGGACCGTGGGCGACGAGCGCCGCCAGACCGGCGACGACCAGCGCGGCGAGGGTCAGCGCCAGCCCGGTGGTCCACAGGAGCGCCAGACCGAAACGGCCGAGCACACGACGTCGTCCGTCGCCGAGCCGTCGGCCCGTCGGCTCCGTCTCAGCCTCTGGTCGTTCCCATTCGTCCAAATCCGCCGTTCCTGGCCGGTCGGTTTCTTCTCTGTCGACCCGGGAGGGTCGAATCGCCGATGCTCGCCGCCTCGGGTTCGCCCGAGCACTACACGTTTCCCGACGGCCGGTCGAACCGCCCGCCGCCGACGCGTCGGGCCCGAGGAAGGCCGCCGCCACACACCGGCGCGGCCCTTTCCCCGCCCCTCTCCATCATCCCAAGACGACGAAAGGAAGGCGAAATGGCCCTGAACATCGGCGACCCCGCTCCCGACTTCGATCTGCCGACCGATGGCGGCGGCCATGTCCGCCTCTCCGCCCTCGCCGGAGCGCCGGTCGTGGTCTATTTCTACCCGAAGGACGACACCTCCGGCTGCACCAGGGAGGCCCAGGCCTTCACCGCCCTCCTGCCGGAGTTCGAGAAGCGCGGCGCCCGGGTGATCGGCATCTCCCCCGACGGGGTGAAGGCCCACGAGAAGTTCCGCGCCAAGTACGATCTTGCCGTCACGCTCGCCGCCGACGAGGACAAGTCGGTCCTCGGCGCCTGGGGCGTGTGGGTGGAAAAGGCGATGTACGGCCGCAAATACATGGGCGTCGAGCGCACCACCGTCCTGGTCGACGCCGCCGGCAAGGTCGCCGCCATCTGGCGCAAGGTGAAGGTTCCCGGCCACGCCGAGGCGGTGCTGAAGGCCCTCGGCTGAGCCGGCGCGACGGAGTGAGGCGGTGGGGCGCGACGGCCCGCCGCTCCGTCGCCCCGATCCTCCCGTCGTCCGGTCCGAAGGGGCGACGCGCAAAGGAATATTAACCTTAACCGACTGTAATCGGCGGCGTCTGAACCACATGGGATCGGCGACGCGATGGCCACCACGGACGACCAACCCCGCCCCTTCGGGCGCCGCACCGAGCGCCACCGGGTCACCATCGTCCATGGCGACCGCGTCCGCGCCTTCCACGTCGATCTCGGCTGGATGACCGCCGGGGCGGTGGCGGTGGGCGTCTTCACCCTCGCCTACCTCGCCGCCACCGGCTACCTGGTCTTCCACGACGACATCCTCAACGGCGCCATCGCCCGACAGGTCCGGCAGGCGCGCGCCTACGAGGACCGGGTGGCGGCGCTGCGCGCCGAGATCGATCGGATCAACGGCCGCCAATTGATGGATCAGGAGGCCTTCGAGGCCAAGATCGACACGCTGCTCAAGCGTCAGGCGCGGCTCGGCGACGCTCAGGCGCGCATCGGCGCCCTGGTCGATCGTGCCGCGGACGCCGGCGTCAAACTGGTTCCGGGCCCCGCCACCGGGTCGATCAACCCGGTCGGCCAGGGGCTGCAGCCGGTCGCCCCGACGGCCGCCGAACCGCCGCCGCCGCCGCTCGACACCGAGCGCTTCGCCACACCGCTGCGCGCCTCCTGGCTGGTGCCCTTCGTCGCGCCGGCCGCCGCCGGCGTGCCACGCCACACCGCCAACGCCGGCGTGCGGGTCGCCGAGGTCGAGCGCACGCTCGACCGGTTCGAGCATCAGCAGTCGAGGACGCTCTCCCGCCTCGCCACGCTCGCCGAGACGGAGGCCGCCAAGGCCAAGCGGGTGCTCGGTCGTCTCGGTTTCCGTGTCGCCGAGGCGCCGACGCCGAAGCCGCGCCCGGCGAATGCCGCCGGCGGCGTCGGGGGCCCCTACATTCCCGCCGACCCGATCGACATGGCCGATCGCGCCGACCACGCCCTCGCCCGTCTCGGCGAGATCCGCCGCGCCGCGGCCTTCCTGCCGCTCGGTCGGCCGATGCGCGGCGACACGGTCCAGACCTCCGGCTTCGGCTCGCGCATGGATCCCTTCCTCGGCGCCCCGGCGTTCCACTCCGGCGTCGACTTCCGCGCCGACGTCGGCGACCCGGTCCGCGTCACCGGCCCCGGCACGGTGATCGCCGCCGGCGCCCAGGGCGGCTACGGCCTGGCCGTCGACGTCGACCACGGCAACGGCGTCGTCACCCGCTACGGCCACATGTCCCGCGTCTCGGTGGACAGGGGGCAGCGCCTGATGGCCGGCGACGTCGTCGGCCTCGCCGGCTCCACCGGCCGATCGACCGGGCCGCATCTCCACTACGAGACCCGCGTCGCCGGCGTGGCCGTCGACCCCGCCTCCTGGCTCGAGGCGGGCAAGGAACTGGGGTTCTGAAGTCTCGCCGATCGTCGCGGACATGAAGAAGGGGCGCTTCGCGGCGCCCCTCGTCGTTTCAATCGAGGCCGGCCGCGTGGGGCCTCAGCCGTTGCCGACCCAGACCCAGCCGAGCAGCACCAGCCCGAGCGCGATGCGATACCAGGCGAAGACCCGGAGGGTGTGGCCGGCGACGAAGCGGATCAGGAACTTCACCACGATCAGCGCCACGAAGAAGGAGGTGACGAAGCCCAGCGCGATGGCGATCGCGTCGCCGAGACGCAGGCTGGCGCCGTTCTTGGCGAGATCGAGCACGGTGGCGCCGAGCATCGTCGGCATGGCGAGGAAGAAGGAGAACTCGGTCGCCGCCGAGCGGCTGAGGCCGAACATCATGCCGCCGATGATGGTGGCACCGGAGCGCGACACGCCGGGGATCATCGACACCACCTGGGCGAGGCCGATGCCGAAGGCCTGGAGCCAGCCGATCTCGTCGACGCTGCCGGAGACCACCGGCCGCTCGCGCCGTTCCACCCACAAGATGATCAGGCCGCCGACCACCAGCGAGATCGCCACCACATGAGGATTGAACAAGACCTCCTTGATGGTCTTGATGAATATCAGCCCGAAGACCACCGAGGGCAGGAAGGCGGCGAGCACGATCCCGGTGAACCGCAGCGCCGCCGGATCGCGGCGCAGCACGCCGGTCACGACCTCGAGGATCTTCACCCGGTAGAGCCAGCAGACCGCCAGGATGGCGCCGAGTTGGATCACCACCTCGAACACCTTGTCGGAGCCGCTGTCGAACGACAGCCAATCGCCGGCGAGGATGAGATGGCCGGTGGAGGAGACCGGCAGGAACTCGGTCACACCCTCGACGACCCCGAGGGCCACCGCCTTGACCATGTAGAGAAGGTCCATCGCACAACCTTTCGCGCGGGGGGCCGCGCCGAGCCGACCGATCCGGCGACGGCGAGCCGGACATCGGTCCCGACGTGTCGGTCACCGTTCAGTCCGAGAAACCTGTCGCGACCGAACGGTTCGGGTCCGGTCGCGGAATCGGGTCGGAGGATCGGGCGGAGCCGTCTCCCCGCCGATGTGATCGAATCGACGACAGCTCTAGCGTGAAATGCCTTCGAAATTCTGACGATGCCCGCCGCCTCGTCGGCGGGCGGGCGGGCGCTCGGCTCAGTCGATGTCCTCGACGATCGCCGTGGCGGCGCCGCGCACCCGGGCGGCGAGCGAGGCTTCCATGAAGGCGTCGAGATCGCCGTCGAGCACCTTGGCCGGATCGGTGGTCATGACGCCGGTGCGCAAGTCCTTGACCATCTGGTAGGGCTGCAGGACGTAGGAGCGGATCTGGTGGCCCCAGCCGATGTCCGACTTGGCGGCGGCCTCGGCGTTGGCCTTCTCCTCGCGCTTCTTCAGTTCGGCCTCGTAGAGGCGCGACTTCAGCATCGCCCAGGCCGTCGCCCGGTTCTTGTGCTGCGAGCGCTCGGCCTGACAGGCGACCGCGATACCGGTCGGAATATGGGTCAGGCGGACGGCGGAGTCGGTGGTGTTGACGTGCTGGCCACCGGAGCCGGACGAGCGGTAGGTGTCGGTGCGAATGTCGGATTCGTTGATGACGATGTCGATGGAATCGTCGACCACCGGATAGACCCAGGCCGAAGCGAAGGAGGTGTGGCGGCGGGCGGCCGAATCGTAGGGCGAGATGCGCACCAGACGATGCACGCCCGACTCGGTCTTGAGCCAACCATAGGCGTTGAGGCCCTTGATCAGATAGGTCACCGATTTGATGCCGGCTTCTTCCCCATCGGAGGATTCCATCGCCTCGACCTTGTAGCCGCGCTTCTCGGCCCAGCGCACATACATGCGGGCGAGCATGTTGGCCCAGTCCTGCGACTCGGTGCCGCCGGCGCCGGCGTGGATTTCCAGATAGGTGTCGTTGCCGTCGGCCTCGCCGGACAACAACGCGTCGACCTGCCGCTTGGCGACGTCATGGCCGAGTTGCTTCAGCGCGGCCTCCGCCTCCGCCACCACTTCCGTGTCGTCTTCCATCTCGCCGAGCTCGAGCAGCCCGACGCCGTCGTCGAGCTCGCGGGCGATGCTCCGCACGGTGTCGATCGACTTCTGCAGCTGGTCTCGTTCGCGCATCAGCTTCTGAGCGCGGGACGAGTCGTTCCACAGGTCGGGAGATTCGGAGAGCGCGTTCAGCTCATCCAGTCGTTTCAGCGCGACATCCCAGTCAAAGATGCCTCCTCAGCAGGCTGAGAGCCTGCTGGATCTCGTCCACGACGGACTCGATCTCTGCCTTCATCGGACTTCACCTTCGAATTCGGGCCGGCGGGACGACGCCCCCGACGTGTGGGCGCGGACCATAGCGGCGGCGCCCGGCGGTGTAAACGGCCTAACGCCGCCCGTTGCCGGTGGGCGGCCGGATGTCGGATCGGGGGAACCGGATCAGGCGGCGAGGCGCGAGCCCCGCGCGACGTCGCGGGCGCTCGCCAGGAAGAGGGAGACAGAATCCCGCAGACGGTCGGTCTGTTCGGCGAGGCCCACCGAGGCCCCGGCGACGTCGGCGGCGGCCCGTCCGGTGGCGCCGGCGGCGGCGACCACGGTGGTGACGTTGGCGGAGACGTCGTCGGTGGCGGTCGAGGCCATCTGCATCGACCGGGAGATCTCGTGGGTGGCGGAGATCTGCTGCTGGACGGCGGCGGCGATGGCGGCGGCGGCGGCGCCGATCTCGTCGATGACGCCGGCGATGCCCTCGATCGAGTCCATGCAGCGGTCGGCGCGCGCCTCGACCGCGCGGATCCGCTCGGCGATCGTTCCGGTCGCTCGCGCCGTCTGATCGGCCAGCGCCTTGACCTCGATGGCGACGACGCCGAAGCCCCTGCCCGCCTCGCCGGCGCGCGCCGCCTCGATGGTGGCGTTGAGCGCCAGGAGCTTGGTCTGCTCGGCGACCTGACGGATCAGGTCGACGACACCGCCGATGTCGCCGACGGCGGCGGTGAGATCGGAGATGGCCTCGCGCGAATCGGCGGCCCGGCCGCTGGCGTGGGTGGAGATCTGGCGGGCGTGTTCGGCCTGTTGGGCGATGTCCTCGACCGCCGCGGTCAGTTCCTCGGTCGCGGCCGCGACGGTGGCGACCGTCACCGAGGTCTCCTCCGCCGCCGCCCCGATGGTGGTGGTGCGATGGGAGGTGTCGTCGGCCGACGACCGCATCTGATCGGCCGAGCGCGCCAAGCCGTCGACCGCCTCACCGAGCGATCCGGTGACACCGCCGACCGTCGCCTCGAATTCGCCCATCACCCGGGTGAAGCCGCGCAGGCGTCCCTCGATCGCCGAGACCGCCTGATTCATCGTCCGCGAGGCCGCCCCGAAGGTGCCGACCATGCCGGTCTCGACGATGCGGCGATGATTCTTGCCGTCGCGGATACATGCGAGCGTCGCCCGTGCTTCGCGCACGAAGGCATCGGTGACGTCGAGGACGCGGTTGGCGTCGGAGGCGAGGCGCGCGATCTCGCCGGCGTCGTCGAGCAGCGTGACACGCGCCTCGAGTTCGCCTCGGGCCGCTACGTCGAGGACGCTCGAAATCTCGCCGATCGACCGGCGTGCGCGCCGCAACAGCACCAGGCCGAGCACCGACAGCGTCGTCATGAAGATCAGCATCGCCGCGTTGCGCCAGTTGATCTCGACCGTCGCGTGCAGGATCGAACCGATCATCATCAGCGCCGTGAGGCCACTGAAGACCCACTCAGCGCGCGAGAGAGAAGACGAATTCGTCATAGGACATCCCCTTGTCGCGCAGCAGTTCGCGAACCGTGTCGTAGGAAGCCGCAAGGCCCGAGGCCCGGTCGCTCGCCCGGTCCTCGATCGACTTGAGCGAGGCATAGAGCGGCCTGACCGCCTCGAGCGCCCGGCGATCGGGAACCCGGCGATTGGAATGGAACCCGGCGATGCCGCCGTCACGGGTGAAGGTCGGGGTGACGTGGGCGAAGACCCAATAGTGATCGCCTTTCGCCGACATGTTCAGCACGTAGGCGAAGATCTCGTCGCCGGCGGCGAGCGTCTCCCACAGGAGCTTGAACACGGCGCGCGGCATGTCGGGGTGACGGATGACCGAATGCGGCGCGCCGATCGCCTGGCGTTCCGTCATTCCCGCGAGATCGAGGAAGACGTCGTTGGCGTAGGTGATGATGCCCTTGGGATCGGTCTTGGAGACGATCACATCGTCGGGGGAGAAGGTTCTCTCGACCCCGGTCGGCGTCACCACCGAGACGAACTTCCGGCGTGCCGGTCCTTTCGAACCGCCTCTTCCCCACCTCCCGAAAACGCGAGCCATTCGTCCCTCCCGGTGTCCCGATGGTTCCGAATATCAGGGGGTGATCATGAATTTTCGACTAACGGCTTCCCTTGCGTCAGATTCATATATTATTGAAAATTTCACAATCCTCACTAAAATATCAACTAGATTGATAGTATTTCGTGTTATTATTATCGTATATATTATGCATTATACTTTTATCAGATTCATATCTGGGGAAATTTTTCATACAATGAAATTTCATAATGAGAATTAATTGAAATTGCAGCGTAATTCTCGCATATTGCATATTTTCTGAGCTCTTCGTGCCGACCGAGTAGGCATGCGAAATTTGCCGATGGGCGGTTGTACGAAGATCTACCGAGCGTTGTCTCGTCATGGCCCCACCAACCACTTGCCGACCGGCCGCGCCTCATGCCCCCGCGACGTCGCGGCGCGCGCGCAGAACGGCTTCGAGACGGCGCCAGATCGCATCGCTGCCCGGTAGTCCGAATCTCAACTTCGTCGCGTCATGGGGAAAGCGGCGGACGTGGAGTCCCGCCGCCGCGAGCCGGTCGGCGAGCCCTTTCGCGTCGCGGTGCTCGACGTAGCGATAGAGCGGCGTCCCGCCGATGATGCGGCAGCCCGCCGCTTCGAGCATCGGGTCGAGCCGCGCGGCGTCGCGGGCCAACCGTTCGATCGTCGCGGCGAACCAGTCGCGATCGGCCAGGGCGGCGCGTCCCACCGCGATCGCCGGCCCCGACACCGCCCAGGGGCCGAAAGCCGCCCGTACCGCACGGGCGAAGTCGGCATCGGCGAGGCAGAAACCCAATCTGAGGCCGGCGAGGCCCCAGGTCTTGCCGAAGGAGCGCAGCACGATCGCCCGGCCGAGGGGCAGGCGCGGGGCCAGGCTCGCCCCCTCCCCCATCACCTCGACGAAGGCCTCGTCGACGATCAGACGGCGGCCCGTCGCGGCCATGTCGAGGGCGAGGGCCGCCAAGCGATCGGTCGGGATCGACCGGCCATCGGGATTGTTGGGATTGACCACCAGGGCGATGTCGAAGCGGGCCAGTTCGTCGAACGCCTCCACCACCTCGACCGTCCGCCCCGCCTCGCGCCAGACGCGGGCGTGTTCCTGATAGGTGAAGCCGAGGATGCCGACGCGGGCTCCGCCGATGAGGCGCGGCAGCATCTGGATCAGTGCCTGGGTGCCCGGCGTCGCGGCGACGCCGTCGGCGTCGTGAACCCCGAAGGCCGTCGCCGCCTCGCGCTCCAGCGCGGCGACCAGGCCGGCCTCGGGCAGGCGGGTCCACAGCTCGGGCGCGATCTCGGGGATGGGATAGGCGACCGGATTGATGCCGGTGGACAGGTCGATCCAGGGAAGCGGCGCGTCGGGAAAGGCGGCGCGCGCTTGCGCGAGGTCGCCGCCGTGATAGACGGGACTGGCCCCCGTTTCCGTTCCCGCTCGCATCGTCGGATCCATGTCGCTCGCCTCGTCCCTCGCCCATACCGCCACCCTGGCGCTTCTCGCGGCGGCGATCGAAGCGGCGGTCGGCTGGCCCGCCCCTCTCTACGCCGCGATCGGCCATCCCGTCACCTGGATCGGGGATCTCATCGCCCGTCTCGATCGCGCGCTCAACCGCGAGAGCGACACTTTCGCCCGCCGCCGCGCCCTCGGCGTCGCGGGCCTCGTCGTCGTCCTCGCCGTCACCGGGGCGGTCGCCCTGTCGATCACGGCGCTGATCGGGGCGATCCTGCCCGGCGCGCTCGGCCTCCTCGTCCTCGCCGTCGTCGCGGCGAGCCTGCCGGCCCAGCGCAGCCTGGACAGGCACGTCGATGCCGTCGCCGAGGGGCTCGACCGGGGACTGGCACAAGGTCGCGCCGCCGTCTCGATGATCGTCGGCCGCAATCCGGCGAGCCTCGACGAGGCCGGCGTCGCCCGCGCCGCGATCGAGAGCCTCGCCGAGAATTTCTCCGACGGCGTCGTCGCGCCGCTGTTCTGGATGGCGGTGGCGGGCCTGCCGGGCGCCGCGCTCTACAAGGCCGCCAACACCGCCGACAGCATGATCGGCCACAAGACGCCGCGCCATCTCGCCTTCGGTTGGGCCGCCGCCCGCTTCGACGACCTGATCAACCTGCCGGCCTCGCGCCTCTCGGCCCTGTGGCTGGTGATCGCGGCCGTCCTGGTGCCCGGCGCCTCGGCGCGCGGCGCGGTCGGCGCGATCCGGCGCGACGCGGGGAAACACACCTCGCCCAACGCCGGCTGGCCGGAAGCGGCGATGGCCGGCGCGCTGGGCTTTTCCCTCGCCGGCCGGCGCGTCTACGGCGACACGGCGGTCGAGGCCGCCGACATGGGCGACGGCCGCCGCGACCTCGGGGCCGCCGACATCCGCCGGGCGCTGGGGCTGTGGCGCGTGGCGCTGGTGGTGCAGGGGCTGGTCTTGGCGGCGATCGCCTGGGCGCTCGCCTGAGCCCTCACCGCGCCAGACCGAGCAGCCGATCGAGATCCACATGCGCCGCCACATGCTCGGCGAGCGCGTCGAGCGTCGCCTCGACCTCCGCCTCGTAGGCGAGGTCCGAGGTCGGGGCGCCGAGATCGGCGAGAAGCGCCCGGCGCGCCGCGTCGTCGGCGAAGAGGCCGTGGAGGTAGCAGCCGGCGACCCGGCCGTCGGCGCTCACCGCGCCGTCCGGGCGATCGTCGCCGAGGCGCAGGAAGGGCCGGGCGCAATCCGGCCCACTGGTCCGCCCGATGTGCATCTCGTAGCCGGATACCGGCGCGTCGAGCCGCGCCAAGCGCCCCGTCGCCGCCTCGAGATGCTTGGCGCCGCCGAGCACCGTCTCGACGTCGAGGAGCCCGAGGCCCGGAACGATCGCCGGCGCGCCCTCGATGCCGTCCGGATCGGCGATCGTCCGCCCCAGCATCTGATAGCCGCCGCACAGCCCGAGCACCCGGCCGCCGCGCCGCGCATGGGCGGCGATGTCGATGTCCCAGCCCTCGGCGCGCAGGGCCGCGAGGTCGGCGATGGTCGCCTTGGAGCCCGGCAGGATCACCAGATCGGCGTCGCCCGGGATCGGCTCGCCCGAGCGCAACATCAGGAGACGGATGCCGGGTTCGGCGGCGAGCGGGTCGAGATCGTCGAAGTTGGAGATGTGCGGCAGGCGCGGCACGACGACGGTGAAGGCGCCCTCGCCCGCCGTCCGGCGCGTCTCGAGCACCACGGCGTCTTCCGCCGGCAGCCGTCCGGCGGGGCGGAACCACGGGATCAGCCCGAGCGCCGGCCAGCCGGTCTTCTCCTCGATGAGCGTCATGCCGGCGTCGAACAGGCGCGGGTCGCCGCGGAACTTGTTGACGAGGAAGCCGACGATCTGCCCGGCGTCACCCTGGGAGATCACCGCGCGGGTGCCGACCACTTGCGCGATCACCCCACCGCGATCGATGTCGCCGAGAAGGATCACCGGCACGTCGGCGGTCACCGCGAAGCCCATGTTGGCGATGTCGCCGGCGCGCAGGTTGACCTCCGCCGCGCTCCCCGCGCCCTCGACGATCACCAGGTCGACGCCGTCGCGCATCCGCTCGAAGCTCTCGTGGACGGCGGTCGCCAGACGGGGTTTCCAATCCTGGAACTCGCGCGCCTTGGTATTGCCCAACACCCGCCCCTGCACCACCACCTGGGAGCCGACATCGGATTGCGGCTTCAAGAGCACCGGGTTCATGTGGACCGACGGCGCGACCCGGGCGGCGCGGGCCTGCAGCGCCTGAGCCCGGCCGATCTCGCCGCCGTCGGCGGTGACGGCGGCGTTGTTCGACATGTTCTGCGGCTTGAAGGGCCGGACCGCGAGCCCCCGGTTGGCATAGGCGCGGATCAGTCCGGCGACGATCAGCGACTTGCCGACGTCGGAGCCGGTTCCCTGAATCATCAATGCGATGGCGCGCTTTCTCGAGGTCATGTCCGAAGTCCCGCGCTCAGAATTCGATGCCGGCCTGGGCCTTCACGCCGGCGGCGAAATGGTGCTTCACCGCTCCCATCTCGGTGACGAGATCGGCGATTTCGACGAGTTCCGGCTTGGCGTTGCGCCCGGTGACGACGACATGGAGATCGGGCCGGCGGGCGCGGAGCACCGCGACCACCTCGTCGAGGGGGATGTAGTCGTAGCGCAGCGCGATGTTCATCTCGTCGAGGACGACGAGCGAGATGCCCGGGTCGGCCATCAATTCCTTGGCCTTCTCCCAGGCCCTGGTGGCGGCGGCGACGTCGCGGGCGCGGTCCTGGGTCTCCCAGGTGAAGCCCTCACCCATGGTGTGCCAGGAGACGAGATCGGAGAAGCGCTCCAGCGCCGTGCGCTCACCGGTCGACCACGCCCCCTTGATGAACTGGACGACGCCGACCCGCCAGCCGTGGCCCAGCGCCCTGAGCACCAGGCCGAAGGCGGCCGTCGACTTGCCCTTGCCGGGGCCGGTGTTGACGATCAGCAGCCCCTTTTCGGCGATCGTCTTCGCCGCCACCTCGGCGTCCTGGACGGCCTTGCGCTTGGCCATCTTGGCCTTGTGGCGATCGTCGTCGGAAGGCTGGGTCATCGGTCGGTCTCCGCGAGGGGCGATCTCGGTTGAGACCATGCCGCGCCGCGCCGCGCAAGTCGCGCCGTGACCGGCGCGGTCGCGACCCCGCCCGTCACGGCCCGATCAGCGGAAGAACGGGATCGGCGAGGTGCCCCACACCGCCGGCCCACGCGGGGCCGCGAAGGGACCGGTGCCGTCCGGAGCGCCCACCGGGCGCGGCCGGGCGACGATCAGACACCAGTAGACGTCGCCGCGTTTGCGCGGGTTTTCCGCCGAGGCGATGCCCATCCGCGTCATCTCGGCATCCTTCATGCCGCGATCGTGGGGCGGCGAATGCTTCCAGCCGGTGATGGTCTGGCGAATGGTGCGATAACCCTGGCCGAGGTTCTCGCCGGCGGCGGCGTAAGGATAACCCGCCGCCTTCAGCCGCTTCTCGAGCCCGCCATAGGGTTCGAGCCCATGCGTCATCCGCCCGGCCTCGGCGAGATGGCGGGCATAGTCGCCGGCGATGCGCGCCAGATCGGCATCGATCACCAGCGCGCCGACGCCACTCTCGGCGCGATAGGCATTGAGCAACCGCGCCGCTTCCGCCGGATCGACCGGCACATAGGCCACGTCGTCGATCGTCTCCACCAACGCCGGCCCGCGCGCGCAGGCCCCGACCAGTCCGGCGAGCGCGAGGCCGAGGAGCGCGCGGCGCGACGGAGGGGGCGAGAATCGGTCGAGGCGCGACATCTGGGACATTCACTCGGGTTAGAGGAAGGTTCGATCGAGCGGAAGGCGCGACGTTCCCCTGCCAGCCCTTCGTGGCGAAGCCGAGGCGCCCGCCGCGCGGCGTGGGGTCCGACCCCGCGACGCGCTTCGATCGCGCTCATCCCGCCCGCTCCGAGGCCCGCGACGGGATCGCATCAGCGAGTGCTTGAAATGCGCCCCCCCATCGGGCATAGAGAGCGCGCCGGAGACGTGGCCGAGAGGCTGAAGGCACTCGTTTGCTAAATGAGCGTACCCCCAAAAGGGTACCGAGGGTTCGAATCCCTCCGTCTCCGCCACAACTATTTTATTTTATTGATTAATTTCAATTTGTGACGGTTACGGTGAATAGTGCCGGACTGTCAAAGGGTTGTGGCACCCGCCATCCTGAC
>JAFHCF010000256.1:0-41441 GCA_048497495.1 Prosthecomicrobium sp.
CGAGCGCCGCCTCGATCGCCAGGACGTAGTCGAGCAGGCCGACCGGCGTGCCGCCGGCGATGTTGACCACCCGCCAGGGGGCCACCGGCGACAGCGTGTCGACGACGCCGTCGGCGGCGATCGGCGATCCCATTTCCGGCACCACGGCGGCGAGGCGGAGGATCGCCTCGACCAGATCCTCGACATAGGTGAAGTCGCGCCGCATCTCGCCCATGCCGTAGATCTCGATCGGGCGGTCGTCGAGGGCGGCGCGGACGAACTTGTAGAGCGCCATGTCGGGGCGCCCCCAGGGACCGTAGACGGTGAAGAAGCGGAAGCACGTCGTCGGCACGCCCCACAGGTGGGCATGGGAATGGCTCATCGCCTCCATCGCCTTCTTGGTGGCGGCATAGAGGGTGAGCGGCCAGTCGGCACGGTCGGTCTCGCGGAAGGGCATCTCCTCGTTGCCGCCGTAGACCGAGGAGGTCGAGGCGAGCAGCAGGTGCCTCGGCTTCAGGTCCTTGGCGATCTCCAGGAGATTGAAGGAGCCGATCAGGTTGGCATCGACATAGGCGCGCGGGTTCTCGATCGAGTAGCGCACCCCGGCTTGACCCGCGAGATGGACGACGAAGTCGGGGGCCGCCGCCGCCATCGCCCGGCGCAGGGCGTCCATGTCCTCGAGCAGCGCGATCGTCGCGGTGAAGGCGGGGTTCGCCTCGAGCAACGCGTGACGGGCGGCCTTCAGCGCGGGATCGTAATAGTCGGTCATGGCGTCGTAGCCGGCGACGGTGTGGCCCTCGGCGAGAAGCCGACGCGCCAAGTGGAAGCCGATGAACCCGGCCGTCCCGGTTATGAAATATCGCAAGGTCCACTCTCCCCGACGCGCCTGATGCCCGCGAGGCTCGATCGTCGAGCCGGTCGTCGCGGCGGCGGTCCCTGGGTAGCGGTTCGGCGGCTCACCGGCAAGGTGAAGCCCTCGATCGGCGGCCCGAAAAGGCGGGAGGAGAAGGTCTGTCCGGCGGCGCTTCGCGGTCGCGCGACGCCGCCGGACCATCGGGAAGACTACCGACCTCGACTTGATATAGGATAACTTGCATATTCAATAAATGTTTGATTTGGCGCAAAGCCCCGATCGCCGGAAACACGCACTGTGCGGGCCGGTTCGGCGTCGAAACGGGCCGTCCCGTCCTGTCCGGAGAAGTCCTATATGTCCCAGGTGAAAGCCTTCGAGAAGCCCCTCCATCCCACCGATGCGATGGAAGAGAGCTTCTATCAGGAACACATCAAGGTCTATCCGGCGGCGGTCAGCGGTACCTTTCGTCGAATCAAGTGGACGATCCTGACGATCTGGCTGGGTCTCTACTACCTGCTGCCGTTCATGCGCTGGGATCGCGGGCCGGAGATGCCGAATCAGGCGGTGCTGGTGGACCTGCCGAACCGGCGCTTCTATTTCTTCTTCATCGAGATCTGGCCTCAGGAAGTCTACTATTTCACCGGGCTGCTGATCCTCGCCGCGATGACGCTGTTCCTGCTGACGGCGCTCGCCGGCCGCGTGTGGTGCGGCTATCTGTGCTGGCAAACGATCTGGACCGACCTGTTCCTCGGCGTCGAGCGTTTCATCGAGGGTGACCGGCGCGACCGCATCAAGCTCGACGAAGGCCCGCTCAACCTCAAAAAGATCGGCAAGAAGGCCGCCAAGTTCGCGGCGTGGCTGGTCATCGCCGCCGGCACCGGCGGCGCGGCCGTGCTCTATTTCGCCGACGCGCCGACGCTGGTGGTCGAGGTCTTCACCGGCAAGGCGGCCTTCATCGCCTATCTGTGGATCGGCATCCTCACCTTCACCACCTATTTCTTCGCCGGCTACATGCGCGAGCAGGTCTGCATCTATGCCTGCCCGTGGCCGCGCATCCAGGCGGCGCTGACCGACGAATACGCCCTCAACGTCACCTACCGGGTCGATCGCGGCGAGCCGCGCGCCTCGGTCAAGGAATCCAAGAAGCTCAAGGCGGCGGGCCGGCCGGCCGGCGATTGCGTCGACTGCTACCAGTGCGTCGCGGTCTGCCCGACCGGCACCGACATTCGCAAGGGCTCGCAGCTCTCCTGCATCCAGTGCGGTCTGTGCATCGACGCCTGCGACCAGATCATGGGCAAGCTCGGCCGCGAGGGCCGGCTCGTCGCCTACGACACGCCGCTCAACTTCGATCGTCGGCGCGAGGGGCTCGCCCCGATCTTCAAGCTGGTGCGCGCCCGCACCCTGCTCTACGCCGGCATCATCACGATGATCAGCACGCTGATGGTCTACACCTTCGCCAACCGCACCTTCGAGGGCGTCAACGTCCTGCACGACCGCAATCCGCAATATGTCGTCAACTCCGACGGCACGGTGCGCAACGGTTATACCGTGCGCCTGCTCAACCGGGCCGGTCTGGCGCGCGACATGATGCTGTCGGTCGAGGGCATGCCGGCGGGAACGCGCATCGACGCCATCGGCATCGAACGGACCCTCGACGGCAATCCGGTGATCGACATCGGCGCCGACCGCACGCGTGAGGTTCGCGTCAGCGTCACCGCCCCCGGCGCGGCGCTGCCGAAGTCGGGCGAGTTGGTCTTCCGCATCACCGACCTCGCCGACAAGAAGACCGCCATCGCCAAGGACTTCTTCAAGGCGCCGTGACCGACGGACGACGCGCGTAGCTCACGACACACAACCGAACGAGGGCCGGAGATCACTCCGGCCCTCGACGCGTTTCAGGGGGATGTGGGATCGATGGGGAGGGCGGACAACCCTCGGGCGGCCACGCCTCAGGCGCGGTTCTGCATGTGGCGGGCGAGCATTTCGATCTGCGGCAGGATGGCGGCGCGAATGTCCTCGTCCTCGATCGTATCGACCAGGGCCCGGCGGAAGCACAAAAGCCAGCCGGCGGTCTCATCCGGCCCGATCGCGGCCGCCAGATGGCGGCGGCGCAGCATCGGCGCACCGTGCCGCTCGACGAAGAGCTGCGGCCCGCCGAGCCAGCCGGAGAGATATTCGAAGAGCTTCTGCTCGGCGCCGGCGAGGCTCGGCGAATGGATGGCGCGGCAGGCGGCGGCCTCCGGGACGCTGTCCATCAGTTCGTAGAATCGGCGGGTGAACCGGCGCACGCCCGCCTCGCCGCCGATGCGGTCGTAGAGGCTCGGGCCGGACGGCGCCTCGGTGGTGCCGGTCGGGTCGATCGTCATGGAGAATCCTCGTCGTCTCTTCGGGAAAAAGGCCTCGCCCCGCCGTCGCGACGAACGGCGGCCGATGCCGAGCCGAACGCGGCCGGCGGATCAATCGCGATTCTGGAGATAATAGGCGATGCTCTCGACCTGGGGCATCAACATCTCGACGGCGTCGCGGTCGGGGATGGTCTCCTCGGCGGCGCGCCGGAAGCACAGCAGCCAGGCATCGCGCTGGGCCGCGCCGATGTTGATCAGGAAGTGCCGCCGCCTGAGCTTCGGCGCGCCGTGGCGCTTGAGATAGAGCTTGGGCCCGCCGAGCCAGCCGTTCATGAACTCGAAGAACTTCTGCCGGCTGTCCTCGAGATCGGTCGGATAGACCCCGCGGCAGGGCGCGGCTTCCGGCAGGGATTCCATCAGGTCGAAGAAGCGCCGGACCAGTCGTCGCACCCCGATGGTGCGGCCGATACGCTCATAGAGACTGCGGCCGCTGGTGGATCGCGCATTGAGCTGGGAGGGCCGGCGCAGGCGCGGCCGATCGTCGGAGTCCTCGGTCTCGCCCCGGACGTGCTCGTGGGCGCCGTCGAGAGAAAGTGTCGCCTCCGCTAGATCTTCCTCGGGAGCGGGGGGCTCGGCCTCGGTGAGATCGGGCAGAGGCGACGGAGGGTACGACCGAGTTCGGATGTCGTCCACGGCTCCGGGGGGTAGCCGAGTGTCGGAAATCACCGCCATCGTTTCGGAGTTCCTGTGTGTCATCCGATCCACTCGCGCCGTTCCGTACATCCGATATTTCTAAATTAACGCACCAAAGATAGATGGTCCATAGAAGTTTGATCGACCGGAACCTCCGCGACCACCGAACGGTCGCTCGCATTCCAGATAAATCGTTGAAAATCAGTAACCTGATGGAACGGCGTGGGTACCCGCGCACATGCCGCGCGACGATCCGCCGCGCTTCGGCCTGGGCTCCGGGGGTGGCGCGCTGGGCCTCGACCGATCCCTCGCGGTCTGCGACAGTCGGCGCGCCCGAGATTGGCGCGGATGTGGGATGGGCACCAGAGCGGGCACCGGCCGATCGATACCACGAGGGGTCTTCATGAGCACCGAAACCAATCCCTTTGAAGACGGCTTGGGGAAGAACGATGCCAATTTCGTACCTCTTACTCCCCTCACCTTCCTGGAGCGTTCCGCCGCAGTCTGGCCCGACCGCGTGGCGCTCGTCCACGGCGAGGTGCGGCGCACCTGGGCGCAGACGGCGACCCGTTGCCGCCGGCTCGCCTCGGCGCTGACCGCCCTCGACCTCGGCAAGGGCGCCACCGTCGCCTTCCTCGCCGCCAACACGCCCGAACTGTTCGAGGCCCATTTCGGCGTGCCGTTGATGGGCGGCGTCCTCAACGCCATCAACACCCGGCTCGATCCGGAGGCGATCGCCTTCATCCTCGAGCACGGCGAGGCGAGGATCCTCTTCGTCGATCGCGAGTTCTCCAAGACCGCCGAAGCCGCCCTCGCCCTGATGGCGGCGCCGATCCCGGTGATCGACATCGACGACCCGAGCTTCGAGGGCGGCAGGCTCATCGGTTCGAGGACCTACGAGGAGGTGCTCGCCGCCGGCGATCCGGAGTTCCCCTGGACCTATCCGGCCGACGAATGGCAATCGATCGCGCTCAACTACACCTCGGGCACCACCGGCAATCCCAAGGGCGTCGTCTATCACCATCGCGGCGCCTATCTGAACGCCGTCTCCAACGCGCTGTCGTGGCGCCTGCCCGAGCACACGGTCTATCTGTGGACCCTGCCGATGTTCCACTGCAACGGCTGGTGCTTCCCCTGGACGCTCGCCGCCGTCGCCGGCACCTCGGTCTGCCTGCGCCACGTCCGCGCCGACAAGGTCTACGAGGCGATCGCCAGCGAGGGCGTCGGCCATTTCTGCGGCGCGCCGATCGTCCTCAACATGCTCAACAACGCCCCCGCCACGCTCAAGGAGATGGTCGGCCACAAGGTCGAGGCGATGGTCGCCGGCGCGGCGCCGCCGGCCGCCGTCATCGCCGGCATGGAGCGGATGGGCTGGAATGTCACACATGTCTATGGCCTGACCGAGGTCTACGGCCCGACCATGCTCAACGTCTGGCACGACGTCTGGAACGAATTGCCGCTCGACGAGAAGGCGACGATCAAGGCGCGCCAGGGCGTGCGCGGGCCGATGCTCGAGGCCGTCATGGTCGCCGATCCGACGACGATGGCGCCGGTGCCGAGGGACGGCCGCACCATCGGCGAGATCTTCATGCGCGGCAACAACGTCATGGCGGGCTATCTGAAGAACCCCAAGGCGACGGCCGAGGCCTTCGCGGGCGGGTGGTTCCACACCGGCGACCTCGCGGTGTGGCACGCCGACGGCTATGTCGAGATCAAGGACCGCTCGAAGGACATCATCATCTCGGGCGGCGAGAACATCTCCTCGATCGAGGTCGAGGACGTGCTCTACAAGCACCCGGACGTGATGGAGGCGGCGGTCGTCGCCCGGCCCGACGAGAAGTGGGGCGAGACGCCTTGCGCCTTCGTCCTGCTCAAGGACGGGGCCGAGACCTCGGAGGCCGACATCCTGGCCTATTGCCGCCAACATCTCGCCGGCTTCAAGCTGCCCAGGACCATCGTCTTCGGACCCCTGCCCAAGACCTCGACCGGCAAGATCCAGAAGTTCATGCTGCGCGACGCCGCCCGCCAGCTGTGACGGCGGCCGGATCGGCGACGGCCTTCTGGCGCGCCGCCGACCCATTCCGCGCCGGCCCCGGCCGCGCCCCGCGAGACGACATCTTCGGAGATCTCCCATGACCGGCTATTCCGCGCCGCTTCGCGACATCACCTTCGTCCTCCAGGACGTCGTCGGGCTCCCGGCGATCGCCGAACTCCCCGGCTTCGAGGAGGCGACGCCCGATCTCGCCGCCTCCATCCTGGAGGAGGCCGCCAAGATCGCCGGCGACGTGTTGGCGCCGCTCAACCGGGTCGGCGACACCGTCGGCGCCACGTGGGACGCCGGCCGCGTCACCGTGCCCGAGGGTTGGAAGCAGGCCTGGGAGGCGCTGGTCGAGGGCGGTTGGAACGGCCTTCCCTACCCGGCCGAATGGGGCGGCATGGGCCTGCCGCACGCCCTCAACATCGCGGTCGTCGAGATGTGGCAGTCGGCCAACATGGCCTTCGCGCTCTGTCCGCTTCTGACCCAAGGCGCCGTCAACGCCGTCTCGATCTACGGCAGCGAGCGGCAGAAGGCGCTCTACCTGCCGAGGATGGTGCCCGGCACCTGGACCGGGACGATGAACCTGACCGAGCCGCAGGCCGGATCGGATCTCGCCGCGGTGCGCTCGCGCGCCGTGCCCGAGGGCGATCGGTTCCGCATCTCCGGCTCGAAGATCTTCATCACCTACGGCGAACACGAGATGGCCGAGAACATCGTCCATCTCGTGCTGGCGCGGCTTCCCGACGCCCCTGCGGGCGTCAAGGGCATCTCGCTGTTCATCGTGCCGAAGTTCCTCGTCGCCGAGAACGGCGCGATCGGCGCCCGCAACGACGTCGCCTGCGCCTCGCTCGAGCACAAGCTCGGCATCCACGGCTCGCCGACCGCCGTCCTGGTCTTCGGCGAGGCCGGCGGCGCGCTGGGCGAGATCGTCGGCGAGCCCGGGCGCGGGCTCGAATACATGTTCGCGATGATGAACCACGCCCGGCTCAACGTCGGCCTGCAGGGCCTGTCGATCGCCGAGCGCGCCTATCAGCAGGCCCTCGGGTTCGCCCGCGAGCGCGTCCAGGGCAAGCCGGTCGGCTGGACCGCGCCCGGCGCGGCGCCGATCATCCATCACCCGGACGTGCTGCGCCTCCTGGTGTCGATGCGGGCCCGCATCGAGGCGATGCGCGGCCTGATCTACGAGACGGCCGCCGCCGGCGACGTCTCCCACGCCCACCCCGACGAGACGATCCGCGCCGCCGCGCGTCGCAAGGTCGACCTCTTGGTGCCGATCGCCAAGGGCTGGTCGACGGAGACCGGCTGCGACGTCACCTCCGACGGCGTCCAGATCCACGGCGGCATGGGCTACATCGAGGATACCGGCGCCGCCCAGCACTTCCGCGACGCCCGCATCACGCCGATCTACGAGGGCACCACGGCGATCCAGGCCAATGCCCTGGTCGGGCGCTCGGTGCTGCGCGACGGTGGGCGGAGCGTGCGTGAGCTCTTCGCCGAGATCGACGCCACGGTAGCCGCGACGCGCGCGGTCGCGGAAGTGGCTGTGATCGGCGCGGCGCTCGGCGCGGCGCTGGAGACGGCGCGCGCCGCGACCGACTGGCTGAGCGGGACGGCGGGGGAGGATCCCCGTCTGCCCTACGCGGCCTCGGTGCCCTTCCTCCACCTGATGGGGCTTCTCACCGGCGGCTGGTTGCTGACGCGCGGCGCGCTCGCCGCGTCGCGCGGCGCCGGGCCGGACGCGGACTTCCGCGCGGCGCGCGTCGCCGTCGCCGAGGTCTTCGCCGCCCAGTATCTGCCGCAGGTGGCGGCACGCTGGGAGGCGATCCGCGACGGCAGCCGCGCGGTTCTCGCCTTCGGCGACGGACGGCTCTGAACGGCTCGAGGCCGGCCCTCGACGAGGGTCGGCCGCGACCCCCGGCGGGCGACGGCTCACGCCGCCGGTTCGCCGCCCCGTGTCGCCGCGATCGCCTCGCCGACCCAGGCGCGGAACCGCGCCACCATCGGATCGGCCCATCGGACCGGCGCCGCGAGGAACCAGTAGTCGCCGAGCCCGACGTCGGTGGCGAGCAATTCGACCAGCCGCCCGGCGACGATCTCGTCGGCGGCCTGCAGGCGAGTGGCCAGCGCCACCCCCTGCCCTGCCACCGCCGCGTCGAGCGCCGAGGAGGCGTACCACAGGCGCGGGCCGGCGAGATCGCCGGTGGGGCGGTGGCCGGCGGCCTCGAACCAGCGCCGCCACTGGTCGCGGCTCTCCTCGTGGATGAGGCGCGCGCCCTCGAGTTCGGCGAGGCCCGCGATCGGTTCGCGGCTCGCGACCCAGGCGGGGGCGGCGACGGGGAAGAGGCGCGAGCGCTCGAGCAGCAGCGCCCGACCGTCTGTCGTCGGCTCCGGCCCGAAATGCAGCGCCGCGTCGGCCTCGCGGTGGGTGAAGTCGGGCATCTCGGTCGTCGCCTTGAGGACGATCTCGACGCCCGGCAGCGCCGCCTGGAGATCGGCGAGGCGCGGCGCCAGCCAACGGGCGGCGAGCCCCGGCACGCACCAGATCCGCAGGAAACCGCGTGCCGAGGCGGGCCGCAGCTCGGCGGTCGCGCCGGCGAGGAGATCGAAGGCGGCGGCGGCGGTGCGGAAATACATCCGCCCCTCCTCGGTCAGGACGACGCCGCGCGGCCCCGCCTCGACCAGGCGGGCGCCGAGCCAATCCTCGAGATTGCGCACATGGCGGGAGACGACCGTGTGGCAGACGCCGAGGTCGACCGCCGCCTTGCGCATCGACGACAGACGCCCGACCGCCTCGAAGGCACGCACCATCGACAGCGGCGGCAGCCGTCCGCGCGCCGGGGATCCGTCGCCGGAATGTGAGGCGGTCACGGGCGGCTTCCTCGCCATGGTGGGAGATCCGATGGGCTCGTCCTCGGGCGGGTGCCCGATCGGTGGTGACATGATAGCACCACGGCGGGATGAAAAAAGCGTCTCCCGGCGGGGCGCGCGTGCGTGCAGCATGGGGCGGAACGCCCTGTCCGATCCTCGGGCCGATGCCCCTTTCAGGAACCCCGCCGATGACCACCAACGCCGACCTTCTCGCCCGCCGCGCCGCCGCCGTGCCGCGCGGCGTCGCCACCGCTTATCCGGTCTTCGCCGACCGGGCCGAGAATGCCGAGCTGTGGGACGTCGAGGGTAAGCGCTACGTCGACTTCGCCGGCGGCATCGCGGTGCTCAACACCGGCCATCGCCACCCGAGGATCATGGCGGCGGTGGAGGCGCAGATGGCGCGCTTCACCCACACCGCCTTCCAGGTGACGGCCTACGAGCCTTATGTCGAGCTCGCCGAGAAGCTCAACGCCCGCGCGCCCTTCTCCGGCCCGGCGAAGACCATCTTCTTCACCACCGGCGGCGAGGCGCTGGAGAACGCGGTGAAGATCGCCCGCGCGGCGACTGGCCGCTCGGCGGTCGTCACCTTCACCGGCGCCTTCCACGGCCGCACCATGCTGACCATGGCGATGACCGGCAAGGTTCTGCCCTACAAGAAGAAGTTCGGCCCGATGCCGGCCGAGGTGTTCCACATCCCGTTCCCCGTCGCGCTGCACGGGGTCACGGTCAAGCAGTCGCTCGACGCGCTCGGCTTCCTCTTCCGCGCCGACGTCGAGCCCGATCGGGTGGCGGCGATCGTCATCGAGCCGGTGCAGGGCGAAGGCGGCTTCTACGAGGCGCCGGTCGAGCTGTGGCGGGAGTTGCGGCGGATCTGCGACGAACACGGCATCGTGCTGATCGCCGACGAGGTCCAGACCGGCTTCGGGCGGACGGGTAAGATCTTCGCCGTCGAACATACCGGCGTCGAGCCCGACCTCGTCACCATGGCGAAGTCACTGGCCGGCGGGTTCCCACTCTCCGGCGTGCTCGGCCGCGCCGCGATCATGGACGCGCCGGAGCCCGGCGGCCTCGGCGGCACCTACGGCGGCGCGCCGATCGCCTGCGCCGCGGCGCTCGCCGTCCTCGACGTGTTGGAGGAGGAGAAGCTGCTCGAGCGCGCCGACGCCATCGGCGCCCGTATCAAGGGGAGACTGGCGACGGTCGCGGCGCGCAACGACATCGCGCCGATCACCGGAATTCGCGGCAACGGCGCGATGATCGGCTTCGACGTCGTCAAGTCGAACGGCGCCTATGAGCCGGACGCCGAGGCGACCAAGAAGGTCACCACCTTCGCCATCGAGAACGGGCTGATCCTCCTGTCCTGCGGCGTCTGGGGCAACGTCATCCGCATCCTGGTGCCGCTCACCGTCTCCGACGCGGTGCTCGACGAAGGCCTGGCGACGCTCGAGGCGGCGCTGGTGGCGGCCAAGGACTGAGGGCGAAGGCGATCTCGATGGCCGCGCCGGGGATCCCGTCGGCGCGGCCCTCACCCGTCTCGCGAGGCACCGGCGACGCGCCGAGGGGCGGCCGATCTTCCCTTGCGGGAGGCCGCGGGGGACGAGGTCGCCGTCGTCCCCGATGTTTCTCGCAAACTGCTGGAAATTCGCCGCGATCTGGTGAAGATTGACGCCGCTGTCGATCCCCGACCGAGACCGGCCGGGGCCGCCTCGCGGTCATCGAAGACGGGTGGCCGGGAGCATAGCGCAGGGAGGCCGCAATGGTCCGTCGTTCGTTTGGAATTGGTTCTGCGATCTTCGCCGTGGCCTTGATGGTCGGTGGCGGGTCCGCGTTCGCGCAGGCGAACGTCATGAAGGCTTGCGGCGCCGAATGGCAGGCCGCCAAGGACGCCAAGAAGGTCAAGCCCGGCGAGACCTGGAACAGCTTCCTCGCCGAGTGCCGCAAGCGCCAGCCGGCGGCCGCCGCGACCGAAGCGGCGAAGCCGCCCAAGGCCGTGGCCAAGGACACCAAGCCCGCCAAGCCCGTGGTCGAGGACGACGCGACGCCGCCCGAGCCGGCGGCGGCCAAGAAGGACGCCAAGCCCGATGCCGCCAAGAAGCCGCTGACCCCCGGTCAGATCGCCGCTCACGAGCGCATCAAGAAGTGCGGCGCCGAGTGGACCGCGGCCAAGGAGGCCAAGAAGATCAAGGCCGGTCAGAAGTGGCCGCAGTACTGGAGCGAGTGCAACAAGCGCCTCAAGGCCGCCGGACAATGATCGGCTGACGTTCCTGCCGGAGAACAGGCGCGACGGACGAGGAATACGAAAAACGGCCTCGCGGCGACGCGGGGCCGTTTTTCATCGCGCCTCTGGCGCGGGTCTCGCGGCGGCCGGGCGCGCGAGAATGCCGCGTCTCACCCATGCCCGCCAACCCTTGCCCCCGGGCGCCCGTCGCGCCATCCTGCCGCGCCCGCCGAAAGAGCGGATGCGGACAAGCGCCGAAACAACGAGGAATCCGAGATGGCGAAGGAATACTATCTCGAAATCGACGGAAGACGGACACTCGCCAAGTCGTTCGATCACATGCCGCGCGTCGGCGAGAGCATGCTCGTGACATCCTATGGGCGCGTCCGCGCCAGCCGCCACGTCGTCTCACGAATCGAATGGTCGATCGCGCAGGAAGAGAGCCCCGCCTATTTCAACCGGCCGCGCCAGGTGGTGGTCTTTCTCGAACCCGATGGCCTCGCCGAGCCCGAGACCGCTTCCGGCGCGCCCTGACGTCACGCCGGGGTCGGGAGGGACGCCCCCGGCGTCCCTCGGCCGGGCTCGCTCATTTGGAGCGGTTCCAGCTGTCGCTCTTGCAGATCAGTCCGCCGAGCACGCAACCCTGGAGCTGGAGCGAACCGGTGCTCTCGAGCGTGATGTATCCGGTGTAGGTCTTACCGTCCTCGGCGTTGTAGACGCTGCCCTTCCACTGATCGGCCGTCCCGGTCGGCAACATGCCGAGCAGGATCTTGCGACCGGTGACCGGGTCGTCGCGATGCGCCGGATCGGGATTGTGGATGTCCTTGCGCGGGGTCTTCTCCCACACCACGCTGCCGCACAGCGCTTGGCCGCATTTGGCGATCTGGATCTTGGAGGTACCGCTCGAGCGCATCCACACGCCGGTGGCATCCCCCGCGAAGGCGGGAATGGTCGCGAGTACGAGGAGGGTGGCCGCGGCGCCGATCGAAAGCTTCATTGGATTGCGTTCCTCTCTGTCGTCGACTTCTCCGGCCGACGAAGATTTTTCCCATTCCGAAACCAAACCGTCAAGGAATACCGGCGAAGCCGCCCCGAGGAGGCTGAAACGGGGGGATATCCCCGAGGAGTCGGGTTTCGCGCAACGTTGTCTAAACGAGTGAGGGCCAATCTCTGATGCTCGATCGGAGCCCTATTCGGCCCGATGAGGTTCGCGAGAACGATCATGATCCGCAAATTCTTCGATGATCGACGTGGAAGCTACACGATCGCATTCGGATTGATGGGTCTGACGCTGGTCACCGCCGCCGGCGGAACCACCGACATGATGCGCTTCCTCGACACCCGCGCCAAACTGCAGGACGCCGTCGACGCCACCGCGTTGTTCGTCGCCGCCAAGCACAAGAACGACGAGACGTCGTCGAGCAGCGACACGGATCTGGCCAAGAGCTATCTGGCGAAGATCTTCGACCCCAAGCTCGGCACGCTCGGCACCGTGACGGCCACCAATACCGGCACGTCGCTCACGGTCGCCGCCGCGGTCTCCGTCGATACCTACTTCCTGAAGATCATGGCATTGAAGACGATGCGGTCGAACGCGGTCTCGACCGCGACCTGGTCGGCCACTTCGCTCGAGATCGCGCTGGTCCTCGACACCACCGGTTCGATGGCCGACAGCAACAAGCTGACCAATCTCAAGTCGGCCGCCACCTCGCTGGTCGACACGCTCTCGGCCAAGGCCTCGGCGACCTACTCGATCAAGTTTACGCTGGTGCCCTTCTCCAACTTCGTCAACGTCGGATCGGGCAACGCCGGCGCGAGTTGGATCGACCAGGGCGGCAGTTCGCGGTCGTCCTACTACGATGCCTATTTTTCCGAACATGCCAATCGCCTGTCGATCTTCACCAAGCTCGGCAAGACCTGGCCCGGCTGCGTCGAGACCCGCCCGGCTCCCTATGACGTCGACGAGACGGCGCCCTCGACCGGTACGCCCGACACGCTCTTCGTGCCGGCCATGCACCCCGACGAGCCCGACAGCGGTTACTATTTCGCCAACGATTATCTCAACGATCAGACGACCGGTAGCGCCATCACCAGGACGAAATACAAGAAGAAATACGACAACCCGTCCGGCGTCGACTTTTCCAACTCGTCGCTCTATTCGAACTATCACGTGCCGAAGGGGCCGCAGTTCATGTGCGACGTCAAGCCGATCCAGCGGCTGACGACCAACTACACCTCGATCAAATCGCAGATCCAGGCCCTGACGGCGGCGGGCAGCACCAACGTCCCCGAGGGTATCGCCTGGGGCTGGCGCGCCCTCTCGCCCAAGGCCCCCTTCGCCGACGGACGCGCCTATTCCGACACCGAGAACAACAAGATCATGGTGGTGCTGACCGACGGCACCAATTCCATCAACACCTTACCGACCGATCTCGGCGGCGCCTACTCGAGTTGGGGCTATCCGATGAGCGGGCGGCTCGGCAGCAATCCCGGCACCAATCTGCGCAACGGTCTCGACACCAAGACCCGAAGCGTCTGCGCCAAGGCCAAGGCGGCGGGCATCAAGGTCTATACGATCGGGCTGATGATCGACGACGCGGCGGGGCAGAAGCTGCTCTCGGACTGCTCCTCGGGCGCGGCCTACTATTACAATTCGCCGTCTTCGTCGCAGCTCCAATCGGTCTTCGACGACATCGCCAAGAAGATCTCCAAGCTGCGCATCTCGTCGTGAGCTGGCGTCGAAGGTCCGGGGCGAGGTCGGACGAGCCGCGATTCGATGCCGGCCGGATGCGTCACATCTGATAGGCGGTGCGGAATCCGCCCCATTGGCGGTCCCTGACGACGATCGGCACGTCGATTTCCTTCATCGGGATGATCTTGCCGCCGCCGAGATCGCGCAGATAGCTCTGCACCAGGAAGGGCCGGGTGTTGCGCGCCGCGAGAAGCCCGGTGCGATCGTCGAAGATGCGCTTGTTGCGGCAATTGGCGGTGTTCCAGGCGACGTCGCCGCGGCGCTGCGGCTGCGAATACACCTTGTTGTGGACCGGCAGCCAGCCGTTGATGTCGACGCAGGCACAGAAGGCCATGCGTCGATCCTGCGAGAGGATCGCCTCCTGCACCGGCGGCAGGATCCGCTCGAGCGGCCCGATCGCCGGCGTGTGGTACTGGATCGGGTCGGAGCCCTCGACCGGGCGGTATCGGGTGTCGAAGAAATCGGCGAGGGCGAGTTCGCCGCGATCGATCGCCGCCTCGAGCGCCTGCATGACCTGCATCGCGGCACCTTGGGCCCGTTGCACGAGCGGGCGGAACTCCTCCTCGATCCGGGCGACGCAGTCCCCGACGCGCATCGACGCCGGGAGATCGCCCTCGACGAACGCGACATGGAGGCCGAGCGAGCTCTTGCCGACGAGGTTTCCGCCGATCCGGCCGAGGCGGTCGAGTTCGAGTTCGATACGCGCGCCGTTGGCGATCCCCGCCTCCCGGTCCGGCACGACCAGGACGCCGCCGAGCGACAGGTCGATGGTGCGGATCGGCACACGGGTCGAGGCGACCCGCAATTCGCCGCGCAATTCGACCGGCCAGCGGTCGTGGCGCCGGCGGTCGGCCTCGGGGGACTGGCGCAGCACGGTGATCAACTGACGGGTCATGTCGGCGACGGCGCCGTTCATTCCGTCGGTGGCCTTTTCGACGGCATGGCCGAGATCGGCGGCCTCGCCCATGCCGGAGCTCATGGTGCGGGCCTTTTCCGCCACTTCGTCGACGAAGCGGGCGGTCTCGGACGCCGCGCGGCCGATTTCCGCGGTGGTCTCGACCTGCATCGACACGGCGCGCGAGACTTCGCCGAACACCGGTCCGATTTCGCCGACGAGGTGGAGGATCTTGCCGACCGCGTCGATGTTGGCCGCCGCCGTCGACTTCAGTCGTTGGATGGTCGATCCGATCTCGCTCGTCGCCTTCTGGGTCTCCACCGACAGCGCCTTGACCTCGCTGGCGACGACGGCGAATCCGCGCCCGGCCGAGCCGGCGCGGGCCGCCTCGATGGTGGCGTTGAGGGCGAGGAGATTGGTCTGGCCGGCGACGTCGGAGATCAGCGCCACGACGGCCTGGATCTGCTCGATCGCCTGTTTCAACTCGTCGACCGAGCGGGCCGCGTCCCGCGCGACGCCGCTGGCGTCGTCGACGAGACGGCGGGAGGTATCGGCGCGCCGCCCCACCTCCTCGGCCGACTGGTGCAATTCCTGGCAGCCCTGCGCCAGCTTGTTGACGTGATCGAGCGCCACGGCGGTGTGTTCGGCGAGGCGGTCGGTCTCGCCGCGCAATCCGGTCATGATCGAGGTGCCCTCGACCACCTTCCGCTTGGTCTCGCGGCCGGTCGCGTCCATCCGCTCGGAGGCGCGCCTCAGATCGGCCTCGAGCAATTCGACCACCTGTCGGGTGGACGAGGTCGCGACGCACGTCTTCTCGGGTCGCGGCGCGACGCTGGGGACCTCCACCTCGGCGGGGGCGGCGACCGGTTTGCGAACCGATTTGGATCCGAAGTGAAACATCGCGCAACCTCGATCGACAGGATCGGCAAACGTTGACGCCGAATGGTTATCAGCCGATTAAAGGCACCGGTTTCGAACGCCGTTCATCGAAGATCGACCAAGTCTGGACCGGGCTTTTCGAGAATGACTATATTACGCTGCGTCATTGCACGCCCGCCGCCGTGATATATTAGGGAATACTGGGAGGGGCGACGAAGGCCCGGCACACCGGGCGGCGCCCTTTCATTCTGAAATGCCGCAACGTGATGGATCCGACGACGCGGTCCGGACGTAGATCGGTGGTGACGTTCGAGAGAGACCCCGCGATGCCGAAGCCCACCCCCGCCGACATCGACCGTCCCGTCGTCGTCTGGTCGCGTGACGACCTGCGCCTCGGCGACAATCCCGCCTTGACGCGGGCGGTGGAGAGTGGCCGGCCGGTGATCGTCGTCCATGTTCTCGACGAAGTCTCGCCGGGGATGCGCCCCCTGGGAGGCGCCACGCGGTGGTGGCTGCACCATGGGCTGGCGGCGCTCGGCGCCGATCTCGCCGCGCTCGGGGGACGGTTGATCCTGCGGCGTGGGCCGGCCTCGGTGGTGATCGCGGCGCTGGTCGAGGACGTCGACGCGGCGGCGGTCTTCTGGAACCGCCGCCATCTCCCGGCCGCCATCGCGATCGATCGGGAATTGAAGGCGCGGCTGCGTCTCGAAGGCCTGACGGTCGAGAGCTTCCAGGCGGGGCTGCTCCACGAACCCCACGCGATCACGACCCGGACCGGCGGCGGCTTCCGGGTCTTCACGCCGTTTTGGCGGGCGGTGACGGCGGGCGGGCGGCCTCGGGCGCCCCTGCCCCGCCCGAGGGCCGTGCGAGGATACGCGCCGCCCCTCGCCTCGCTCGACCTTTTCGAGCTCGATCTGCTTCCGCGGGCGCCCGACTGGAGCGGCGGCATCGCCGCCGAGTGGACGCCGGGCGAGGCGGGCGCGACCGCGCGGCTGCGCCGCTTTCTCGAGTCCGGCCTGTCCGGCTACGCGCTGCGGCGCGACCGGCCCGATCTCGACGCCGGATCGCATCTGTCGCCGCATCTGAGATTCGGCGAGATCTCGCCCTTCACCGTCCTCGAGGCGGTCGAGACGCGGGTCGCGGCCGATCCGGCGTCGCGGGCCGACGCCGACAAGTTCCTCGCCGAGCTCGGCTGGCGCGAGTTCGCCCATCACCTCGCCTTCCATTTCGGCGATCTCGCCACCCGTAATTTCCAACCGCGCTTCGATGCCTTCCCCTGGCGCGACGATCCGGCCTTCCTCTCGGCCTGGCGCCGGGGGCGCACCGGATATCCGCTGGTCGACGCCGGTCTGCGGCAATTGTGGGCGACCGGCACGATGCACAACCGGGTGCGGATGGTGGCCGCGTCGTTTCTCGTCAAGCACGGGCTCGTCGACTGGCGCGCCGGCGAGGCCTGGTTCCTCGACACCCTGGTCGACGCCTGCCCGGCGGTGAACCCGGCGAGTTGGCAATGGGTTGCGGGATCGGGCGCCGACGCCGCGCCCTATTTCCGCATCTTCAATCCGGTGGCTCAGGGCGAGCGCTACGATCCCGACGGCGCCTATGTGCGGCGTTGGGTGCCGGAGCTCGCGCGTCTGCCGGCGCCGGCGATCCACGCGCCGTGGAAGGCTTCTCCCGGCACGCTCGCGTCCGCCGGCATCGTCCTGGGGCGGGACTATCCGGCGCCGATCGTCGACCATGCGGCGGCCCGTGTTCGGGCGCTCGCCGCGCTCGCCGCGACCACCGATCGGGTGTGAGAGACGGGTTCGCGCGCGTCGGTTCGATTGACAGTGATCGCCATAATCGTGCAGATCAGGGCCGGCGCCTCGCCCTACGCCATGCCGCCACCGGGCGGTCAGAAATCGAGAGCATCCGCAAGATGACGAATTCGACGCCCCGCGCGGGCAACCCGCCCGGGGACCGCGAACTGAGCCTGCCCAGACTCGTCGCCTTCGCGCTGCCGGCGCTTCCGGTCGCGGCCTTCCAGCTCCCCTTCGTGATCCTCGTCCCGAAGTTCTACGCCGAGACCGTCGGCCTCAGTCTCGCCCTGGTCGGCGGCCTGATGTTCCTGGTCCGCCTGATCGACGCCGTGCTCGACCCGGTCATCGGCTACTATGCCGACCACACGCGGCCGCGCTGGGGCCGCCGGCGTACCTGGTTCGGCTTCGCCGCCATCCCGATGACCATCGGCGCGCTGATGGTCTTCAATCCGTTCCCGGCCGTCGAGTCGTCGGTGTTCTGGGCGGCCTGGTTCTTCGTCTGGTCGACGATGCTGTCGGTCGGCTACACCGCCTCGTCGCTGTCGCACCAGTCCTGGGCGGCCGAATTGTCGCCGTCCTACTACGGCCGCAACCGGATGTTCGCGGCGCGCGAGATCATGGTGGTGATCGGCACGCTGGTGGCGACCGGGCTGCCCTTCATCCTCACCCTGTCGGGGCTGCACGGCGACGGGCCGGTGCTGATCGCCCTGTCGGTGCTGGTCGGCATCACCCTGCCGATCTTCGTCGGGATGACGCTCTTCATCGTCCCCGAGCCGCGCGACACGACGCAGCATCCCTTGAACTTCATCGCCGGCCTCAAGGGCATGGCCGCCAACAAGCCCTTCGTCCGCCTGCTCGCCGCCTTCGCGCTGTCCTACATGGCCAACGGCATTCCCGGCGCGCTGATCCTCTATTTCGTCCGCGACTACATCCACGGCTCGGAGGAGATGCAGCGGCTGTTCCTCTTCCTCTACTTCCTGTGCGGGGTTCTCTCGACGCCGCTGTGGCTGTGGCTGTCGAAGCGGACGTCGAAGCACCGGGCGTGGTCGATCGCCATGCTGATGGCCAGCGCCGTCTTCGTGTGGACACCCTTCGTCGGCTGGGACACGCTGGGGCCGAACGCGGTCTATGCCTTCGGCGCCATCATGATCGTCGCGGGCCTCGCGGTCGGCGCCGACCTGATGCTGCCGCCGTCGATGCAGGCCGACGTCATCGACGTCGACACCGCCAAGTCCGGCGAGCAGCACACCGGCTTCTACTACGCGATCTGGGCGCTGGCGACGAAACTGGCGCTGTCGGTGGCGCTCGGCCTCAGTCTGGTGGCACTGTGGATGTTCGGCTTCAAGGTCGACGTCGCCGACAAGGTCGGCCCCGGCGAACACATGCAGCAGATGCAGACCATCGGTTCGCCCGAGGTGCCGCAGGTGATGCCGCGCCCGCCGATCGACCAGGAGAGGCTCGACGCCCACATCGAGCGCAAGAAGGCGGCGGAGCGCAAGAAGCCCAACGGCCACATGGGTTCGCAGCGGGAATCGAAGCCGGTTCCGCAGACCCCCATGGCGATGTGGGCGTTGGCGATCCTCTATGCCTTCGCGCCGGTGCTGTTGAAGCTGATCGCGGTGTCGCTGGTGTGGAACTTCCCGATCGGCGCCAACGAACAGGCGCGCCTGCGCGAGGAGATCGAGGAGCACCTGCGCAAGGAACGCGAAGCGTCCTAGTGGTCGAAATCTGACGCTTGCGTCCCGCAAGCGCCAGATTGTTTTGACCACGAGGTCAATGAGTTAGTGGTTCTGATTCACGAGACGGATGGGAACCATTCGTCTCGTGAATCAGAACCACGAGGCCGCCGGCTGACGGCGGAGCCGCGAACTCATTCTCTTCCACGGCCGCGCCCCCGGGTGCGGCCGTCGTCGTTTCGAGCCGGGCCGTGTGCCTCAGCCGAAGACGCGCAGCCACAACCGTCCGAGGGGATGGGTCGGCACGAAGCCGGGGCCGGCGATGGCGAAGACACAGAGGCAGCCCTCCGGATCGGCGGTCGGCGCGTGCTCGATCGTCTCGTCGCAGACGCGGAGGTCGCCCGGGCCGAAGCCGAGGCCGGCATCGCTGAACCCGCCGGAGAGCACCAGCGTCGCCTCCAGCCCGCCGTGGCCGTGTTCGGGGATGCGGCGGCCACCGGCGATCCGCATCAGGCCGCAGGCGAAGCCGTCGCTCGCCCCGAGATCCCGCTGCTCGATGCCGAACCACATCCGCCGCCAACCGCCCGCCGGGCGCGCCGCCCGCGCCCGATCGCCCACCCACCGGGTCAGGGGGGCCGGCAGGTCGGTGGGATCGCGCGGCGCGGCGAGCGCGGCGGTGGCGGGTTCGGCGGCGAAGATGCGGGCGAGGGCGGCGTCGCGGTCGGTGAGCGCCGTCGGCGCCGCCGCCTCGATCGCCCGGCCGGCGAGGGCCGTGAGATCGAGCGCGAAGCGACGGGCGCGCGGCGACAGGGCGACGTGCGAGGCGACCACCGCGTCGAGCGGCGGCGGCAGCCGCCCGGCGACGTGGGAGGCGACCAGTTCGGCGACGGCTGGGTCCGGCCTCGGCTGCGGCACGTGGATCTCCCCGGGTTCACATGCCCGTGATTACGCGACCACCGCGTCGGTGGATCGTGAGCCCGCGCAAATTGGAAAGCGATTTCGCCATTACGGCCTGTTTGGAACATCCTTCTCTTTTCCGCGCAACGAGCCCCCTTCACACTCGCGGGCGGACGAGGCGGCGCCGGCGCGCCCGAAGGAGAGACCCCGCATGAACGTCACGATCGAAGGTTGGTCCGGTGTCGCGTCCGATGTGATCGCCGCGATCGGCGGCACGCCCCTGATCCGCCTCGCCGGCGCCTCGCGCGCCACCGGCTGCGAGATCCTCGGCAAGGCGGAGTTCATGAACCCGGGCCAATCGGTCAAGGATCGCGCCGCCCTGTGGATCGTCCGCGACGCGATCGCGCGCGGCGCGCTTCGCCCCGGCGGCACCATCGTCGAGGGCACCGCCGGCAACACCGGCATCGGGCTGGCGCTGGTCGCCTCGGCCATGGGGTTCCGCACCGTGATCGTCATTCCCGAGACCCAGTCGACGGAGAAGAAGGACATGCTGCGGCTGGCCGGCGCCGAACTGGTCGAGGTGCCCGCCGTTCCCTACAAGAACCCGAACAACTACGTCCGGCTCTCCGGCCGCCTCGCCGAGCAACTGGCGAGGAGCGAGCCGAACGGCGCGGTCTGGGCCAACCAGTTCGACAACCTCGCCAACCGGCGGGCCCATGTCGAGACCACGGCGGAGGAGATCTGGGCGCAGACCGAGGGTCGCGTCGACGGCTTCGTCGCCGCCGTCGGCTCCGGCGGCACGCTCGCCGGCGTCGGCATCGGCCTCAAGGCCAAGCGCCCGGCGGTGCAGATCGCGCTCGCCGATCCGCATGGCGCGGCGCTGTGGGAGTGGTACACCAACGGGGTGTTGAAGGCCGAGGGCTCGTCGATCACCGAGGGCATCGGCCAGGGCCGCATCACCGCCAATCTCGAGGGCGCCCCCGTCGACCGCGCCTACCGGATCTCGGACGAGGAGGCCGTCGAGGTGCTGCACGACCTCGCCGCGAACGAGGGGCTGGTGATGGGCGGCTCGACCGGAATCAACGTCGCCGGCGCCATCCGGCTGGCGCGGGATCTCGGGCCGGGCCACACCATCGTCACCGTGCTCTGCGACCACGGCAGCCGCTATCAGTCGAAACTGTGGAACCCTGCCTTCCTGCGCGAGAAGGGCCTGCCGGTTCCCGCATGGCTGGAACGCCGCGTCGAGATCGAGGTTCCCTTCGAAACCGTCTCGTGATCGGATGGGCACGAAAGAGTCCGCGCGATGCTGGGATCGGGATGCGGTGGATGTCGTGCAACGGGGAGCGGGTGCGCGATGCTTCGAGACGGCCCCAATGGGGCCTCCTCAGCATGAGGTGTTTGTTTTCTTTCGAGAAAAGTGCGAACCCCTCATGCTGAGGAGGCCCGAAGGGCCGTCTCGAAGCATCGCGCAGGACGCCGACCGCAGAGGCCCCTGTCCCCCGATCCGTGTTCGTCGCCGAGACATGCAAGCCGGAGCAGGTCCCATCCCATGACATCGATTCCCCCCACCGAACCCGTCTACCGCGACAAACCCTATCTCCCGACCCTCGACGCCACCGTCGTCGGGATCGGCGAGACGGGCGGCATCCTCCTCGACCGCACCATCTTCTATCCGACCGGTGGCGGCCAGCCCGGCGATCGCGGCGTCATCGTGGCGCAAGACGGCACCGAGACCGGCATCGCCACCACGGTCTGGGAGGACGGCGCCAAGACCGTCGTCGCCCATGTGGCGATCGAGGACATGCCCCTCCCCTCGGTCGGCGCCAAAGTGACGTTGAAGCTCGATTGGGAGCGCCGCCACAAATTGATGCGCATGCACACCGGGCTGCATCTGCTCTCGGTGGTGCTGCCTTTCGCCGTCACCGGCGGTTCGGTCGGCGAGGAGGAAGGTCGGCTCGACTTCGACATCCCCGAGGCCGATCTCGATCGCGACGCGCTCAACGCCCGCCTCGCCGAGCTGGTCGACGCCGACCATGCGATCTCCTTCGAGTGGATCACCGACGCCGAACTCGACGCCCAGCCGGATCTGGTCAAGACCATGTCGGTCGCCCCGCCGCGCGGCTCCGGCCGTGTCCGCCTGGTGCGCATCGGCGAGGGGGCGAACTCGATCGATCTCCAGCCCTGCGGCGGAACCCATGTGCGGTCGACCGGCGAAATCGGCCGCTTCGAGATCTCCAAGGTCGAGAAGAAGGGCAAGATCAACCGTCGCGTCCGCGTCCGCTTCGTCTGAGGCGAATGGCGGCGGGGGACGCCGCGACCGACGTGCTGATCCGCGATTTCGCACTGCCCTCGGCGGTCGCGAGGCGGTATTCATCCGTCGAAGCCGCACCGAGGGAAAACCATGACCGCACGTTCCGACCTCTTCATCTCCACGCAGGCCCTGGCGGCGCGCCTCGGCGAACCCGGTCTGGTGATCGTCGACGCCTCCTGGTACATGCCGGCGATGGAGCGCGATCCGGCCGCCGAATTCGCCGCCGCGCGCATCCCCGGCGCGGTGCGCTTCGACATCGACGCGATCGCCGACACCTCCGTCGACCTGCCGCACATGCTCGCTCACGCCGAAGACTTCTCGGCGGCGGTCGGGGCGCTGGGCATCTCGGAGACCTCGGAGATCGTCGTCTACGACGGCCTCGGCCTGTTCTCGGCGCCGCGCCTCTGGTGGAACCTCCTCGTCTATGGCGCGAGCAACGTGCGCATCCTCGACGGCGGCATGGTGGCGTGGCGGTCCGAGGGCCGGCTGATCGAGACCGGCGCGCCGCGCCTCCCCACGCCCGCGACCTTCACCGCGACGATCGACGCCGCCCGCATCGTCGACCTCGCCGCCGTCACCGCCGCGCTGGCGTCCGGTTCGGCGCAGGTGGTCGACGCGCGCTCGGCCGAGCGGTTTCGCGGCGAGGCGCCGGAGCCGCGCGAGGGCCTGCGCTCCGGCCACATGCCCGGCGCGCGGAACGTGCCCTGGTCGACCCTCCTCGACGCCGACGGCCGGCTCGTCGACGCGGACCGGATCCGCGCCGCCTTCGCCGGGCTCGACCTCGATCGACCGATCGTGACCTCGTGTGGGTCCGGCGTCTCGGCGGCGGTGCTGTGGTTGGCGCTCGAGGCGATCGGCGTGCCGCGCAAGCGGCTGGCGCTCTACGACGGATCGTGGACCGAATGGGGCGGCCGCGCCGACACGGCCGTCGCGACCGGTCCGTGAGGCGCCGGTGGTCGAAATCTGACGCTCGCGTCCCGCAAGCGCCAGATTGTTTTGACCACGAGGTCAATGAGTTGGTGGTTCTGATTGACGGGACGGATGGGAACCATCCGTCTCGATCGAACCACTAGGGGGCGGCGCGCCTGCGACCCTGCGTCGCCGCACGCGGCGCCCCACGCACCAATTCGTGAGGTCGGCCGGCGGATCGGATCGGTTAGAAAGCGGAGACGGGAGCCTGTTTCGGCCGCATCCGATCGATCCGGCCGCCGAGGATCGGGCTCCGCCATCGTCTCGAGGGGCTTCATGACCGATCGTTCCGCCTTCTTCATCTCCACCGATGACCTCGCCGCCCGCCTCGGCGATTCCCACCTGCGCATCGTCGACGCCTCCTGGTATCTGCCGACGGTGCCGCGCGACGCGCTGGTCGAATACGAGATCCGCCGCATTCCCGGCGCGGTCTATTTCGACATGGACGTGATCGCCGACACCACGACCGATCTGCCGCACATGCTGCCGAGCGTGCCGGAGTTCGAGCGCATGGCCGGCGAACTCGGCCTCTCGGAGACCGACGAGATCGTCGTCTACGACGGCGCCGGTCTCGCCTCGGCGCCGCGCGCCTGGTGGATGCTGCGGCTCTACGGCGCGAGCAACGTGCGCATTCTCGACGGCGGCCTCGAACGCTGGATGCGCGAGGGCCGGCCCCTCGACAAGGACGATCCGAAGCCGCCGGCGCCGGCCACCTTCCACGCCCGCCTCGACGCCCGCCCGGTGACCGACATGGCGGCGGTCGCCCGCCATCTCGCCGAGGGCAGCGCCGCCGTCGTCGACACGCGGCCGGCGGACCGCTTCTCCGGAGTGGCGCCCGAGCCGCGTGACGGCGTCCCCTCCGGCCACATGCCCGGCGCCGTCGGCATTCCCGCCTCGCGCTTCGTCACCGGCCTGTCGCTCGCCTCCGACGAGGCGATCCGCGATGCGCTCGCCGGCGTCGATCTCGATCGGCCGATCGTCTGCTCCTGCGGCTCCGGCGTCACCGCCTCGATCCTCTGGCTGGCGCTCGAGGTGATCGGCGTGCCGGCGGAGAATCTGACGCTCTACGACGGTTCGTGGAGCGAATGGGCGACCCGGGGTGGCGCCATCGCCACGGGGGCGTGATCGGGGGGCGGCGGCGTGCCCGGCCGAAGCCGTCTTGGGCTTCATCCTCGCCCTACCCGCCCCGCGCCGCGATCCCCTCGACGATCATGTCGATCAGAACGTGGCGATCGGCGGCCGGGGCGCCGGGCTGGCCCGCCGCGCCGTCGCGGATCTGGCCGTCGAGCAGCAGCACCGCGTGGCCGTGTTCGGCGGCCCAGACGGCGGCGGCGATCTCGGCCGCCGGGCGATCGGCCCGCATCCGCCCGGCGGCCTGGCCGGCGGCGACGATGTCGATCAAGGATCCGAGCGCCGCCGACGCGGCCTCGGCGAGCGCCGGATGGCGGGCCGGATCGCAGAGCTCGGCGAGAAACATCACCCGATAGGCGCCGGGATGGCGCTCGGCGAAGTCGAGATAAGCGAGCCCGGCGCGGCGCAGCGAGGCGACGGCGTCGATCGCTCCTCCGGGGCGGACGATCGCCGAGGTGACCGCCCGGTCGAGGCGGGCGAAGCCGCGCGCCGCGATCTCGGCGAGGAGATCGGCCTTGGCGGCGAAATGGCGATAGGCGGCGGTATGGCTGACGCCGACGCTCTCGGCCACCTCGCGCAGCGAGAAGTCGGGCCCGCCGCGCGCCGCGATCAGGCCGGAAGCGGCGGCGACCAGGGCGCTCGCCAGATCGCCGTGATGGAACCCGCGCTTCGCCGCCGCGCCGCGCCCGGCCCTGCCGCCGGCGATGCCGTCACCCTCGGGGCCGGCCGCGATCACGCCCGCGCCCGGGCGCCGTGGTCTCGTTCCGTCTCCCGCCATGGCCGATCGCCTCACTCTGTTCGGCGCGGATTCGCCGAAGGGTTCGCGCCCCATTTCATTACATGTTGCCAGTGGCAACAAGTTCGAATATCGTGTTACCAGTGGTTACATGGGGCGAGTCGATGGTCAAGATCCTGGTTCTCGTCGGCCATCCGCGCCCGTCGAGCTTCTGCGCGGCGCTGGCCGAGCGCTACGGCGCGGGCGCCCGGGCCGCCGGCCACGAGGTCCGTGTGTCGGCGCTGACCGACATCCCCGTCGATCTGGTGGCGCCCGACTACAAGGGTGAGAGGGCCGATCCGCCCGCCTGGATCGCGGCCGTCCAGGCCGACATCGCCTGGTGCGATCACTGGGTGATCGTCATGCCCTTGTGGTGGGGCGGCGCGCCGGCGGGGCTGAAGGCGCTCCTCGATCGGGTGCTGCTGCCCGGCTTCGCCTTCCGCTACCGGGCGAAAGGCTTGATGTGGGACAAGCTCCTCACCGGCCGCTCGGCGCGGGTGATCGTCACCGCCGACACCCCGCCCTTGGTGCTGCGCTGGCTCTGGGGCTGGCCGATCATCCGCCAGTTTCGCCGCCAGATCCTCGGCTTCTGCGGCTTCTCCCCCGTCGCCGCCACGGTCTTCGGCTCGATCAAGACCTCGAGCCCCGAGAAGCGGGCGAAATGGCTCGACGAAGCGGAAGCCCTGGGACGTGCGGCGAGGTAGGGCGGAAGAACCGAAGGCGTATTCCGCCGGCGGCGCCGATCCTCGACTTCGGCTCTCGTAACCCGCACGTCCGAGCGCGAAGACAGGCGGACGGCGCCGGCATTAACCAGTGCTCGCAAAGATTGCAACTCGCACATATGTTTCCAATTTCTATCGGTATATGAGAAATAGCGACGAAACGCTGCTTGCATTTCCCGATCTCTCGCGGACCAACCGCGAGAGCCCTCGGGGACGAAGCCACGACGCCGGAACCGGTCATGCCCTCCCCCCCCCCGCGCGCCCGAACAGCGGCCCGCGCGCAACTCGCGCCTCTGACCTCATTGCGGTTCCTCGCGGCTCTGCACGTGGTCGTCTTCCATTATTGGACATCCTTCCACCTCGCGCCGACCCGGCCGCTCGCCGTCGAATTGGGCTACACCGGGGTGACGTTCTTCTTCATTCTGTCGGGCTTCATCCTGTCCTACGCCCACGACGTCGACGGCCGCCTGCCAGCCGATGAGACGAGGACATACTTCGTCGCGCGTTTCGCGCGGATCTATCCGGTCTATATCCTGACGATCGTGATCATGTATCCCGGTCTGATCCCCTCCCTCGCCTCGAGCGCGCTCGATCACGCCTACCGACTGGTGTGGGCCGTATCCTCGCCTCTCGCGCTGCACGCCTGGATCCCCGGCGCGGCCTGTTCCCTGAACTGCCCGAATTGGTCGATCTCCACCGAGGTCTTCTTCTATGCGCTCTTCCCCTTGGCCTTCGGCCCGGTTCGCCGCCATCCCCGTGTCGCTCTGCCGCTGATCGTCGGAAGCATGATCATCCTGTGGATCGCGCAGGCCGCCGCATGGCAATCGACGGGACGGTCGCTGGCGGCGATGGCGACCACCCGGCCGGCGATCGACTTCGACGGCGACCTGCTGCTCCAGTTCCTCACCTATTTTCCACCGATGCGCCTGCCGGAGTTTCTGCTCGGCATCGCCCTCTACGGGGTGTGGCGGGACGGCGAAAACCGCATTCCGGCATCCCGTCTCGCCATCGCCGCGGCGATCGGCGCGGTGATCGTCGTCACGGCCGCGCCCCATCTTCCCGAAAACGTGCTGCGCAACGGGTTCGCCGCGATCTGCCATGCCCCGCTGATCCTCGCGGCGGCCAATACCGCCTCCGGTCCGCTGCACGGTCGGCTGGCGGTGTGGCTCGGGCAGATATCCTTCGCGCTCTACCTGATCCACTCCCCGGTGGATTCCTACCTGCGAGCCGTCGACAAGGCGCTTTTGTCCTCGACGCTCGCCGCCAACCCGGTGGTGTTCTTCGCGCTGGCGACGACGCTCGCCTTGGCGTCGGCCGCCGTGCTGTTCCATTTCGTGGAGGAACCGGCGCGCCGCGCCCTCATGCGCCGATACGCGGCCCATGTTCGACGTCGGCAGACAGACCGCGCGGCGGCCGATCGACCGCGGACGACGGTCCCGATGTAGCCGGTTCCCGACGTTCCCTTTCGGGCTCGGCCGGCGGAATACGCCTTCGGCTCTTCCGCCCCCCTGCCCTCAATGCAGGATCTGGCTGAGGAACAGCTTGGTGCGCTCGTGCTTGGGGTCGGCGAAGAAGGCGTTGGGCTCGTTGGATTCGATCACCTGGCCGGCATCCATGAAGATCACCCGGTCGGCGACCTGACGGGCGAAGCCCATCTCGTGGGTGACGCAGAGCATGGTCATGCCCTCGTTGGCGAGGGAGACCATGGTGTCGAGCACCTCCTTGACCATTTCCGGATCGAGCGCCGAGGTCGGCTCGTCGAACAGCATGATCTTCGGGCTCATGCACAGCGAGCGGGCGATGGCGACGCGCTGCTGCTGGCCGCCGGAGAGCTGGCCGGGATATTTCAGCGCCTGCTCGGGGATGCGGACGCGCTCGAGGTAGCGCATCGCCACCTCCTCGGCCTCCCGCTTGGCCATCTTCCTCACCCAGATCGGCGCCAGGGTGCAGTTTTCCAGGATGGTCAGGTGGGGGAAGAGGTTGAAGTGCTGGAATACCATGCCGACGTCGCGGCGCACCTCGTCGATCCGCTTCAGGTCCTCGGTCAGTTCGGTGCCATCGACGATGATGCGGCCGGCCTGATGTTCCTCGAGCCGGTTGATGCAGCGGATCATCGTCGACTTGCCCGAGCCCGACGGCCCGCAGATGACGATCTTCTCGCCCTTCCGAACGGTCAGGTCGATGTCCTTCAGGACGTGGAAGTCGCCGTACCACTTGTTGACGCCGACCATCTCGACGGCGGGGGCGGAAGCGGCGGACGCGGCGGCGCTCGTCTGAGCGGTGGCGGTGTCGGACATGATGTTTTTCCTCGCTCGTCAGCGCTTGTGCCCGGTGGCGAGCCGGCGTTCCAACCATTGCGAATAGCGGCTCATGCCGAAGCAGAAGATCCAGAAGGTCATCGCCGCGACCAGGTAGCCGGTCTTGCCGGTGACCGGCGAGATCCACACCGGATCGGCGAGCGAGGCCTGGATCATGCCGAGCAGGTCGAAGATCGAGACGATCAACACCAGCGTCGTGTCCTTGAACAGCGAGATGAAGGAGTTGACGATGCCGGGGATGACCATCTTCAGGGCCTGCGGCATGACGATCAGGCCCATCATCTGCCAGTAGCCGAGACCGAGCGCCATGGCGCCCTCGTACTGGCCCTTGGGGATCGCCTGCAGGCCGCCGCGGATGGTCTCGGCGAGATAGGCCGAGGTGAAGATCGCCACGCCGATCAGGGCTCTCAGCAGCTTGTCGACCTCGATGCCCTCGGGCATGAACAGCGGCAGCATGTTGGAGGCCATGAACAGCACGGTGATCAGCGGCACGCCGCGCCAGAACTCGATGGTGACGATGCAGATCATCTTGATGATCGGCAGCTCGGAGCGGCGACCCAGCGCCAGCAGGATGCCGAGCGGCAGCGAGCAGACGATGCCGGTGATCGACACGATCAGCGTGACCAGCAGGCCGCCCCAGAGCGTCGTCTCCACCGGCACCATACCGAACCAACGGCCGGTCAGAAGCACGAAGGCGACGATCGGCAGGCCGACCAGGAAGGCGAACGCGTTGAGACGCTTGTAGGGCAGCTTGGGGATCGCCAGCGGGATCAGGGTGGCGGCGAAGAGGATGAAGACCAGCGTCGGCCGCCAGCGTTCGGCTTCCGGATAGCGGCCGTAGACGAACTGCTTCCAATAGGCCTGGACATAGGGCCAGCAGGCGCCGACCCCCTCGGCCCGGCAGGTCTCGCCGTCCTTGGCGACCCACACGGCGCGCAGCAACGCGAAGTCGATCACCTGCCAGGCGAGCCAGGCGATCAGCAGCACGCCGAGGGCGGTGAGCGCCGCGTCGGCGATCGAGCCGAAGAGATGGGTGCGCATCCAGGCCCAGGGGCCGACGATGGACTTGGGCGGCGGCGCCGCCTGCGTCAGGTTCGATCGCACGAAGGCGATGCCGGCGGAGGTCATGTCGGTCATCGCCTCATCTCTCCACGATCGCCATGCGGCGGTTGTAGCCGTTCATGATCATGGCGGTCAGCACCGAGGTGCCGAGATAGATCGCCATCCAGATGGCGATGACCTCGATCGCCTGACCCGACTGGTTGAGCACGATGCCGCCGACCGAGACGAGGTCCGGGTAGGCGATGGCGACGGCCAGGGACGAGTTCTTGGTGAGGTTCAGATACTGGTTGGTCAGCGGCGGAATGATCACCCGCATCGCTTGGGGGATCACCACCAGCCGCAGGGTCTGTCCGTGGGTGAGGCCGAGCGAGCGGGCGGCTTCCGTCTGGCCGTGGCTGACCGCCAGGATGCCGGCGCGCACCACCTCGGCGATGAAGCTCGCCGTGTAGATCGAGAGCGCCAGGACGAGGGCGATCAACTCGGGGATGACCTGGATGCCGCCCTGCAGGTTGAAGGTCGACTTCTTCGGCGCCACCAACGACAGATCGAAGCCCGACAGGGCGAAGGCGAGGAGCGGCAGGCCGAGGATCAGGCCGATCGTGGTCCAGCCGGCGGGAAACTGCTGCCCGGTCTCCGCCTGACGCAGGCGCGCCCAGCGTCGGATCACCCAGGAGACCACCAGGCCCACGGCGAGGCCGACGACGATGCCCCATCCGGCGAAGGCGCCGAAGTGGAACTCCGGCAGGTAGAGGCCGCGATTGTTGATGAACACCCAACCGGGTATCGGCTGCAACGAGGCGCGCGGCGCCGGCAGGACGCCGAGGACGGCGAAATACCAGAAGAAGATCTGCAGCAGCAGCGGAATGTTGCGGATCAGCTCGACATAGCCGGTGCACAACCTCGAGATGACGAAGTTGTGGGAGAGCCGGCCTATGCCGACCAGGAAGCCGAAGACGGTGGCGAAGAAGACGCCGGCGACGGCGACGATCGCGGTGTTGACCACCCCGACGAGGATCGCCCGGCCATAACTGGCGTCCTTGGGGAAGGAGATCGACTCCTGCGCCAGATCGAAGCCGGCGGTGGTGGAGAGAAAGCCGAAGCCTTGCGCGATGTGCCGCTTCTCGAGATTGACCGCGGTGTTGTGGACGATCACCCAGGCCAATGCGGCGACGCCGAGAAGCGTCAGTGCCTGGAAGGCGCGGCCGCGCCACAACGGATCATTGTACCAGGGAACGCGCGGCGCCTGGTCGAGGGCACCGTGTCCTGTCCGAATCTGCGTCATGCTGTCTCCCCACGGCGGCGCAGTTGCGCCGTCACCCCCATGCGACGGGACACGGAGCCGGATCCGGCCGAGCAAGTCGGCCGGATCCGATGTCGGATGGCGCGATCAGCGGACCGGCGGAGCGTACTGAAGGCCGCCCTTGGTCCACAACGCGTTGATGCCGCGGGAGATCTTCAGCGGGCTGGTCTCGCCGACGTTCTTCTCGAACAGTTCGCCGTAATTGCCCACCAACTTGATGATCTGGTAGGCCCAGGCGTTGGTCAGGCCGAGGTCGGCGCCGAACGAGCCGTCCTTGCCGAGGAAGCGCTTGATGTCCGGGTTCTCGGTCTTGGCGAGCGTCTCGTCGACGTTCGCCTTGGTCAGGCCGAGCTCCTCGGCGTTGAGCAGCGCGAAGTAGGTCCACTTGACGACGCTGAACCAGGCGTCGTCGCCCTGGCGCACCATCGGGCCGAGCGGCTCCTTGGAGATGATCTCGGGCAGAACGATGTGCTCGTCGGGCTTGGTCAGCTTGAGGCGCTCGGCGTAGAGGCCGGAGGCGTCGGTGGTCAGCACGTCGCAGCGGCCGGCGTCGTAGGCCTTGACCACCTCTTCCGACTTCTCGAAGGACACGACCTTGTAGTCGAGCTTCTGGGTGCGGAACCAGTCGGCGAGGTTGAGTTCGGTGGTGGTGCCGGTGTTGGTGCACACCGAGGCGCCGCCGAGCTGCTTGGCGGAGGTGATGCCGAGCGACTTGCGCACCATGTAGCCCTGGCCGTCGTAGTACATCACGCCGGCGAACTTGCCCTGCTTGGTGTCGCGCGACATGGTCCAGGTGGTGTTGCGCGACAGGACGTCGATCTCACCGGACTGGAGCGCGGTGAAGCGCTCCTTGGCGGAGAGCGGCGTGAACTTCACCTTGGTCGGGTCGTTGAAGATGGCGGCGGCGACCGAGCGGCAGAAGTCGACGTCGAGGCCGGTCCAGTTGCCGGCGCTGTCGGGCTGGGAGAAGCCCGCAAGTCCCTGGCTGACGCCGCATTGGATGAAGCCCTTGCCCTTGACGTCGTCGAGGGTGCCGGCGAAAGCCGCGGTCGCGGTGGACGCCAGAGCGACACCGAAGGTCGCCGCGAGGAGCTTGGTTTTCATTTTTGCGCCTTTTTCATGGGCTCGCGGCATCGTTGCCCGGGAGCCGTTGACCGAATGATCCGACAGGGATCGCGCGAAGGTCGGTTGCGCCCCACGCCACAGGGGCGCGCAATCCGGCCTCCACCGGAACCGCGCCGCCGCCACATGAACCGCACCCCTCCCGTGCGACCTTTCGATCGGAGGCCCATCACAGGGCAAAGATACGTACGGGTCAAGCGAGAAAAATATCCGTCGCATCCGGTGACAGCGGAATAATATTTCCGCTATAGGGGTGTTTCGAGGAATACTCGAGGGGATACGTATCGATTAGATCGCTTCCGGGCAAACGGCGCCGGAGGCTCGTCCATCACGGTCGGGAGGCGGCGCGATCGGGGCCGTCGATCCTGTTTTCCGTATCTGATAGGTATGAATCGACCGAAATCGACCACGAAAGAGACATGGAAGACGCGATGACCGACGAAAATCACTCCGAACGGCGCCCGACACTCTCGAGCCGCCTCGCCCATGTCGGACGCGATCCGCGCAACGGCCCCTTCGTCAATCCGCCGGTGATCCATGCCTCCACCGTCCTCTTCGACAACGTTGCCCAAATGAAGGGCAAGTCGGAGACGCCGCCGCGTTGGACCTACGGCCGACGCGGCACGCCGACCTCGGAGGCGCTGGAAACGGCGATCTCGGAGATCGAGGGCGCCGAGGGCACGGTGCTCACCCCGTCGGGGGCGTCGGCCTGCGCCGTCGCGCTGATGTCGCTGCTCGGCGCCGGCGATCACCTGCTGATGATCGACAGCGTCTATGCCCCGACCCGCAACTTCTGCGACGGGCTCCTGAAGCGCTACGGGGTCGAGACGACCTATTTCGATCCGCTGATCGGCGGCGGCATCGCCGAACTGATCCGGCCGAACACCAAGGCGATCTTCCTCGAGGCGCCGGGCTCGCTGACCTTCGAGATGCCCGACGTGCCGGCGTTCGTGGCCGTCGCCCGCGCCCGCGACGTCCTCACCCTGATCGACAACACCTGGGCGACGCCGCTGTTCTTCCGCCCGCTGGAGCACGGCGTCGACGTCTCGATCATGGCGGCGACCAAATACGTGGTCGGCCATTCCGATGCGCTGGTCGGCACCATCGCCTGCGGTCCGCGCGCCTGGAAGGCGGTCAAGACGACCCACGGCGACCTCGGCATGTTCACCGGGCCGGACGACATGTATCTGGCGCTGCGGGGCCTGCGCACCATGGCGGTGCGTCTCGCCCATCATCAGAGAAGCGCGCTGGCCATCGCCGAATGGTTCGCGAGCCGGCCGGAAGTGTCGCGGGTGCTCTACCCGGCGCTCGCCTCCGACCCCGGCCACGCGGTGTGGAAACGCGACTTCTCCGGCGCCTCCGGGCTCTTCGGCGTGGTGATGAAGGGCGGATCGGAGGCGGCGCTCGCCGCCTTCTTCGATCACCTCGACCTCTTCGGTCTCGGCTACTCGTGGGGCGGCTTCGAGAGCCTCGCCATCGCCACCGATCCGCGCGCCATCCGCACCGCGGTGCCGTGGCGCGAGGAAGGCATGCTGATGCGCTTCCAGATCGGCCTCGAGGATCCGCAGGATCTGATCGCCGATCTCGAGGCCGGGCTCGCCCGGTGGAACGCCGCGCTGTGAGACGAAGCGCCGGCGCGCGACCTCACCTCGTCGTCTCGCGCGCCCGCGCCCGTTCGATCAACGCCGCCAGGACGTCGGGCCAACGGCCCGGCCGGTCGATGCGACGCGGCTCCAGCCGACCGGTCGCGGCCTGACGGAAGACCAGATTGCGCCGCGCCAGGGCATGCGCCAGCGTCAGCGTGAAGGCGACGCCGAAGCCGAAGCCGGCGACGACGTCGGAGGGAAAATGGGCGTCGAGCAGGACGCGCGACGCCGCGATCGCCACGCCCGCCGCCAGGATCGGCCGGCGCAGGCCCGGAAACAGCAGCGCCAACACCATCGCCGAGGCTCCCGCCGTGGTCGCGTGACCCGAGGGGAACGCGGCGTAGGCCGCCCGGAAGGCGAAGGGGTGCAACTCGAAGACGTTCGCCCCGGCGAGATGTTCGGGCCGGGTTCGGCCGAAGAGGTTCTTGATCAGCGAGGCCGAAAGGCCGCTGCCGGCCACGGCGGCGAAGGTGAAGGCGGCGGCGCAGCCGATCTCGAAGAGCGCGGCGCGGATGCGCGGCCTGAGGCCCTCGAGCGAGACGCCGAGGCAGAAGATCAGCACCGCCGCCGAGCCGATCAGGATCTCGACCCCCTCGCCGTAGCCGGTCAACGTCTTCAGGAAACTCCGCCAGGCGCCGCTCGCCCCGCCGAGTAGCCCACGGGTCGGCGGATCGAGGAAGGCCACCGCCGCCAGCGCCAGGACGAGCGTCGCCGCCATGACGAAGCTCGCGGTCTCGCCGCGCGGCGCGATCAGCTCGGCGCGGCGGGCGGCGCGGCGGGCGACGAGGCGCCGACCGGCGCGGGCGCGCGTCGCCATCCGCTCGCCGAAGGCCGCCAATACGCTCGTCAGAACTTCGCTCCCGCGCAAGATCCCCTCCCCGGCTCGCGACCTCCTCGACGAAGAAGGGCCGCGCTCTCGTCGAGCGCGACCCCTAACACGGGCGGAGAAGGCGAGCAAAGCGACCTGGGCGCGCGCCTTCAGTGGACGACGGGCGGCGGCGGCGAGAGTTGGGCCACCGTCACCGGCGGCAACCCGCCCTGCTCGCCGGGAACCGGCGGCAGCAGCGGCAGGCGACCCGGGCGCGCGGTCGTCACCGGCGCCATCACCGGCACCTCGGGGGCCGGCGGCGGCGCGTCGGTGACGGAGATCGGGGTGACGTATTCGCCCCGGTCGATGCCCCCGGAACAGGCGCCGAGCCCGGCCGAGAGGAGGACGACGGCACCGGCGACGGCGAAGCGGCGGTGGACGAGGGTCTTCGTCAAGGCGGGAACTCCTTCCGGCTGTGCAAGAAAACCCGGCGAGATTGCTCCGGTCGGTTCAAGAAGTCGTTAAACACGACCTCCACCCTGCCGATTTGGTTGACGAGAGGTTGACGGCGCCCCCCGGTCCGAGGCGAATTGTCGCTCGCCGTCGCGGCATCGATCGAATCGATCCGTTTCACACGGAAACTCGTATGAGAAATCGATGAAACGATCCGTCGATTTGTCGCAAGTCAAAGAACGCACCGCGTTTCTGGTGTCAAACGGCGCCCGCGCCGCGCGGTGACAGCCGCCCGGTGTGTTCGATTCGAACCCGGCCCGCCTGCCCACGAAGGGCTCACGGCGTCGCGACGGCCAACGAGGAATTCACATGTCGCAAGCACGCAAGTCCGTCGCGATCGTCATCGCCGGCAGCGGCGGCACCGGCGCCATCACCGCCGGCAGCGCGCTGCTCGGGGCCGCGGCCCGCGACGGGCACCATGGTCTGATGACCAAGCTCTCCGGCGCCCAGGTGCGCGGCGGCGAGGCGGCGGCGCTGATCGAGGTCGGCATCGAGCCGATCGAGGCCCAGCCGGATCGTTTCGACTGCCTGATCGCGCTCGATTGGGACAACGTCCACCGCTTCGCCCCCGAGATCCCGCTCGACGGCGACAGCATCATCGTCTGCGATCCGAAGTCTGGTCCGGTGCCCGATGCGATCGGGCTCAGCGGCGCCCGGGTGGTCGAGCTGCCGTTGGCTGCGCTGGCGGCCTCCGTCGAGCACGGACGTCTCAACATGGTCGGCTTCGGCGTCGCCGTCGGGCTCGCCGGCATCGATCCGGCCGCCGTCGACGAGGCGATCCGCGCCCTGATCGGCGCCAAGGGCGAGCGCGCCGTCACGGCGAGCCTCGGCGCGAGTGCCGCCGGCCGCGCCGCCTTCGCCGAGGTCGGCATCGACATGGCGCTGGCGCCGGGCAACAAGGCCGAGCGTTGGCTGCTCTCCGGCAACGAGGCCGTCGGTCTCGGCGCATTGCGCGGCGGCATCGAGTTCGTCGCCGCCTATCCGATCACGCCGGCGACCGAGATCACCGAGTGGCTGGCCGTGGCGATGCAGGAACACGGTGGCCGCGTCGTCCTCGCCGAGGACGAGATCGCCGCGATCAACATGGTCTGCGGCTCCTCCTACGGCGGCGTGCCGTCGATGACCATCACCTCCGGTCCCGGCCTCGCCCTGAAGGTCGAGACCCTCGGCCTCGCCATCGCCGCCGAGATCCCGATGGTGGTGGTCGACGTCATGCGCGTCGGCCCCTCGACCGGGGTTCCGACCAAGTCCGACCAGGGCGACCTCGACATCGCGTTGCACGGCACGCCGGGCGACGCCCCGCGCGTCGTCATCGCGCCGATCTCGATCGCCGACTGCGTCGCCACCACCGAGCGCGCCGTCCATCTGGCGGAGGCCCTCCAGACCCCGGTGATGTTGCTCTCCGACCAGTCGCTCGGCCAGACCCAGTCGATCATCGACGTGCCGACCGCGCGGCCGGTGCCGCTGCGGCGCCGGGTCATCCCCGACGCCATCGGCGCCGACTTCCGTCGCTATGCCCTGACCGAGGACGGCGTCTCGGCGATGCCGCGTCCCGGCACCCCCGACTGCCAGTGGGTCGCCGACGGCCTCAGCCATGCCGAGAGCGGCCATCCCTCCAACTCGGCGGCGAACCACGTCGCCCAGATGGAGAAGCGGATGCGCAAGCTCGAACGCTTCGATTTCGGCGATACCTGGGGCGAGGTCTCCGGCGATCCCGACGGCGCCCTCGCGCTCCTCGCCTTCGGTTCGACCGTCGGCCCGGTGAAGGTGGCGGCCGAGCGTCTCAACGCTATGGGCATCGCCACGCGCGTCGTCGCCCTGCGCCTGATCGCGCCGGTCCAGAAGGCGGCGCTGGCGGCGGCTCTCACGGGCGCGAAGCGCACCGTCGTCATCGAACAGAACCATTCCGGCCAGCTCTGGCGCCACCTGCGCGGCGAGAAGGCCCTACCCCATGGGGCGGAGAGTTTCGCCCGCCCCGGCCCGGCGCCGTTCCGCGCCGCCGAGATCGTCGCCCATATCCGTCGCGAGGTCGCCGCATGACCATCCACGAACAACCCCATGTCTGCCCACGCGAATTGACGCTGAAGGACTTCAAGTCGGCGGTCGAGCCGATCTGGTGCGTCGGCTGCGGCGACTACGGCGTGCTCCAGGGCCTGCAACGGGCCTTGGCCGAACTCGGCCGCCCGCCGCACGAGGTGGTGGTGGTCTCCGGCATCGGCTGCTCGTCGCGGCTGCCCGCCTATACGACCGCCTACGGCTTCCACGGCGTCCACGGCCGGGCGCTGCCGGTCGCCACCGGGCTCAAGCTCGCCCGGCCCGATCTCCAGGTGATCACCGTCGGCGGCGACGGCGACGGCTATTCGATCGGCGGCAACCACTTCCTGCACGCGGCGCGGCGCAACGTCGACCTGACCTATATCGTCATGGACAACCGGGTCTACGGCATGACCAAGGGCCAGCCGTCGCCGACGACGGAAGCCGATTGGGACAGCGACGCGGCCCCCGGCGGCACCGGGATCAAGCCGTTCTCGCCGCTCGCCATCGCGCTCGCCGCCGGGGCCAACTTCGTGGCGCGCGGCTTCGCCCTCGACGTCAAGCCGCTCGCCGCGATGATCGTCGAGGCGATCCGCCACCCCGGCTTCTCCTTCGTCGAGGTGCTGTCGCCCTGCATCACCTTCCGCCCGGACGAGATGGAGTGGAAGAAGCAGATCGCCCGCGGCGTCATCCAGCCGACCTCGGATCGCGCCCAGGCGACCGCCACGGTGCTCTCCGACAACGAGCTCGCCACCGGCATCTTCTTCAAGGGCGATCGCGGCGCCTACGGCGCGGCGGCGACCGGCCACGGCGATCCGGAGCGGATCGCGGCGCAGTTCCGCGTCGGCGGCACGGCCCATGCGCCGCTCGAGGATGCCACCTGCTGCGGCGGCTGACCGTCGACAGCCGCGCGAGAGCGTCGAGATGCGAGAAGGGCCCGTTCGAGGGCCCTTCTTCGTGTTCGCGGCGGCGCGCGCCGTTCCCTGTCGAATGTGGTCTCGTCACGCCGACGCGACGTCGTCGAAGGCGACGCCCATGTCGCGGCCGTTCACCCACACCCGGCGTACCCGGTGGTTTTCCTCGCGCTCGATGAGGCGCAGTTCGAAGTGGCGCGGAACCGTCGCCACGCCGCCGAAACGCAGGCGGGCGCCGTGCCGCCCGATGTCGCGGACGATGCAATCCATCGTCGAGAATTTCTCGTTGAAGACGGCCCGCGCCCCCAACACCGTACGAGCGCGATGCTCCCGTCGCCGGTCCAACTCGCTTTCGCTCATGGCAACCCCCATACACGCGTCGATGTGCCTTTCGACCTCCGTTCTACTCCGATGCCTCGTGCTCGTCCGCCGACTTCTCAATCTTTGGTTAAGCTGTGCGGCAGGACGGCACAACCGAAGGGAGTTGGTCGCGCGGCGCCGGAATCGGGCCGCGACGTCGCGCCGACCGGCCTCCGCGCGGGTGCCGGGCGGCGAGGTTTCGACGGGTTCGGTCGAATCGTCGAGGTCGCGGCGCGCCTCCGGCGCTAGTCTCGGAGAAACGCGAATCGCCGCGCCCGAAAGGACGAGATCGTGCTCCGCATCCTCCACACGGCCGACTGGCATCTCGGCCAGACCCTGATGGGCTGGAGCCGCGAATACGAGCACGAGCGCGCCCTCGCCGCCCTGGTCGAGGTCGCCGTGGAGCGCCGGATCGACGCGCTGATCGTCGCCGGCGACGTCTTCGACACGCAGAATCCGTCGCCGCGCGCCGAAGCGCTGTTCTTCCGCACCCTGGTGGCCCTGCGCGACCGTCTGCCGGGGCTGACGGTGATCGTCGCCGCCGGCAATCACGATCCCGCCGGCCGCCTCGAGGCGCCGCGCCCGCTCTTCGCGGCGCTCGGCATCCAGGCGATCGGCACGGTGGCGCGGGTCGAGGGCGCGATCGATCTCGATCGCCATCTCGTCCCCCTCCCCGACGCTTCGGGCGCCGTCGCCGCCCACGTCCTGGTGCTGCCCTATCTCGGGCCGGCGTCGCTGCCGCCGATCGACCGGCGATCCGACGAGCCCGGCTCGCCGGTGGTGCGGGCGGTGCGCGCCTTCCACGACGCGGCGATCGCGGCGGCGCGCGCCCGCATCGGCGCGGCGCCCCTGGTGGTCACCGGCCATCTCGCGGTCGGCGGCGGCATCGAATCGGAGGGCGCCGAGCGGCGCATCCTGATCGGCGGCGAACACGCCGTGCCGGCCGATCTGTTTCCCGCCGATCTCGCCTATGTGGCGCTCGGCCATCTCCACCGGCCGCAGGCGATGGGGCGGACGCAAGTGCGTTACGCCGGCTCGCTGTTTCCGCTGTCGGCGACCGAGCGCGACTATGAGCACGGCGTCTCGCTGGTGACGATCGACGGGGCGACCGTGGAGGTCGAGCACGTGACGCTGCCGCGTCCGGTGCCGTTCCTGCGCCTGCCGACGCAGGGTGGCCTGGCGCCCGAGGCGATCGAGGCGGCCTTCACGGAATTGGCTCTGGCCCCCGATCTACCGCTCGAGGAGCGCCCCTTCGTGCAACTGACGGTCCGCTTGGAGGCGCCCGCCCCCGGGCTCAAGGCCGAACTCGATCGCATCGCCCAGGCCTTCCCCGTCCGCCTCGTCGGGCATACGATCGAACGACCGCGGGCCCCGGGCCTCGGCGATGCCCTGCCCGAGACCGCCGTCGATCTGGTCGATCGCGACCCGGAGGAACTCTTCCGCCTCGCCTTCGCCCGCCGTCACGGCGTCGCTCCCGAGCCGGCCCATCTCGACGCCTTCGCCGAGATCCGAGAGGAGGTGTGAACCCATGCGCATCCTCGCCGTGCGCGGTCAGAACCTCGCCAGCCTCGCCGAGCCCTTCGCGATCGATCTGACCGCCGAGCCCCTGGCGGGGGCGGGCCTCTTCGCCATCACCGGCGAGACCGGCGCCGGCAAGTCGACCCTGCTCGACGCCATCTGCCTGGCGCTCTACGGCGACTACCCCCGCCTCGACGCCGAGGCGGGCGCCAACGAGGATGTGCCGGACGGCGACGGTGACGCCCTCAAGGCGCGCGACTCCCGTTCGATCCTGCGGCGTGGAGCGACGCAGGGGTCCTGCGAGGTCGACTTCGTCGCCGTCGACGGGGTGACCTATCGGGCCCATTGGGCGGTCAATCGGGCCCGCGGCCGCGCCGGCGGGCGTCTGCAACAGGCCGTCCGCCAGATCTCGAGGCTGGGGCCCGGGGGGGACGTGGTCGAGACCGTCGCGGAGAAGACGCAGGCGGTGAAGGAACGCATCGTCGAGCTGACCGACTTCACCTTCGAGCAGTTCCGCCGCACCGTCCTACTCGCCCAGGGCGACTTCGACGCCTTCCTGCGCGCCGACGATCGCGATCGGGCCGACCTGCTCGAGAAGATCACCGGCACCGAGATCTATGCCCGCCTTTCGGCGCAGGCCTTCGAGCGGGCGCGGGGCGCGCGCGAGGCGGTGGCGGCGGTCGAGGCGCGGCGGCGCGAGATCGGCGTCCTCGATCCCGAGATCCGCGAGGCGCGGATCGCCCATGGCGCGGCGCTCGCCGAACGGCTGGCGGTGTCGCGCCGGGCGAGCGACGCGGCCCGCGCCGGGCTCGCCGTCCACGGCGCCATCGCCACCGCCGAGACCCGGCTCGCCGAGGCGCAAGCGGAGACGGCGGCGGTGCAAGCCGCCCGCGCCGCCGCCGCCGAGACCGCCACCCGCCTCGAGCGCATCGATCGGGCGGCGACACTGCGGCCGGTTCACGGGCGCTGCGCCGAGGCGCGCGCCGCCGAGAACCAGGCGGCGGAGGCGCTCGCCGAGGTCGAGACGCAACTCGCCGCCTCGACGCCACGCTTCGAGACGGCGCGCCGGAGCCGCGAGGAGGCGCAGGCCGCGCTGGAACGGATCGAGGCGCGGATCGCCGCTCTCGGACCCGAGTGGGCCGCCGCCGCGCGTCTCGACACTCAGATCGATCTGGCGCGGCGTGAAGCGACCGATGCGGAAGTGCCGTGGCGAGGCGCGCTCGCCGCCCGCGACACCGAGAGGGCGCGGATCGCCGAGATCGACGCCCGTCGTGTCGCCTGCGCCGCCGAACTCGCCCGGATCGGGCACGATCTCACCCGCCTGGAGCCGATCGCGCCCCTCGCCGAGCGCTGGGAGGACGTCGAGGCGCGTCTCGGCGAGCGCATCGCCAGCGCCGGCGATGCCGCGCGGGCCGAGGCCCGTCGGGCCGCGGCGGAAGCCCACATGGCGGCCGCGGCCGCGCGGATCGCCGCCCACGAGGCCGAGGAGGCGCGCGACCGGGCGGCGCGCGGCGACGTCGAAGGGCGCATCGCCTCCCGACACGCCGCGCTCGGTGTCGTCGGCGAGGCCGATCTCAGGGTCCGCGATACCAGGCTCGCCGCGCTCCAGAGCGATGTGGCGCGGCTCCTGCCCCAGGGCACGGCCCGTGGGGCGGCGCTCGACGACGTCGCCGCCGCGACCCTCGCGATCGAGTCCGCCCGCGCCGAAGCCGAAGCGGCGACCGCCCGACGCGACGAGATCACGGCCGCCGCCGCCACCCTGCGGGCCCGTCGCCAGGGCCTCGCCGCCGCCGCCGAACTCGCCGACGCGGTCGCCTCGGCGGAGGCCGGCGCGCTGCGCGCCCGGTTGATCGAGGGCGAGCCCTGCCCGGTCTGCGGGGCGCGCGAACACCCCATTCTCGGTGACACCCGCATCGCCGAGGCGATGGCGCGGTTGCGCGGCGAACGGGCGCAGGTCGAGGCCGAACTCGCCGAGCTCGATCGCCGCGTCGGCGAGGCCGATCGCGTCATCGCCGGCGCGGAGGCGCGGATGCGGGAGGCCGAGCA
>JAFHCF010000257.1:0-11301 GCA_048497495.1 Prosthecomicrobium sp.
CTGCCGAAGGTCGCCTTCCCGAACTTCTGGGATGCCAAGAGCCGGCCCCACAAGCCGACGACCGACGTCGGCGCGATCCGGTTCCTCACCTCGGGGGATTTCCCGCCCTTCGGTTTTCTCGATTCCGGCGGCCGGCTGACCGGCTACCATGTCGATCTGGCACGGGCGCTGTGCACCGAACTCGCCGCCACCTGCACCATCCAGATGCGGCCCTTCGACGATCTCGTCGCGGCGCTCGCCGAGAAGCGTGGCGACGCCATCGTCGCCGGCCTGCGCGTCACCTCCGAGATGCGGGCGCGGCTCGAGACCTCCGACGCCTATCTGACCACGCCGGGCCGCTTCGTCATGCGCGAGGGCGCGACGCTCGAGGCGACGCCGGAGGGGCTCGCCGATCGTTGGATCTCGGTGGTGTCGGGATCGGCGCACGAGCGTTTCGTGCTGGAACAGTTCCCCAAGTCGCGGGTCGCCGCCTATCCCGACGAGACGGCGGCGCGCGACGCGCTGCGCGAGAGCGCCGTGGAGGCGCATTTCGGCGACGCCATCGCGCTCTCCTTCTGGCTCGACGGCGCCTCGGCGCGCCGGTGCTGCGTCTTTCGCGGTGGACCGTGGCTGGAGAGCGGCTATTTCGGCGAGGGCCTGAGGATCGCCGTCGCCAAGGGCAATCGCCGCCTGCGGCGCGCCCTCGACTACGGGTTGCAGCGGCTCGCCGAGGACGGCAAGCTCGCCGAGCTCTATCTGCGCTGGTTCCCACGCGGCTATTACTGAAGCCCGCGCCCACCCCTCCAACGGAAAGACCCGATGCCCGAACTCCTGTGGACCGTCGAACCCGGCGCGCGCGCCACCGTGCTTCTCGCCCACGGCGCCGGCGCGCCGATGGATTCGAGCTTCATGACCCGTGTCGCCGAGGGGCTGGCGGGGCGTGGGCTGGCGGTCGCCCGCTTCGAATTCGGCTACATGGCGAAGCGGCGGGCGACGGGCAAGAAGTTTCCCCCGCCCAAGGCGGAGAAGCTGATCCCGGAATTCGGCGCCGCGATCGAGGCGGTGCTCGCCGCGCCCGAGCGCGTCGGGCCGCTGGTGATCGGCGGCAAGTCGATGGGCGGGCGGGTCGCGGCGATGACGGCGGGCGAGGCGCTCGGTGAAGACGTCGTCGGCGTCGTCTGCCTCGGATATCCGTTCCACGGCCCCGGCCGACCCGAGGAGATCCGCCTCACCCCCTTGCGGAACGGCCTGCTGCCCATCCTCGTCCTGCAGGGCGAGCGCGACGAATTCGGCAGCCGGGCCGAGGTGGAGAGCCTCGACGTCGGCGCCCGCGCCCGGTTCGAATGGATCGTCGACGGCAGTCACGACTTCGGGCCGCGCGGCGCGTCGCCGGCGACGCTGAAGGGCAACATCGCCCATGCCTGCGACACGCTCGCCGCCTTCGCGCTCGATTTTCTCGGCGACCAAACGCCGCGCGCCTGAGACGCCACGAATGATTGCTTTCCGCCACGAAGCACCGGGCACGAGGAACGCCATGCTCCCGGGAGCGACCGGATTGGTGTGGCGTCGGCTTGTTCGCGAACGCCGCATCGCCGATAGTCCGGGTCGGAACGCCGACCGAGGCGGCGGTTCCTTCGCCGGATCCGCCCGTCGCGGTGGGTCTCGAGCGCGCCGGCGGCGGACCGAGGTGGCCGCCCTCGCGCGCCCCACGAACCGAGCGTGAGGCGATGCCCATGACGTTCTTCGACGCGCTCGACCTCGCGCACATGGTCTCCGGCTTCGGCGTCGGCATGCTGGTCGGCATGACCGGGGTCGGCGGCGGCTCGTTGATGACGCCCCTGCTGGTCCTCTTGTTCGGCGTTCACCCGGTCACGGCGGTCGGCACCGATCTCTTGTTCGCGGCGACGACCAAGAGCGCCGGGGTGGTGGCGCACGGTTTCAACCGCACCGTCGACTGGAGCGTCACCGGGCTCTTGGCTCTGGGCAGCGTGCCGACGACGGCGGCGACCCTCTTCGCCCTGTCGCGGATGGAGGTGCACGGCGACGCCGGGCATCTGATCGCGGTGACGCTCGGCTGGGCCCTGCTGATCACCTCGCTGTCGCTGCTGTTCCGCGCCCAGATTCTCGCCTTCGCCCTGCGTTGGCGCGGCGAGAGCCGCAGCGGCCCGGGACGGGTGATCGCCACGGTGGCGACCGGCGCGGTGCTCGGTCTGGTGGTGTCGATCTCCTCGGTCGGCGCCGGCGCGATCGGCATGACCGTATTGCTGATCCTCTATTCCAACCTGCCGGTCACCCGACTGGTCGGGTCCGACATCGCCCACGCGGTGCCGCTGACGCTCATCGCCGGCATGGGCTACTGGTGGATCGGGTCGGTCGATCTGGTGCTGCTCGGCCAACTCCTGGTCGGCTCGATCCCGGGCGTGGTGATCGGCAGCCTGCTGGCGTCGCGCACCCCGGAGGTGATCCTGCGGTCGCTCTTGGCGATCGTCCTGGCGCTCGTCGGCGCCAAGCTCGCCTTCTCCTGAGGATCCCCGAAAGGCCACGGACCTCCCCGGCCGCCACCGCCGCCCCCGGGCGAAGCGGCGCCGGTCGGAGACCGGTCACCGCGCCGCGGGACCGACGTCCTTCGGATCGAAGTCGTAGCGGGTCGAGCAGAATTCGCAGGTGACGACGATGCGGCCGTCGACGGTCATGTCGTCGACCTGCTCGGCGGTGAAGCTCGCGAGCATGTCGGAGACACGTTCGCGCGAACAGCGGCAACGCTCGACGATCGGCTGCGGGTCGAAGACGCGGACGCCGCGCTCGTGGAAGAGGCGGTAGAGCAGACGCTCGGCGGTGACCGCCGGATCGGTCAGCTCGACGTCCTCGACGGTGCCGGTCAGCGCCTCGGCCTCGGCCCAGGCGTCGTCGACCTCGACCCGATGGAGCTCGGTGCCCTCCGGCGCGTCGCCGGGATGGAGATCGCGCGCCCGGACCCGGTCCTCGCTCTCCGGCAGGAACTGCACCAGGAGGCCGCCGGCGCGCCAGGCGTGGCGGGTGGTGCCGCCGGGCTCGCGGGTCAGCACTTCGGCGACGGCGAGGCGGACCCGGGTGGGGATCTGCTCGGACTGGGCGAACCAGACGTGGGCGACTTCCTCGAGGCTGGTGCGATCGAGGGGCACGACGCCCTGGTAGCGGTTCATGTCGCCGCCCTGGTCGATGGTCATGGCGAGATGGCCGCGGCCGAGCAGGTCGGCCGGCGTGGCGCGACCCTCGGCGACGGCCGCCGTCACCAGGGCCGCGTCGAAGCTCGCATAGGCGCGCACTCCGTCCGGGGTCTGGAAATCGACCACCAGCATCGATACCGGCCCGTCGGTGCGGGTCTGGACGATGAAACGGCCCTCGAACTTCAACGCGGTGCCGAGCAGCGAGGTCAGCGCGATCGCCTCGGCGAGGAGGCGGGCGACCGGTTCGGGGTAGGCGTGGCGCGCCAGGACGGCGTCGAGGGCCGGTCCGAGATGGACGACACGGCCGCGCACGTCGAGATCGGGCACGGTGAAGGGCAGAACGGTATCGAACGCGGCGGCGGTCTCGCTCATGGCGGCCTCGTGATGTCTCGGCGCGAAACAGGAGAGCCGACCGCTGCCCGTCGGGGCGGCGTCGGCTCGGATGTTCCCCATATGGGGAGGCCGCGCCCGATTGCCAGGGCACAGCCGGGCCGCCTCATCCCGACGGTCGCCTTCAATGCCCTTCGGTATCAGGCGCCGGTGGCGCCGAGGCACCAGGCGAGCACGCCCTTCTGGGCGTGGAGCCGGTTCTCCGCCTCGTCGAAGACCACCGACTGCGGTCCGTCGATCACCTCTTCCGTCACCTCCTCGTCGCGATGGGCGGGCAGGCAGTGCATGAAGATGGCGTCCTCGTTCGCCGCCGCCATCAGCCGGGCGTTGACCTGATAGGGCTTCAACAGGTTGTGGCGACGCTCGCTCTCGTCGTCGCCCATCGACACCCAGGTGTCGGTGGTGACGCAATCGGCCCCGGCCACCGCCTCGTAGGGGTCGGCGGTGAGGTGGACCGAGGCGCCGTTCTTGCGGGCCCAGTTGACGATGTCGGTGCGCGGCGCCAGTTCCGGCGGCGTGGCGATGCGCAGCTTGAAGTCGAAACGCGCGGCGGCGTGGATCAGCGAGGACAACACGTTGTTGGTGTCGCCGGTCCAGGCCACGGTCTTGCCGGCGATGGGACCGCGATGTTCCTCGAAGGTGAGGACGTCGGCCATGATCTGGCAGGGGTGGGAGTGCTTGGTCAGGCCGTTGATCACCGGAACGGTGGCGTTGGCCGCCAGTTCCTTCAGCGCCTCGTGGTCGAGGATGCGGATCATGATGGCGTCGACGTAACGCGACAGGACGCGGGCGGTGTCGGCGATGGTCTCGCCGCGCCCGAGTTGCATCTCGTCGCCGGTCAGCATGACCGTCTCGCCGCCGAGTTCGCGCATGCCGACGTCGAAGGAGACGCGGGTGCGGGTCGAGGGACGCTCGAAGATCATCGCCAGCACCTTGCCGGCGAGCGGGCCCTGGCCGCTGATGGCGCCGCGGCGGACGGATTTCAGCCGCTTGGATTCCTCCATGATGGCGCGCAATTCCGTGCCGCTCACGTCGGTCATGTCGAGGAAATGACGTTCACCGGTCTTCAACATCACGCGGCGGCTCCCTTGTCGCCGAGGCCGAAGCCCCCTTCGAGGGCGTGGGCCGCGGCTTCCACCCGCACCACCGCCTCGTCGATCTCGGCATCGCTCACCACCAGGGCCGGCAGGAAACGCACCACGTTGTCGCCGGCACCGACCGTCAACAGCTTCTGTTCACGCATGGCGGCGACCGCGGTGGCCGCCGGGACCCGACACTTGAGGCCGAGCAACAGACCTTCGCCGCGCACCTCCTCGAAGATGCCGGAATGCAGATCGACCAGCGAGGCGAGCTTCTGCTTGAGTTTCAGGCCCTTGGCCTCGACCTCGCCGAGGAAACCGGGGGCGAGGACGATGTCGAGCACGGCATTGCCGACCGCCATGGCGAGCAGGCTGCCGCCATAGGTGGTGCCATGGGTGCCGGCGGTCATGCCGGAGGCGGCATCCTCGGTGGCGAGGCAGGCGCCGAGCGGGAAGCCGCCGCCGATGCCCTTGGCCGAGGCGAGGATGTCGGGGGTGACGCCGACGCCCTGATGGGCCCACAGGTGGCCGGTCCGGCCGAGGCCGCACTGGACCTCGTCGAAGATCAGCAGCAGATCGAGTTCGTCGCACAGGCTGCGGAGCCAGGAGAGGAACGACGGCGGCACCGGACGGACGCCGCCCTCGCCCTGGATCGGCTCGATCAGGATGCCGGCGGTCTCCGGGCCGATGGCGGCGAGCACCGCCGCCTCGTCGAACCCCTCGACACCGTCGAAGCCCTCGACCTTGGGGCCGAAGCCCTCGAGGTATTTCTCCTGGCCGCCGGCGGCGATGGTGGCCAGCGTCCGGCCATGGAAGGCGCCCTCGAAGGTGACGAGACGATAGCGTTCCGGCCGACCCTTGGACCATTGCCAGCGACGCGCCGTCTTGATGGCGCATTCGAGCGCCTCGGCGCCGGAATTGGTGAAGAACACCCGATCGGCGAAGGAGACCTCGCAGAGCCGCCGGGCGAGCCGCTCCTGATGGGGCGCGGCGAAGACGTTGGAGACGTGCCAGAGCTTCTCGGCCTGATCCTTCAGGGCGGCGACGAGATGGGGGTGGCAATGGCCGAGCGAATTGACGGCGATGCCGGCCATCATGTCGAGATAGCGGTCGCCGGACGCCGTCTCCAACCAGACGCCTTCTCCTCGCTCGAAGGCGAGATCGGCCCGAGCGAAGGTCGAGAAGAGCGAGGTGTCGGTCATGGCGCTTACTCCGGCGCGGATCTTCGGGGACATCGCTCCGTCGCGACGGTTCCCGGGCCCCCCGCCGACCGTCTCGTCGTCTCGCGGGCGAGTGCGACGGGAAGCGCGAGTTCGAGAACCGGGCGCGTCGAGAACGACCCCGATCGGGATGAAGGCGGCCGAACCGGATGCGGCGCACCGGGGGCCGAAAACGAACAATGCCGCCTCGTCGGCGGCACCTCGTCTCGCCCGCATATTGAAGGAGAACATCGCGGAATGTCAACGTTTCCGCCCTTCCACATTTCGTCGCGCCCGCCACGCGCCGAGCCTTCGGTCGCGTCGGCCGCGATCCGCCCCGTCGGTTTCCCGGCAAAAGAGGCGACGGAGCGCCGGAGCTGTTGCAGATCGGACTCAAGGCTGGGGAAAAGAACCGCTTCATCCACCGAAAGGGAGTGGGGCCGGGTTGCTCGAGAGTCTACGGATAGTGTAGTTTGACGCTCATTGAACACGACATCTCGTGCGGCGTTCTTCAGGTCCCGAGTTTCCCGTCATCATACGTCGGGCATCCGCGAGGGTGTCCGGACCGGAGGATTCCTCCGGTGATGAGGGATTCGACCGGCCGGAACGCTCACCGAATGCGAGGACGCGATGATCTCCTGGACCGACGACCGGGTCGACCTCCTGAAGAAGCTGTGGAGCGAGGGCCTTTCCGCAAGCCAGATCGCCGCCGAACTCGGCGGTGTGACGCGCAACGCGGTGATCGGCAAGGTCCATCGCCTCGGCCTGTCGGGCCGGGCGAAGGCGCCGCAGCCGCAGGCGGCGCGGCCCAAGAAGCCGGCGGCGCGGCCGATGGGTTCGACGGGTCGGGGGTCCGGCGGCTCGCCGATCTCGATCGGCAACGTCGCCCTGAAGAGCGACGCGATGCCGATGTCCCGGCCGCAGCCGGCGCCGACGCCGCAAATCTTCTCGCTCTCCGAGGAACCCTTGATCCCCAACTGCTCCGTCCTGCAGATCAACGAGCAGACCTGCAAGTGGCCGATCGGCGACCCGAGCACCAGCGACTTCCACTTCTGCGCCCGCCGCTCCGACACCGGCATCCCCTATTGCGGCTATCACGCCCGCATCGCCTATCAGCCGGTCTCCGACCGCCGCCGCGACCGTCGCGTCATGCGCGGCTGAGCCGACGGCTCCGACCCGAACACGAGAAAGCCCGACGGGATACCGCCGGGCTTTTCTTTTTGAGCATGTTCCGACCGGACTGAATCAGTCCGGTCGATGAGAACTTGCTCCAACAATGAGCCGGAGCAGTTTCCGAACTGATGCGATCAGATCGGAAACTGCTCTAGCCGTAACGAGGGATTGCTTCGACATCGTCGGCGAGATCGGTTCCCGTCACACCGTGATGGCGGAAAACTGGTCGTCGAAGGCGTAGCCGGAACCGCGCACGGTGCGGATCGGGTCGCGATCGCGGGTGCGGTTGATCGCCTTGCGCAGGCGGCCGACGTGGACGTCGACGGTGCGCTCGTCGACATAGACGTCCATGCCCCAGACCCCGTCGAGCAGTTGCTCGCGCGAATAGACGCGGCCGGGCGACTGCATGAGGAATTCCAACAGGCGATATTCGGTGGGCCCGAGATGGATCTCGCGCCCTGCCCGGCGGACCCGATGGGTCTCGCGGTCGAGTTCGAGATCGCCGGCCTTGAGCACCGTCGACACCAGTTCGGGGCGGACCCGGCGCAGCATGGCGCGGACGCGGGCCATCAGTTCGGGGGTCGAGAAGGGCTTGACCACGAAGTCGTCGGCGCCGGTGGAAAGTCCGCGGATACGCTCGCTCTCCTCGCCACGGGCGGTCAACATGATGATCGGCAGGCGCTCGGTCTCGGGACGGGTGCGCAGGCGCCGGCAGAGCTCGATGCCGGAGAGCCCCGGCAGCATCCAGTCGAGGACGAGGAGATCGGGCACCGATTCCTTGAGACGGGTATCGGCGTCGTCGCCGCGCGTGCAGACCTCGACTTCGTAGCCTTCCGCCTCGAGATTGTAGCGCAAGAGGAGACCGAGAGCCTCCTCATCCTCGACGATCAGCACGCGCGCCATTGGGTATCCTCGATCCTCACTTCGGCAGTTCGGTGGGCATGGCGCCGGTGTCGTCGATCTTGTGACGATCGTCGAGGAGTTGCTCGCCGGTCACCACGTAGTGGACCGTCTCGGCGACGTTGGTGGCGTGATCGCCGATCCGCTCGACGTTCTTGGCGCAGAATAGGAGGTGCGTGCAGAACGAGATGTTGCGCGGATCTTCCATCATGTAGGTCAGGAGTTCGCGGAACAGCGAGGTGTAGAGGGCGTCGATCTGGTCGTCGCGCTCGCGAACCAACAACGCGCCGGCGGAATCGCGGGACGTGTAGCTGTCGAGAACGTTCTTCAACTGCTCGAGCGCGATCTCGGCGAGATGCTCGACGCCGATGACGATGCGCTTGATCTGGACCACGCCGCCCATGGAGATGACGCGCTTGGCGATGTTCTTGGCGAGGTCGCCGACCCGCTCGAGGTCGGAGGAGATTCGCATGGCGCCGAAGATCTCGCGCAGGTCGCTCGCCATCGGCTGGCGGCGGGCGATGATCCCTATGGCGTGTTCCTCGACCTGATGCTGGAGCCGGTCGAGGCGGGCGTCGGAGGCGATCACCTTCTGGGCGAGCGCGGTGTCGCCACGCACCAGCGCGGTGATCGAATCGGCCACCAGACCCTCGGCGAGCCCGCCCATCTCGGCGATCTGTCCGGCAAGGTCCTTGAGTTCCAGATCGAAGGAACTGACGGTGTGGTCGGTCATCGAATGCTCTCCTCCTCGGGTCGGCCGCGCCGACGGGCAATGGGCGCCGCCCTTCGTCGACCCCGCCGCCGCTCGCTCCGCCGGAGGGCGCGCGAGACGGCTGGGAGACGCTGTCGGGCAACTTTCTATGACATGGAAGCGTCAGTTTCGTGACACTTCAACTCATTGTTCGGGCTCTGCATTTTCTCTGGGCTGGGAAGGGCCGAAGCGATCGAGGCGGACCATGAAGGTCGATCCTTCACCCGGTTTGGATTCGATTGTGAGGCGCCCACCGTGGCGCGTGACGATGTGTTTGACGATGGCGAGCCCCAGCCCGGTGCCGCGCAGCACGCCGGTCTGTTCGGTGTGGGCGCGGTAGAAACGCTCGGTGAGGCGCGGCAGGTGGACAGGATCGATGCCGGCGCCGAAGTCGCGCACCGCGACGGTGAAATGGCGGTCGTCGCCGGGATCGCCGCCGACGGAGACCTCCACCCGACCGCCGGATGCGCCGTATTTGACCGCGTTCTCGATCAGATTGATGAAGACCTGCACCAGTTCATCGCGGTCGCCGCGCACCGGGCACGGACCACCGCAGCCGGTGAGGTTCACCTCGACGCCGGCCGCCGCCGCCGCCGGGCTCACCAGGTCCACCACGTGCGGCAGCACCTCGGCGAGGTCGACGGCCGCCTCGGGGCGGACGTGGGCCCGCATCTCGAGGCGCGACAGCGAGAGGAGATCGTCGATCAGCCGCTTCATCCGCCCGGCCTGCTCGGCCATGACGGCGAGGAACTTGTCGCGCACCCTGTCGTCGTTGCGAGCCGCGCCCTGGAGGGTCTCGATGAAGCCGGTGACGGCGGCGAGCGGCGTTCTGAGTTCATGGCTGGCGTTGGCGACGAAGTCGGCGCGCATGCGCTCGACCCGGCGGCTCTCGGTCAGGTCCTCGATGCGCAGGAGCACGAAATCGGGGCGGCCGTCGTCGGGGCGCGGACCGGCGGGATGGCGAATCGGCGAGAGATGGGCGCGCAACCAGCGGTCGGTCGGTACCTTCTCATGCCATTCGACCGTCTCGGGGCGGTCGAGGGCGACGACCCGGTCGAGGGCGTCGTGGAGGGCGGTGATGCGCAGGCGGAAGGACAGGGGATCGCCGGGGCGCAAGCCGTTGTAGCGGGCGCTCGCCTCCTGGTTGACGAAGCGCACGGTGCCGCCGGCGTCGACCAGGATGCAGGGGTCGTCGAGCGCGTCGAGCGTCGCCTTCATCGCCGCCTCCGGCCAGGGCGGCCGGCGTAAGCCGCGGCGCGAAGCCATCCGACGGCGCGCCTGCACCGGCTCGGGACGCGACAGGGCGGCGACGGCGACGATGGCGAAGCCGCCGAAGGTCGCCGCCCAGATCGGCATGTTCCACAGCATGACCGAAAGGCCGGCGAGGACGACGGTGAGCGCCGCCAGCCCCCAGGGCACGGCGACGCGCGGCGACATGGCGTCACCGGCCGCGACCTGATCGGGATCCTCGTCGATGCTCATCGGCTTCCTTCTCGTCTCGCCCCGGACGACTCGATACGACCAGACCCGACCCGGACGATCCGACCCGACTCGCGTCGCGTGGCGACGATGATAGTCTCGTCGCGACGGGACGTTCCGTCACCCCGCCAGGATCCACCAGGGACCGAAGTCCCGACGAATCACGAAGGGCGCGTCGATGGGCGATCATCACCACGACAAGAAGAAAGCCGGAAGAGACGACGTTCTCGCGAAGGCTGACGAAAAATCCGGGAACGGCGACCAACCTTTCGCTCTCGACGACCCGAAACTGCCGAAGTGGGTGGCCGAACGGGCCTTCTCCTCGGGCGGCTATCCCTACGACGAGCCGCTCGACGACGACATCTTCGAAACCGCCCTGGAGAAACTGCAGATCGAACTGGTCAAGCTGCAGACCTGGGCGATCGCCGAGGGCCGGCGCATCGTCGTCGTCTTCGAGGGGCGCGACGCCGCCGGCAAGGGCTCGGTGATCGGCGCCTTCCGGCAATACATGAGCCCGCGTCGCACCCGGGTCGTCGCCCTGCCCAAGCCGAGCGAGGCGGAAACCGGGCAATGGTACTTCCAACGCTACGTCGCCCACATGCCGACGCGCGGCGAGGTCGTGATGTTCGACCGCTCCTGGTACAACCGCGCCGGGGTCGAGCCGGTGATGGGCTTCTGCACGCCGGAACAGACCGAACTGTTCCTCAAGGAGACGCCCCGCTTCGAGGACATGATCACCGACGAGGGCATCCACCTCGTCAAGTTCTACTTCGACGTCGGCCGGGAGATGCAGCTGTCGCGCTTTCACGACCGGCGGCACGACCCGCTCAAGGTGTGGAAGATCTCATCGATCGATCAGGCGGCGATCGACAAATACGACGACTACACCCGCGCCCGCGACCGCATGCTGGAACGCACTCATACCGACGAGGCGCCTTGGGTGATCGGCCTCGGCAACGACAAGCGCCGGCTGAAGCTCGACGTCATCCGCCACGTCCTGTCGCTGTTCGACTATCCGGACAAGGACCGCAGGGCGATCGGCGACATCGACGAGAAGGTGCTCGGCCGAGGGCCGGCGTTCTTCAATCGGCAGAACTGAGCCCGGAACCGGGACGGGCGGCCGGCGGCGACCGCCGGAATCGGGA